>JAODNQ010000295.1 GCA_025464695.1 Frankiales bacterium | reverse complement strand
CGCGCAGGGCCAGGACGTTGCGCACCCCGGCGTCGGCGAGCTGGCCGATGATGCGCCGCAGCTCGGCCACCGAGTGGTCGACCGCGGTGAGGTGCGCCAGCGGGGTGAAGGTGGTCTCGGTGGCGATCTTCTCGGTCATCGCGATCGTCCGGTCGCGGGTCGAGCCCCCGGCGCCGTAGGTGATCGAGACGAAGTCGGGCTGCAGCGGCTCGAGCTCGCGCAGCGCCTGCCAGAGGTGGCGCTCGCCGTCGTCGGTCTTCGCCGGGAAGAACTCGAAGGAGAACGTCCGCTCGCCGGTCGCGAGCATGTCCCTGATCGAGCCGGTCGCCATGGGGGCGAGGCTAGTCGTCGCGCGTGCTGCGCGGGAGACCTAGGGTGGCGCGCGTGAGCCCTCTCGACCGCGCCGACCTGCGCCAGCGGGTGCAGAAGGCGCTGGACGGGTTCGTCGGGCGGCAGGTGCCGCGGCTGGACCGCGTGAGCGAGGACCTCGGGCCGCTCACGGACGCGCTGGTCGACCTCGTCGCGGGCGGCAAGCGGCTGCGCCCCGCGTTCTGCTACTGGGGCTACCGCGGCGCGGGCGGGCACGACAGCGAGCAGGTCGTCGTGGCGGCGGCCGCGCTGGAGCTGTTCCAGGCCTGCGCGCTCATCCACGACGACGTCATGGACGGCAGCGACACCCGCCGCGGCGCGCCCGCGGTGCACCGCCGCTTCGCCAGCAGCCACCGGGCGCAGGGGTGGCACGGCGACCCGGAGGCGTTCGGGGCCGGGGCGGCCATCCTGCTCGGGGACCTCGCCCTGGCCTGGTCGGACGAGATGCTCGCGACCAGCGGTGTGCCCGCCGAGGTCCTGCCGGCCGCGCAGGCGGTGTTCGACGAGATGCGCTCCGAGCTCATGGGCGGCCAGTACCTCGACCTGCTCGAGCAGGCCAAGGGCGGCGGCACCGTCGAGAGCGCCCTGCGCGTGGCCCGCTACAAGAGCGCGAAGTACACGATCGAGAAGCCGCTGCACCTCGGCGCGGCACTGGCCGGGGCCGGCCCGGAGGTGGTCGAGGCCTACTCCGGCTACGGCCTGCCGCTCGGCGAGGCCTTCCAGCTGCGCGACGACGTCCTCGGCGTGTTCGGCGACCCCGCCCAGACCGGCAAGCCCGCCGGCGACGACCTGCGCGAGGGCAAGCGGACCGTGCTGGTCGCGATGGCACTCGAGCAGGCGACGCCGTCGCAGGCCGCCGTCGTCCGGCGCCACCTCGGCGACCCGCACCTGTCGGAGGAGGGCGTCGCCGCGCTGCGCCAGGTCCTCACCGACACAGGCGCCTGCCACCGGGTCGAGACCCTGATCGCCACGCTGCTCGACGACGCCGTCCAGGCCGTCCGCGCCGCCCCCCTCGGCGACGAGGCCCGCGAGGTGCTCGAGGCGCTGGCCCTCGCCGCGACCGCCCGCGCCACCTGACCCTCCTTGCGAGGCGGTCGCCGGTGCGGCACGGTGCGCCCGTGTCCGTCGGGGGGTCGATGTCCACGGCGGCCCTGCTCGTCGTGAGCTTCGCGCTGGGCGCGGCCACGGAGGTCGAGCTGCTGCCCGCGGGCGGAGAGGCGCGCCGGCTCAGCGGCAGCTCGGCGACGGCCTACGAGTCCTTCGAGCTGGTCTTCGACGGCAGCGACGCCGACCCGGTGCTGGGCGGGACCGAGCAGGTGGTGCCGGTGCTGGTCGACCCCGACTGGTCCCGAGCCGCGGACCAGGCCCGGGACGAGCGGCCGCCGGGCGAGCCCGCGCCCGTGGTGCGGACGGGCCTGGACCGGGGCCAGAAGATCGGCGTGGACCACGCGGGCTACGCCGACCCGGAGGAGGTCGGTGCCCGGCGCTGTGCCCGGGTGGTGGCGGTCGCCGCCCGCACGAACGGGCTCCCGGAGGGTGAGGAGGACGCGGCCGTCGGCATCGCCTGCCGTGCCGCCCTGGCACAGGACGAGGGCGAGCTGCGCAGCCCGCCCCTGGTCGACCCCGACGCCGACCCGGGCGTCCAGGAGCGGGAGGTGCAGCGGGCGAGGGAGCTGTACCGGCTCGCGGCGAGGCAGGGCGACCTGCGCCCGCGCGTGGTCTCCCTGCAGGCGGAGGTGGTGCCGGGCACGCGGACGCGCAGCGCTGTCGCGGTGCGCCTGACCGGGCCGGCAGGGGTCGACCCGCCCCGCGACGTGCTGGTCCGCGCCGCCTACTCGGGCGGCAGCGTCGTCGGGACCACGGGGGCCGACGGCACCGCCCTGCTGCCCCTGCCCGACGTCGCCCTGCGGGAGCCCCTGCCCGTCACCGTCTCGTGGCGCGGCAGCGCCCCGGCCGGCACCCGGGTCGGGCCGTCCGAGAGCCCCTACGGCGCGGAGACGCGCACCTCCGGCGAGCCCAGGTGGCAGGGCTGGCTGCGCGAGGACCTGCCCTCCTCGCTGTCGGTGACGCTCGAGCGGGAGGGGCTGTGACCGCGGTGCAGCCGGACCCGCCGGCCCCCGTCCGGCGCGACCTCGGCGCAGAGGTCGAGAAGCACCTGGGCCTGGTGCTGACCCTGTCGGGCACCCTGCTGCTCATCACCCGCGTCTACATCGCCGGCGGCCGCGAGACGGGCACGTCGCTCGCCCTGCTGCGCAGCGCGGGCCTGCTGCCGACGGTGCTCGGCGTCGTCACCACCCTGCTCCCGGCGCTCGCCGTCGTCGTGGCGAGCGGCACGGCGCTGCTCGCCCTGCACGACCTGCTGACCGGTCGCCGCCCCGGACGCGGGCTGCTGGCCGCGGCGGTCGCCGTCGTGGCCTGCGCCTTCGTCCCGGTCGAGCCGGGCACCCTGGCCCGGGCCGCCGCCCTGCTCGCGCTGCCCGTGCTCTCCCTGCTCGGCGTACGGGGGTTCCCCCGGGCCCTGTCCCTGTGGGCGGCCGCGGTGGTCGGCGTCGTCGGGGTGAACGTGCTGACGACGAGCGCGATGTGGTTGCCCGCCGAGCGCATCACGGTCACGGGCGCGGACGGCACCCCGGTCGTCCACGTCGGCTACGTCCTGCAGGAGGGGGGCGTGCTGCAGGTGCTGAACCACGCACCACGCCTGGTGCTGCAGCTCAAGAACGACACCGTGACCGAACGGGTCCTGTGCCGGCTGCAGGAGACCGACGGCGCGCGGCAGAGCGTCCTGTCCGCCGTCCTCAGCCAGGTCGACGTCGGCTCGCCCGTCAGCGGCTCGCCCGGCTGCTGAGCGCGGCCTAACCTGGACCTCGTGACGACGTCGACCCCGCAGCTGGCCGCGAACGACCCCTGCTGGTGCGGCAGCGGGCGCAAGTACAAGCGCTGCCACCGGATCGCCGACCTCGACCCGGCGCGCGTCGCCGCCGAGGCCGCCGCGAAGGAGGCCGCCGCCCTCGAGGCGGCCAAGCACGTCACGAAGGGGAAGCTGTCGCCGCGCCGGGAGGTCCCGGCGTCGATCCCGCGGCCCGACTACGTCCTCGACAAGCACGGGCGTCCGAAGGACCGCGGCTCGGCGGCGCCCAAGACGCCGGAGGAGATCGAGAAGATGCGCGTCTCCGGGCGCGCGGCCGCCGAGGTGCTGGCCGAGGTCGGCGCCGCCGTCCGTCCCGGCATCACCACCGACGAGCTGGACCGGATCTGCCACGAGGCGTGCGTCGCGCGCGGCGGCTACCCGAGCCCGCTCGGCTACAACGGGTACCCGAAGTCGCTGTGCACCAGCGTCAACGAGGTCATCTGCCACGGCATCCCCGACTCCACCGTCCTCAAGGACGGCGACATCGTCAACCTCGACGTCACGATCTTCCTCGACGGCTTCCACGGCGACACCAACGCGACCTTCCTCGTCGGCGAGGTCGACGAGGAGAGCCGCCGTCTGGTCGAGGTCACCCACAGGAGCCTGGAGCTCGGCATCGCCCAGGTGAAGCCCGGCAACCGCGTCCGCGACATCGGCCGGGCCATCCAGACCTACGCGGAGGGCGAGGGCTACGGCGTCGTCCGCTCCTTCGTCGGCCACGGCATCGGGCGCACCTTCCACAGCGACCCGCAGGTCTTCCACTACGACAACCCGCAGGCCACGATGGTCCTGCAGCCGGGCCAGACCTTCACCATCGAGCCGATGATCACGGTCGGCGACCACCGGCACGACCTGTGGGACGACGGCTGGACCGCGACCACGGTCGACAAGAGCCGGACCGCGCAGTTCGAGCACACCGTGCTGGTCACCGACGACGGCGTCGAGGTCCTGACCGTCCTCTAGGTCCTCCGCCGGCTCAGACCAGGCCGTTCCGCTGGGCCCACAGGGCGGCGGACGTCCGGTCCGCGACGCCCAGCGCGGCGAACACCCGCGTCAGGTGCGCCTTGACCGTCTTCTCGCTGATCCCCAGCCGGCGGGCCACCGACTTGTTCGGCAGCCCGACGGCGACCAGCGCGAGGACCTCCCGCTCGCGGGCCGTCAGGACGGGGGCCGGGGCGGCGGTCGGGGCGGCGGTCGGGGCGGCGGTCGGCTGCGGCAGCAGGGCCCGGGCGACCCAGGGCGACAGCGGCACCCCTCCGGCGTCGGCCTCCCGGACGGCCCGCAGCACGTCCCCCGGCTCGGCGTCCTTGAGGAGGTAGCCGACGGCGCCCGCCGCGAGGGCGGCGTGGACGCGCTCGTTCTCCCCGAACGAGGTGAGCACCAGCACCTTGACGTCGGGGCGCACCTGCAGGACCTCGCGGGTGGCGGTCAGGCCGTCGGTCCCCGGCATGGACAGGTCCATGAGCACGACGTCGGGCGCCGTCTGCACGACCGCCGCGGCCGCCAGGGCGCCGTCGGCCACCGCGCCGGCGAGCTCGAGGTCCACGGCAGCGTTGACGAGCGCGGACAGCCCCTGCCGCACGAGGGCGTGGTCGTCGACGAGCAGGACGCGGATCACGGCGTCACCGGCACGCGGACCGGCAGGCGCAGGGTCAGCGTCGTGCCGGCGCCCGGCGCGGACGCGACGTCGACGGACCCGCCCTGCGCCGCCACCACGGCGGTCAGGAGCTCGAGCCCGACGCTGCCGCGGCCCCGCGGCAGGGCGGCACGGTCGAACCCGCGGCCGTCGTCGGCGACGGCGAGGACCAGTGCGCCGTCGCGCACCCCGGCGGACACCTGCACCCGCGCCGCGGCGGCGTGCCGGACGACGTTGCGCACGGCCTCCTGCGCGACCCGGAACGCCAGCACCTCGTCGGCCTCCTCGAGCGGCGGGACGCCGTCGACGTCGAGCTCGACCCGGGTGCCGCGGCCCTCGAGCACGGCCACGAGGTCGGTCAGCGCCGGCCCGAGGCCCAGGTCGTGGAGGGCCGGCGGGGTGACCGTCACGATGAGGCTGCGCAGCTCGCGCACCCAGCGGCGCAGGTCCCGAGCGGTGCGGTCGACGGCGTCCGCGGCCGCGACGTCCCCGGTGGCGCGCACCCGCTCCGCGCTGGCCGAGAGCTGCCAGCTGGCGCCGGCCATGTCCTGGACCACGCCGTCGTGCAGGTCCGACGCGATCCGGGTGCGCTCGCGGTCGGCAGCGGCCAGGGCGGCCACGAGGTGCTCCTCGCGCTGCTGCTGCGCGGACCGCAGGCGCACGGCCATCCGGTAGGCCAGCGGCGCCTGCAGCAGGTACAGCAGCACGAGACCGCCGACGAGCACGGGCAGCTCCGACAGGAACAGCCGGTGGCTCGCCTCGCGGATCGACGCGTACGGCTGGTAGGTCTCGAACAGCAGGCGCTGCCCACTGGGCGTCTGCACCCCGAGGTACACCTGCAGCAGGCGTCCGAAGCGGCGCTCACCCCGGTTCTCCTGCTCGTCGAGGTCGCTCAGCTCCGCCGCCGTCCGGCCGGTCCGCAGCGCGACCAGCTCGTCCTCCGGCAGGGGGAACCGCTGGCCCACGAGCGAGGCGTCGTCGGAGTAGACGACCAGCCCCGTCTCGTCCCAGACCTTCACCCGGACGATCAGGTCGCCGAGCACGCGCTCCCGGACGACTCGGTCGAGGGCGTCGCGGGCCGGGCCCGGCCGCAGGGCCTCGCTCGACAGAGCCGGCCCGACGACGTCGTGGGCCTCGAGGTTGGTGAGCGTGCGGGCGTCGCGCACCGCCTCCGCGACCGCGGCCCGTCGCTGTGCGAGGCCGAGCAGCACCCCGACGCCGACCATGGCGAGCAGGCCGGCGACGAGGAACACCGCCACGGCGCGACCGACCGACACCGACACCCACGCGCGGGGTCCGCTCTCGTCGTGCACGGCTCCTCCTCGGGTCGGCCTCCAGTGTCGCGGGCGGCAGTGCGGGGGCGGTTCAGTCGTCGCTGCCGTGCCCGCCCGAGCCGCCGCGGTCGTCGCCGTCCTCGTGGGCGGCGCCGTCGTGGGACGCGCCGTCGTGGGCGGCGCCGTCGTGGGTGGCGCCGTCGTCGGAGCCGCTCCGGCCGCCCGAGCCGCTCCGGGCGCGGGAGTCGTCGCCGACGTCGTGCGCCGCGCCGTCGTCGCTGGTGCCC
>JAODNQ010000291.1 GCA_025464695.1 Frankiales bacterium | reverse complement strand
CGGCACCAGGCCGAACAGCGACTTGAGCAGCGTCGACTTCCCGGCGCCGTTCGGGCCGATGATCCCGACCAGCTCGCCCTCCGCGCAGTGCAGGTCGCAGCCGTTGAGGATGTCGACACCGGGGACGTAGCCGGCGATGAGCGCGTCGATGCGCACGAGGGCGCCCTCGGCGCCCTTGAGGTGGGCGGCGCGGGCGGCGTCCTCGGCGGCGGAGCGGCTGGCCTCGGCCTCCGCCTTGGCCTTGGCGAGCGGGCTGGTCACAGGTCTCCTCGCGCTTCGGCAGCGGCGTCCAGCTCGGCCTCGGCGGCCTGCAGCTGCTCCTGCTCCTCTTCGACCGACAGCGGGGCGTCGTGGTGCCCGCCGAGGTAGGCGTCGATGACGGCGGGGTCGGCCATGACGGTGTCGGGCGGGCCCTCGGCCACGACCTTGCCCTGCGCCATCACGACGACCCAGTCGCTGATGTCGCGGACCATGTCCATGTCGTGCTCGACGAACAGCACCGTCATCCCCTGCTCCCGCAGGTCCTTCACGTGGCCCAGCAGCGACTGCGTCAGGGCCGGGTTCACGCCGGCCATCGGCTCGTCGAGCATGACCATGGTCGGCTCGACCATCAGGGCGCGGGCCATCTCGAGCAGCTTGCGCTGGCCGCCCGAGAGGCTGCCGGCGAAGTCGGCCTGCTTGGCGTCGAGCTTGAAGCGGGCCAGCAGGTCGCGGGCGCGGTCGTCCACGCCCTGCTGCTGCGACCGCCACAGCCCGGGGACGAGGGCGCGGAAGAAGTTCTCGCCCCGCTGGCCGGTCGCGCCCAGGCGCATGTTGTCGAGCACCGTCATCTTCGACAGCGCCTTGGTCAGCTGGAAGGTGCGGACCATCCCGCGCCGGGCCACCTGGTAGGCGGGCACGCCCGACAGCGCCTTGCCCTCGAAGGTCCACGAGCCCTCGTCGGGCTTGTCGAAGCCGGTCAGCAGGTTGAAGAACGTCGTCTTGCCGGCGCCGTTCGGGCCGATCAGCGCGGTGATCGCGCCGCGCTGGACCTCGAGGTGCCCGACCTCGACGGCGGTCAGGCCGCCGAAGCGCCGGGTGACGCCGTCGGCGACGAGGATCGGGTCGGGCTTGGGCACCCCGGGGCGGGCCTCGAGGCCGACCAGCCCCTTCGCGCCGGTGACGACCGCGCTATCGGGCATCGAGCGCCAGCTCCTTCTTGTCGCCGAACAGGCCCTGCGGCCGGTAGATCATGAGGGCCATGAGCAGCACGCCGACGGCGATCTGCCGGACGATGCCGACCTGGTTCAGGGTCATGATGCTGTCGGGGATGTAGTCGGCCCGCTTCGCCTGCACGAGCAGGTTCTCCAGGAAGACGAAGAACGTCGAGAACAGCACCGCGCCGACGATCGGCCCGAGCACGCGCCCGGCACCGCCCAGGATCATCGCCGTGAAGGCGAAGAAGGTGAGCAGGGTGCTGTAGGTGTCGGGCTGGATGGAGGAGTTGCCCAGCGCGAGCACGAAGCCGCCGAGCGCGCCGAAGAGCCCGCCGAGGATCAGCGACTGCATCGTGTAGCCGACGACGTTCTTGCCGAGGCTGCGGGCGGCGTCCTCGTCCTCGCGGATGGCCTTCAGCACGCGGCCCCAGGGGCTCCGCATCAGCAGGAACACCAGCAGGGACGACAGCACCGCGAGCGTCCAGCCGACCAGCAGCAGCCAGGTCCGGTTGGCGTCGTAGCCCACCGAGCCGATCGCGTAGCGGCCGGGGGAGAGCGGGTTGAGGTCGTAGAAGCCGCGGGCGAAGCCCGACAGCCCCGAGGAGCCGCCGGAGAAGCCGCGCAGCGACGACGACCGGGCGACCAGGCGGATCACCTCGGACGAGGCGATCGTGACGATGGCCAGGTAGTCGGCCCGCAGCCGCAGGGTCGGGATGCCGAGGGCGAGGGCGAGCAGCACCGCCCCGCCGAGCCCCAGCAGGATGCTGACGCCGAACGGCAGGTCGAAGTAGGTGACGCCGGTGCCGAGGCCGTAGGCGGCGATGGCGAGGAAGCCGACCTGACCGAAGTTGAGCAGTCCGGTGTAGCCGAAGTGCACGTTGAGGCCGATCGCGGCCAGGGCGAGCACCAGCGCCTCGACGTTGAACAGGGCGACGAGGGTGTTCGTGACGATCACACCGAAGTCCACGGAGACCTCCTGTCGCACAGGCGGGCGGGGGCGGGGCGGCGGCTCATCCGACCCGTTCCCTGCGGCCGAGGATGCCCTGCGGCCGGACGATGAGGATGATGATCAGGACCACGAGGGCGCCCACCGTCTGCAGCTCCGCCGCGATGAACAGCGTGGAGAGCTGGGTGAAGACCCCGATCACGAGGCTGCCGAGCAGGGCGCCGTAGGCCGTGCCGAGCCCGCCCAGGGTGACCCCGGCGAACAGCAGCAGCAGCACGTTCTGCCCCAGCTGGAAGTAGACCTGCTGGCTCAGCGCGAGGAACACCCCGCCGAGCACCGCGAGCGCGGTCCCGGCCACCCACACGACGTTGACGACGCTCTCGACGTCGATGCCCGACGACGCCGCCAGCGACGGGTTGTCCGACACCGCCCGGGTGGCCTTGCCGATCCGGGTGCGGGTGAGGGCCACCGCGACGGCGACCAGCACGATGAGCGAGACCACGATGATGACCATGTCGCGCTTGAGGATGGTGACCGGCCCCAGGTCGACGGGGTTCTGCGTGGCGTACTGCAGGTAGGTCTCGGCGGAGCCGCCGAAGATGTAGAGGTAGACGTAGCGCAGCACCAGCGACAGGCCGATGCTCACGACGAGCATCGCGGTGAGGCCGGTGCCCCGCTTGCGCAGCGGCCGCCACAGGCCCCGGTCGAGCAGCCCGCCCGCGAGCCCGCCCACCACCACGGCGATCAGCGTGGCGACGATCAGGTTGAGGCCCAGGCCGACGTTGAACGCGTAGGCCAGCAGGGCGCCGCCGGTGATCAGCTCGCCGTGGGCGAAGTTGGTCAGGCCGGTCGTGCCGAAGATGAGGGACAGGCCGACCGCCGCCATGGCGAGCACGAGGCCGAACTGGATCCCGCCGACGAGCAGCTGCGGGGCGCGGTCGAAGCGGCTGGGAGGGGCGGCCCGGGCGGCGCCGAACTGGAACACCGCCGGCGCGGGGTTGCCCTCGCGGACGGTGACGGCGCGCTCGCCGACCCGGACGTCGACGCCGTCGGGCAGCGTCGCCTCGTCGATGCGGGCGGTGTAGGCGCCGGCGCCGGGCACGGGCACGACGAAGCGACCGGTGGCGTCGCTGGTGGCGCGGGCGACCTCCGTGCCGTCCTTCTCCACGACGACGTCGACGCCCTCGAGCGCCGTGCCGGCGTCGCGGAGCGTGCCCTGGATGCGCTCGCCCGTGACGGCGGGGGACTGCGCGGACGCGGCGCCCGTCCCGCCGAGGAACGGGCCGACCAGCAGGCCGAGCAGCACGGTCAGCAGCAGCAGGGCTGCCCGACCGAGCGGCACCGGGGGTCCGGAGGGCGCGGGGTGTCCGGAGGGCGTTCGTGCAGCTGAGGGGCGGTGGCCCACGGGGCTCCTCGTCGGGGACGTCCGGGTCGGATCGCAGCGCCTGCGCGGCGAGGGCGCCACTCAACCACGCAGCGCGCCGTGCACCACGCGTGACGCACGACCGTCATCCTCCCGGAACGCGGCGCCGTGGTGGAGTGCCCGGATGGTCCCGTTGCTGGAGCTCGAGGCCGTCACGGTGGCGCACCGCGGCGCGCCTGCATTGCGCGGCGTCGACCTGCGGGTGGAGCAGGGCGAGGTCGTCGCGCTGCTGGGGGCGAACGGCGCCGGGAAGTCGACGCTCCTGCGCACGGTGTCCGGCCTGCTGCGGCCGGCGTCGGGCGAGGTCCGGCTCGACGGGCGGTCGCTGGCCCGGACGCCGCCGCACCGCGTGGTCGGGCTCGGGGTGGCCCACGTGCCGGAGGGACGGCGCGTCTTCGGGTCCCTGACCGTGCACGAGAACCTGCTGCTCGGGGCCCACCGCCGGGCCGCCCCGGACGGGCTGGAGCGGGTGCACCGGCTGCTGCCGCGCCTGCGCGAGCGGGCCGACCAGCGGGCCGGGACCCTGTCGGGCGGCGAGCAGCAGCTGCTGGCCCTGGGGCGGGCGCTGATGAGCGGTCCCCGGCTGCTGCTCCTCGACGAGCCGTCGACCGGGCTGGCGCCCCGGGTGGTGGAGGAGCTGCACGAGGCCGTCCGCGAGGTGGTGCGCGACGGGACGACGGTGCTGCTGGTCGAGCAGGACGTCGGGGCGGCGCTCGCGCTGGCCGACCGCGGCTACGTGCTCGAGTCCGGCGAGGTGGTCGTCTCGGGCACGGCGCAGGAGCTGCGGGGCGACCCCCGGGTGCCGGCCGCCTACCTCGGGGGCTGAGTCACCGGACGGCGTCGACCAGCGCGGTGAGCAGGGGAGCGAACACCAGCGCCGGCAGCATGTCGCCGACCGGGACGGGCTTGACCGCGAGCAGCCGCAGCCCGACGCCGAGCAGCAGCACGCCGCCGGTGGCCGTGACGGAGGCGACCAGGGCGAGCGGCAGGAGCGAGCCGAGCAGGGCGCCGAGGACCGTGAGCACGCCCTGCACGACCCCGACGCTCACCGCGGACGCGGCAACGCCCCAGCCCAGCGAGGCGGCGAAGGCCAGCGAGGCGAAGCCGTCGAGCGTGCTCTTGAGGGCCAGCTGCTCGATGCCGCGGCCGAGCCCGTCCGACAGCGGACCGAGCACGGCGAGCGGCCCGATGACGAACACCAGGGAGGCGTCGACGTAGCCCTCGACGAAGCGGGCGCGGGTGGCGCTGCTGCCCTCCCCGGCGAGCCGGCGCTGGAGCCAGCCGCCGGTCGACTGCAGCCGGTCCTCGAGGCGCAGCAGGGACCCGGCGATGCCGCCGAGCAGCAGCGCCCCGAGCACGACGAGCAGCGTCCCGCCCGAGCTGACCGCGCGGACGAAGCCCGGGTCGGACAGCGCCGCCACGTTGAGGCCGCCGATGACGAGGGTGACGAGGCCGAGGGCGTCCGTGACGGTGTCGCGGGTGCGCTCCGGCAGCCGCCCGCGCAGGGCGACGCCCGCCCCCGAGCCGATCAGGATGGTCGCGACGTTGAGCAGCGTGCCGGCACCGCGGACCACCCGGCCACCCCCTCGACGTCCTCGACCGGCGGTCCTACAGTGCGACGCGCCGGGAGGCCAGACAAGCACCCGGCCCGCCCGGACAGACTGCCGCGTCCGACCCTGACCCGCCCTCGACCCCGGAGCGTCCCTCGTGGCACGGAGCACGGTGCGTGTCCGCCCCGCCACCCACGACGACCTGCCCGCGCTGCTGTCGTTCGCCGACGAGCTGCGCGACAACCTCCTGCCCGTCGCCGAGAGCTCCCGGGGCCGGGGCGCGGCCCGCCCCGGTCTCGAGGTCCGCTACCTCGACGCGCTGGCGGACCCCGACCGCCACCTCGTGGTCGCCGTCGGGGAGGACGACGTGCCGCTCGGCATGGCGCTGTTCCTCGTGGCCAGCTCGAACGCGCTGCTCGACCTGCCGGCCGTGCACATGAGCCACGCGGTGGTCAGCGACCGGCACCGCCGGCGCGGGGCGGGCAAGGCCCTGGTCGCGGCCTGCACCGCGTTCGCCGAGGAGCGCGGCCTGGACCAGATCGTCGTGTCGGTGCACCCCGGCTCGCGCGACGCCAACCGCTTCTTCGCCCGCCTCGGCTTCGCGCCGCTCGCCGTCCGGCGGGTGGCGCCCGTCGCCGTCGTCCGGCGTCGGCTCGGCGCGGGAGAGGCGCGGCCTCGGGCGGAGCACGTCGTCCGGCGCCGCCCCGTGCTGCGCGGGCGGACCACCGGGCGCCTCGGGGCGCCGGTGCAGCCGCTGCCCCTGGGACCCGCGGACGGGGACGACGCCGCTCTCTAGAGTGGGGCGGTGGCAGCCAAGAAGAACGTCGAGCCCGAGGTCTCCCGCGACCGGCTGCTCCTGCTGGACGGCCACTCGCTGGCCTACCGGGCGTTCTTCGCCCTGCCGGTGGAGAACTTCTCGACCACGACCGGCCAGCCGACGAACGCCGTCTACGGCTTCACGGCGATGCTCATCAACGTGCTGCGCGACGAGCAGCCGACGCACCTGGCCGTGACCTTCGACGTCTCGAAGAGCACCTTCCGCAGCGAGGCCTACGCCGACTACAAGGCCGGCCGGGCGGCCACGCCGGACGACTTCAAGGGCCAGGTCAGCCTGGTGCGCGAGGTGCTGGACGCCCTGCGGGTGCCGATCGTGACGGCCGAGGGCTTCGAGGCCGACGACGTCATCGCGACCCTCGCCACGCAGGCGGCGTCGGACGACATGGACGTCCTCATCGTCACCGGCGACCGCGACGCCTTCCAGCTCGTGAGCGACCGCGTCACCGTGCTCTACAACAGCCGGGGCGTGTCGGACATGCGGCGCATGACGCCCGACGCCGTCCTGGACAAGTACGGCCTCTCGCCCGAGCAGTACCCGGAGTTCGCGGCGCTGCGGGGCGATCCGAGCGACAACCTGCCGGGCATCCCGGGGCTCGGCGAGAAGACGGCGACCAAGCTCATCCAGCAGTACGGCGACGTCGCCTCGCTGATCGACCACGTCGACGAGGTCAAGGGCAAGGTCGGCGACAACCTGCGGGCCGGCATCGCGTCCGTCGCCCGCAACCGGCAGCTGACCGAACTCGTCCGGGACGTGCCGCTGGACGCCCACCCCTCCGAGTTGCGGCTCGGTCAGTGGGACCGCGACGAGGTGCACAAGGTCTTCGACGCCCTGCAGTTCCGGGTGCTGCGCGAGCGGCTGTACGCCACGCTGTCGGCG
>JAODNQ010000284.1 GCA_025464695.1 Frankiales bacterium | reverse complement strand
CGCGTCGCGCCGGAACGCGCGGCGCGAACCGACGGGGCCGACGACCGCGGACGGGCGCCCGGCGGCGTCGTGCTCGAGCCGGGTGACGCGGCCCGACGGCCGGACCACCTCCTGCAGGCGGCCCGCGGGCGACCACGCGTACCGCCAGGTGGCAGCGTCCGGCCCGGTGAGCGACGTGCGCCGACCGGCGAGGTCGTACGTCGTCGTGGTGGTCCCGTCAGGACGGGTCACGACGGCGAGGCGGCCGGCGTCGTCGTAGCCGAAGGAGGTGACCACGCCCGCGCCGTCGTCGACCCGGACCAGCCTGCCCGCGATGTCGTACTCCCGCTCCTGGCGCCGCCCCTCGGGGTCGACCAGCGCGGTGACGCGGCCCTCGGCGTCGTGCTCGCGCAGCCACCGCTCCCCGGTCGGGTCGACGAGCGCCACCAGCCGCCCGAGGCCGTCGTGCTCGTGCTCCACCACCGCGCCGGCGCCGTCGACGACCCGCACCAGCCGGCCCAGCCGGTCGTGCTCGAAGGCCAGGGTGACCCCGGTGGGGTCGGTCAGCAGGGACGTCTCGCCGTCCTCCCCCCAGGCGAACGAGGTCCGCGCCCCGTCGCCCGCCACCGAGCCGGTGAGCCGCCCGGCGGCCGACCACTCCAGCCCCAGGACGACGTCGCCCGGCAGCAGCCGGCGCACCACGCGCCCGGCGCCGTCGCGCTCGGCCGCGACCCGCACCCCCGTCGGGTCCGTCACGGCCGTCAGCTCGCCGTCGGGCGCGCGCTCGAGCAGGGTGCGCTCCCCGAGCGCGTCGACGACGGCCGTCACGAGCCCGTCGGCGTCGCGCTCGAAGCGGGTGCGCACACCGTCGGGGTCGGTCACGCCGACCACCTCGCCGTCGGCGACCTCCAGGTGCGTCACGACCCCGAGCGGGTCGGTCGCCCGGACCGGCCAGCGGCTGTCGCCCTCGTAGGCCAGCTGCACGACGGCGCCGTCCGGGGACGTGCGCTCGACGACCCGGCCGAGGTCGTCGTAGCGCGCGGAGGTGCGCCGGCCGTCCGGCGTCTCGACGGCCAGGACCCGTCCCCACGCGTCGTGCAGCGTCAGCGTCGTGGCACCCGTGCGGTCGGTGACGGCGGTCGGGCTGCCCCACTCGTCGTACTGCGTGGTCTGGCGCAGACCCGCGTCGTCGACGACGGCGACCAGCCGCCCGGCGGGGTCGTGCACGTAGGTGGCGACGGGCCCGCCGTCGGCGTCGTCGACGACCGTGACGCCGGGGCTCGCGTAGGTGAAGCGGGTGGTGCGGCCGTGCGGCGACAGCTGGGTGCTGACGCGCCCCTCGGCGTCGAAGGTGTTGCGGCACTCGACGACGCCGTCCGCGTCGACCACCGCGGCGACCAGCCCGCCGCCGGCCTGCTCGTACGTGCGCACGACGCCGCCCGGCTGGACCGCCTGCACGAGGTCGCCGTCGGCGTCGTAGGCGTAGCCGACCTCGCGGCCGTCGGAGGAGCGCAGGGCGACGACGCGCTCGCCCTCCCAGACGAGGTCGAGGGTGCGGCCGCTGCTGTGGGACAGCTGCACGAGGCGGCCGGCGTCGCGCAGGAACGTCGTGGTGTCGACCCCGCTGCGCACCTCGGTCAGAGCGCCGAGCCCGTCGAACGTCCAGGTGTCGGCGTTGGCGAACCGCAGCTCCCAGCCGCCGTGCTCGCGCTCCTGCAGCGCCGCGGCCAGGCCCGCCACCCGCCCGAACGTGTCGTCCGGCTCGCGCAGGAAGACCGCCCGGCGACCGTCGTGCAGGACGACCTCGACGGCGCCGTCCCCGAGCCGCTCCGCCCCGACCGACGCCCAGGACGCCCAGCCCCGGCCGAACGGGCCCTCGCGCAGCCAGCGGGACGTGTAGGTCCGCAACCAGCTCAGCGGGCCGGCGCGCCAGGGCATCGGCAGGTCGTGCTCGACCTCGAGGAAGTGCCCCGTCGCGGTGCACACGGGGTCGTCGGCGTACCCGGACGTCGGGGGCATCCCGCACATCACCGGGTCGTCGACCGTGAGGTCGGTGCGCGGCCCGGCAGGCACGCCCGCGTCGCGGAGGGCCCGCTGCAGGGCGGCGTCGCTGAGCGTGCGCGGCCCGGAGCCGCCGTCGGCGTTGCGGAACGCCTGAGCCACGACGGCGACCCACGCGTCGTCCACCGTGTTGAGCCGCAGGTAGGCCGCGAGGTCACCGAAGGTGGCGGACAGGTCGAACACGCCCCACTGCAGCTTCGGCACCACGGCGTCGTGGGACGTCGCGAGGGCGGCGAGCCGGTGCTGCAAGGCGGTGGTCATGTCCGACGACACGTCCCGGTAGTGCTCGAGCCGCGACGGGTCTGCGCTGCTGGTCCCCATGGCACGACCCTAGGGACGGCGGGCCCCTCGCCGGGTGGGCCTGTGGACGACGGGAGGACCTGTGGACGACGGCGGGCAGGATGAGGCCCGGCAGCAGTCCCGGCAGGAGGAGGCACAGTGGTCAGCGCGATCCACGAGGACGTCGTCTTCGACCACGCGGGGGCCGAGGCCCTGGCACGGCAGCTGACCCGCACGGCGGACCTGCTGGCGGACCAGGCGGCGCAGCGTCCCGGCGCGGTGCGGAGGGCGTCGGTCGACTTCCGCGGTGCCCACGCGAGGGACTTCACGCAGCGCACCACCACGTGCACGTCCGACGCCCTCGAGCTCGCCGCCGCCCTGCGCCGGGCGGCCGGCGGCCTGCGCGAGCTGTCCGGCGCGGCCACCCGCGAGCAGCACCGGCGGGAGGCGGCCCGGCGGTGGGAGCAGCAGCAGGAGGACAAGGGCACGTTCGACAAGGTCAAGGACAACGTCCACGACTTCTTCGCCGGGGAGGACGACGTGCCTCCTCCGCCCGCGCCGGAACCGGCTCCGCGCTACGTCAGCACGTCCTGCGTCAGCCGCTCCCGCTGAGACGGCGCCGTCGCTGCAGCTCCGTGGTGAGGCGCAGCGCCGCGGCGAGGGTCAGCAGTACGGCGGGGAGCACCAGCAGCAGCAGCGGAGCCGCCAGCACGCCCAGCAGCACCGGGGCCGCGAACGCGACGGGCAGCAGCAGCCAGGCCAGCGCCACCAGGCGCGGCAGGCGCGTCGTGGGCTGGTCGCTCACCCAGGCGTCCAGCCGGGCGGCGAGCACGCTGCGCTCGTCGAGGGACGTGCCCTCGCGGGCGCGGCGGCGGGTGCGGACGACGTCGTAGGCGCAGCCGGCGGCCAGCAGCAGCGCCAGGACGGCGAGCGTCCCGTTCCCCCCGGGGTCGGTGCCCGCGAGCGCGGCGAGGAGCGCGAGCAGCCCGGTCGGCAGCAGGACGACGGCACCGACCACGGACAGCGCGAGCCGCAGGCGGGCACGGGGTGGCAGGCGGGTGCGCACGGGAGGCGGCACGCGGTCGCGGAAGGCCGCGAGCGGACGCACCACCCCGGGCGGCGCCGCCTGCTCGAGCGCCGCCTCCACGCCGCCGCCGCGGCGGTCGACCCAGTGCGCGGGGGTGAAGAACAGGCGGCCGCCGTCGCGCTGCACGACCTGCGTCTGCTGCCGGCCGCGCAGCACCACCTCGACGTCGTCCCAGCGGACCACCCGCCCCGGGTCCCGGGCGGACGCCGCGGTGCCGAGCCGCTCGGGACCGACCTCCAGCCGGGCGCCCTGCGAGCGGGCCCCGAGGGAGGCGAAGACGGTGCCGTGCGGCGCGTCCAGCGGGGCGGGGTCGGGCAGGCGCACGGGCGTCCAGCGGTCGTCGGCCGGGTCGGCCGGCGACTCCAGCACCGCGGTCGCGGGCAGCCCGGCGAGGACCTGCCCCACGGCGCTCCACGACACGTCGGCCAGGCCCTGCCGCGGCTCCCCCGACTCCTCCGAGGCGGCGCCGTGCAGCATCTCGAGGGCCACCTGACGGCGGACGTCGTGGGGTCCGAGCGTCGGCGTGCGCCGCAGCAGCGTCCTCAGGTCGGCGGCGAACTGCTCGGCCGTCGGGCCGCGTCCGACGACCTCCTCGAAGGCCGCCACCAGCAGGTGGGTGCACGCCTCGCCCTCTCCCGGCAGCGTCGCCACCTCGATGCTGACCAGGGCCTGCGTGCTGCTGAGGGGCAGGGAGACCGGGACGACGCTGGCGGCCCGCGGCCCGAGGCGGCGCTCGACGGCCGACAGCAGCGTCCACAGCGCGACCTGCGACGCCCAGGTCCGCGGCACCAGCGCTGACAGCGTCAGGGCCACCGGCTCGTCCGGCGACGGCGGCGGGCGCAGCAGTCGGGCGCGCCGCACCCCGGGGGTCTGCCGGGGCTCCGGCTCGGGGGCGCCCGGCCCCTCCGGCACCGTGAGCACGACGTCGTCGACCGACAGGCCCTCGCCGTGCAGGACGCAGCCGCCCGTCGTGACGTGGGAGCGGACCCACGCCGACAGCTCCTCCTCCGACAGCCCCGGCAGGCCGAGCAGGGCGAAGGCGGCCGCGCCGTGGCCACGGGCACCGAACCGGGCGACGGCGGCGGGCAGCAGCGGCCCGTCGAGCGCTCCGGCGGCCTCCTCCGCGAGCAGGCGGGTGCGGACCGCCTCGAGGTCGACCCCGGTCGGCCGGCCGTCGGCGAGCGCCTGCAGGGCGGCCGTCGCGCGACGCAGGTGCTCGGCGACCTCCTCCCGGGTGCCGGCCACCGCGAGGCTGCTCACGGTG
>JAODNQ010000272.1 GCA_025464695.1 Frankiales bacterium | reverse complement strand
GTGCCGTCGTACAAGCAGCACCGCACCCTCGAGGGCGGCGCGGAGGCCGAGCCCGAGGCGCTGGCCCCCCAGGTCGCAGTCCTGCTGGAGGTGCTCGACGCGCTGGGCGTCGCCGTCGTCGGGGCGGAGGGGCACGAGGCCGACGACGTCATGGGCACGCTCGCGACGAGGGAGACCGGCGCCGTCGACGTCGTCACCGGGGACCGCGACATGTTCCAGCTGGTCCGCGACGGGTCCCCGGGTGGTGGCGGCCCCGTCCGGGTGCTCTACGCGGTCGAGAGGATGGCGCCCTACACGGCCGGCACCGTCGCCGCGAAGTACGGCATCCCCGGTACGGCGTACGCCGACTACGCGTGCCTGCGTGGCGACCCGAGCGACGGGCTGCCGGGCGTCAAGGGCGTCGGCGACAAGACGGCGGCCGCGCTGGTGAGCCGGTTCGGGACGGTCGAGGGCATCGTCGCCGCGCTCGACGCCGGGGAGACGGACGGGTTCCCGGCGGGTGCGCGGGCCAAGCTCGCGGCCGCCCGCGACTACCTGGCGGTCGCCCCGGCCGTGACCCGCACGGTCACGGACCTGCCGATCCCCCTGCTCGACGACGCCCTCCCCCGCGCCCCCCGCGACCCCGAGCGGGTCCTCGCGCTGTCGGAGCGGTGGGGCCTCGACAGCGCGCTCAACCGGCTGCTGGCCGCGTTCGAGGTCGCCCACACGCAGGACTGACCTGCCCGGCCTACAGGGCTCCGGCGGCCGCCCCGAGGGCGACGACCACGACGGCCAGGACCGCGGTCGCGGTGCCGCGGGCGCCCAGCCGCGCGTCGCGGTGCAGCCGCTGCCGGCGCCAGTCACGACCGGTGGAGGCCAGGCACGCCGCGGCGACGGCGAACAGCAGGGCCGGGACGAGGTCGCCCAGCAGTGCGGAGGCGACGGCGGGGACCGCGAGGAGGGCAGCCAGGCCCCAGGCGCCCACGACCCCGCGGTCGGTGGCCCAGGTGTGGAGGGACCACGGCACGACCGCCCACGGGCCGGGCTTGCGGCGTCGTCCCCGGGTGCGGGGAGGTCGCGGGCGCTCGGCCCCCTGGGGACGCCAGCCACCGGCGCGCTCGGGAGCGTCGTCGTCGTCCGGGTGCGCGGTCACGGCGCAGGACCCTAGGCGGAGCGGCCCGCGGACGGGCCGCGGACCGCTCCGCCGAGGCAGGTGCCGTCAGGCGACGCCGACGGCCGACCAGGCCGCAGCGACCGCGGCGTACTGCGGGCTGGCCGTCGTGAACAGGTCCCGGGCGGCGTTCAGCGTCGCCGTGCGGGCTCCGGCGTAGTTCGTGTTGGACACCATGTAGGTCGTGATGGCCTTGTACCAGATCTTGCCGGCGTCGTCGTTGCCGATGCCGGTCACGGTCGAGCCGTTGCAGGTGGGGCTGTTGTAGGCGACGGCGTTGATCGTCTTCGCTCCGCTGCCGGCGGCGAGCAGGAAGAAGAAGTGGTTGCCGACGCCGGACGAGTAGTGCACGTCCGCGCCGCCGACCCGCTTGGTGTAGCAGTCGAAGGAGGCGCCGTCCTTGCTCGGCTGGTCCATGTAGCGCAGTGGCTTGCCGGAGGGCCGGATGAGCTCGCCGATGGTGTAGTCGGGGACGTCGACGGGGTTGTTCGCGGAGAACTCCACGAGGGTGCCGAAGATGTCGCTGTTCGCCTCGTTCAGGCCGCCGCTCTCGCGGCTGTAGGTCAGGTTCGCCTCGCGGCTCATGACGCCGTGGCTCATCTCGTGCCCGGCGACGTCGAGCTCCACGAGCGGCGTGAAGGACGTGCCGTCGCCGTCGCCGTAGGTCATGCAGAAGCAGGTGTCCTGCCAGAAGGCGTTGTTGTAGGCGGTGCCGTAGTGCACGCGGCTCAGTGCTCCCTTGCCGTCGTCCGCGATGCCGTCCCGCAGGTGGACGTTCTTGTAGTAGTCGAACGTCGCCGCAGCACCGTTGTGGACGTCGACCGCGGCCTGCTCCGACGGCGTCGTGCCCCAGGCGTCCGTGGCCTTGCTGTACAGCGTGCCGTTGCCGCTGGTGGCGCCCCGGAGGTCGGTCGTCCGCTGCAGGCCCGCGCCGCGCGTGTCGGTCAGCGAGTAGACGCCGCCGGCGAGCGTGGTGCTGAGGTCCACCGTGCCGCTGTAGAGCGAGAGGTCGTCCGCCGCGGTCTCGACCTGCTCGTGGGTGTCGACCACCCGGCCGCTGCGCGCGTCCACGAGGGTCAGCAGGTCGCTCGGCGTGCCGTCGGGCTGCGTGCCGTGGACGACGACCGACCAGACCAGCTGCGGTGCGCCCTCCTCGCGGCTGTCGACCTCGAGCACGCCGGCGTCCACCGAGGTGGCGCCGTTGCGCGCCTGCTCGCGGGCGGTCCGCTCGGCCTCCTCCCGGCTGACCGTGCTCACGGTGGAGACGCGCAGCGGCCGGCGCGTGGTCGCCGTGACGTCGAGCAGCGTGCCGTCGGCGGCCTGGTGCGCGACGAGGTCGCCGGCGAGGACGGGCAGGCCGGACCGGCTGCGGGTGAAGCGCACGTGGCTGGTGCCGTCGGCGTCGGTGCGGACGGAGGTGGCCTGCAGGGCGTCGGCGTCGTCGAGGGCGACCTGCTCCGGGTGGGCGCGGACGGCCTTCTCGGCCTTGTCCGCCTTGTCGGGCTGCGCGGCGAGGGCCGGCGACGACAGGGTGGGAGTGCCGGCGCAGACGAGCCCAGCGGTGAGAGCGAGGGCCAGGAGGCCGGCGCGGGATCGGGACAAGCAGGGCTCCAGGGGTGCGAGGGGGGCAGAACGCCCAGAGCGGGCAGGGGCAATCTGACCTCTGCCGGCCGCCCTGTCCAGCACCTGTCCCGGTGCCACACTGGCGCCGTGGCCGCTCCCCTCTCCGTCACGACCCGTGCCGACGACCTCCTCGACGCGGCCGCCGCGCCGCTCGACGTGCTGGTCGTGGGCGCGGGGGCAACCGGCGCCGGGGTGGCCCTCGACGCCGCGAGCCGGGGCCTGCGGGTCGCCGTCGTCGACCGCGGCGACCTCGCCAGCGGCACGAGCAGCAAGAGCAGCAAGCTGGTGCACGGCGGGCTGCGCTACCTGGAGAACTACGAGTTCGGGCTCGTGCGCGAAGGAGTGCTCGAGCGGCAGCTGCTGATGCGGCTCGCGCCCCACCTCGTGCGCCCGATGGACTTCCTCTACCCGGTCTGGCCCGACACCGCGCGACGCCGTCTGCTCGGCCTGGGGCTGACCACGTACGACGTCTTCGCCCTCGCCGCGCTCGGCGGTCGGCCCGGAGCGGTGAAGCGGCATCGGCGGGTCGACGCCGAGGAGGCGGTCGCCCTGGCACCCGCGCTCGAGGGCAGCGGGCTGTCGTACTCCTACCTGTACGGCGACTGCGCCACTGACGACGCCCGGCTCGTCCTGGCCGTGGCCCAGGCGGCTCGCCGCTTCGGGGCCCTCGTGGTCCCCTACGCGGAGGTCACGGGGCTCTCCCACGGCGCGGACGGTCGGGTCGACGGCGCGACCGTGGCGGACCGGCTGGGCGGGGCCGCTGTCGCGCTCCGCGCCCGCCACGTCGTCAACGCCACCGGCGTCTGGGTCGACCGGCTGCAGGGGCTGGACGAGCCCGGGCGCCCGCCCGTCGTGCAGCCCAGCAAGGGCGTGCACGTCGTCGTCCCCGCCGAGCGGCTGCCGCTGCGCGAGGCCAGCGTCCTGCTGCCCAGCCGCCAGGGCGACGGCCGCTCCATGTTCGCCATCGCCTGGGGCCGCCAGACCGTCCTGGGCACCACCGACACGCCCTACGACGGCGCCCTCGAGGACCTGTCCCTCACCGCGCAGGACCTCGCCTACGTGCTCGCCGCCGGCAACGACGTGTTCGGCCGCGACCTGTCCGCGGACGACGTCCTCGGCGCCTGGGCCGGCGTGCGCCCGCTGATCCGCACCGCGGGCGCGACCGGCATGAGCGACATCAGCCGTCGGCACACGCTGGTCGAGGGGCGCGGCGGGCTGCTCACCATCACCGGCGGCAAGCTGACCACGTACCGGCGGATGGCCAAGGACGTCGTCGACCGCGTGGTCGCCCGCGACGGCCGCCGAGCCCCGTGCCGCACCGACCGGCTCCCGCTGACCGGCA
>JAODNQ010000241.1 GCA_025464695.1 Frankiales bacterium | reverse complement strand
GCCAGGAGCACTACGACGTCGCCCGCGAGGTGCAGCGCATCCTGCAGCGCTACAAGGACCTGCAGGACATCATCGCCATCCTCGGCATCGACGAGCTCGGTGAGGACGACAAGGTCCTCGTCAACCGGGCCCGCCGCATCCAGCGCTTCCTGTCGCAGCCGTTCTTCGTCGCGGAGGCGTTCACCGGCCAGCCCGGCAAGTTCGTGCCGATCGAGGAGACCATCAAGAGCTTCAAGAAGCTCACCGAGGGCGAGTACGACCACATCCCCGAGCAGGCGTTCTTCCTGTGCGGTGGCATCGAGGACGTCGAGGCGAACGCCAAGAAGCTCAACGCCTAGCAGCAGCCCGACCCGCACGCCTGCACGACCCGACGGGCCGGCTCCCCGGAGCCGGCCCGTCGGCGCACTCCCACTGTCCGACCCTGCACGTCCGCACCGCGAGGTGCGGCTCCTGAGAGGAACCCCTGTGGCGGAGCTCCACGTCGAGCTGGTCTCGGTCGAGCGCGAGGTCTGGTCCGGCGAGGCCACGGAGGTCATCGCCCGCACCACGGAGGGCGAGGTCGGCATCCTGCCCGGTCACGCGCCCCTGCTCGGCCAGCTCGCCGACGGCGGCACCGTCCGCATCGTGCAGGGTGACGGCGAGGTCGTCGCGGCGGTGCACGGCGGGTTCCTGTCGGTGACGAAGCAGGGCGTGACGGTCCTCGCGGAGGTCGCCGAGCTGTCCGCCGACATCGACGCGACCCGCGCCCAGGCCGCCCTGGACCGGGCCCGCGCCGAGGGCGACGAGTCGGCCCTGCGCCGCGCCGAGAGCCGCCTGCGCGCGGTCGGCCAGTAGCCGCGTCGCCGGTCTGCCTGACCCGTGCTCGCCGCCGAGGTCGTCGTGGGGCTGGTGCTCCTCGCCGTCCTGCCGCTGGTGGCGATCGCGGTCCGGCGTCGGGTGCTGCAGCGGCGCTACGGCACGATCGACCTGTCCCTGCGCGCCAGCAGCCGCAGCGACGGCCGCGGCTGGGTGCTCGGCGTCGGGCGCTTCGACGGTGACGACCTGCAGTGGTACCGCGTCTTCTCGCTCGCCCCGCGGCCGCGCCGCACCCTGACGCGCCGGACGCTCGTCGTCGACGGCCGCCGCACCCCCCGTGGTCCGGAGACGCTCGCCCTGCTGTCCGGCGCGGTCGTGATGGAGTGCCGGTCGCACGAGGGCCAGGTCGAGCTGGCGATGGAGGCGGGCGCCGTCACCGGCTTCCTCGCGTGGCTCGAGGCGCGGCCGCCCGGGGCCACGCTGCCCCCGCGGTGAGCGCAGGGTCGAGCCCCGCCGCCGTCCGGGCCGCCGTCCCCGGGGACGCCGCCGCGATCGCCGCCGTCTACGCCCCCTGGGTGTCGGACGCCGTCGCGAGCTTCGAGGCGGTCCCGCCCGACGCCGAGGAGACGGCCCGCCGGATGGTGGCCCGGCCGCGGCTGCCGTGGCTGGTGGCCGAGCGCGACGGCGTGGTCGTCGGGTTCGCCCACGCGTCGCCGCACCGGTCGCGGGCCGCCTACCGCTGGGCGGTCGACACATCGGTGTACCTGGCCGCGTCCGAGACGGGGCGCGGCACCGGCCGGGCCCTCTACGGCGTCCTGCTGCCGCTGCTGCGCGACCTCGGCCTGGTGACCGTGCACGCGGGGATCACCCTGCCGAACCCGGCGAGCGTCGGGTTGCACGAGGCGCTCGGGTTCACGCCGGTCGGGGTCTACCGCGACGTCGGCTTCAAGGCCGGCGCCTGGCACGACGTCGGGTGGTGGCGGCTGGCGCTGGGAGACCCGCCCGCCGTGCCGGAGGAGCCCCGGGAGTGGCCGGGCTGAGCAGCGCCGGCCCCGGCCGACGCCGCCTCGCCGACCTGCCTAGCGCTGGCCGCCGGGCGTCCACATGACGTCGCCGCCCGGGTTCGCCACGCGCGACAGGATGAACAGCAGGTCCGACAGCCGGTTCAGGTACAGCACCGGCTCCTTGTTGGTGGTGTCGGGCTGGTCCTGCAGCAGCGCCCACACCGACCGCTCCGCCCGCCGGACGACCGTGCGCGCGACGTGCAGCAGGGCGGCGCCCGGCGTCCCGCCCGGGAGGATGAAGCTCGACAGCTTCTCCAGCGTCGCGTTCCACCGGTCGCAGGCCTGCTCGAGGCGCTCGGTGTAGTCGGCGGTCACGCGCAGCGGCGGGTACTCCGGCTCGGCGACGACGGGGGTGCAGAGGTCGGCGCCCAGGTCGAACAGCTCGTTCTGCACGCGCAGCAGCAGCGACGCGACCTCAGGGTCGAGGGCGCCGAGCGCGAGGGCCACGCCGATCGCGCTGTTGGCCTCGTCGACGTCGGCGTAGGCGGCCAGCCGGGGGTCGGTCTTGCTGACGCGGCTCATGTCGCCGAGGGCGGTGGTGCCGTCGTCGCCGGTCTTCGTGTAGATGCGGGTGAGGTGGACGGCCATGCCCGGCAGCCTAGGGCGGGGCCGCCGGGCGGGCGCGTCGAGCAGGGCCTCTCAGCCGCAGGAGGTCTTCCCGCACAGCAGCTGCGCCACGGCGTAGGTCCGAGGGCCGCGGGCCGGGCTGTCGACGCGCACCCGGTCGGTCCCGGCCCGCTCGGCGGCGTCGGGGCGGGGGAACAGGGCGACGCCCTCGGGGTCGCCCGCCGCCTGGAGCACGAACGGCTGGCGGTCGTCGGGGGAGTACGACAGCGGCCCGAGACCGGGGCGCTGGACGAGGACCAGCGTGGCCGGCCGGCCCTCGACCGGGCTGGGGACGTGCAGGGCGACGACGTCGGTGGTGCCGTCGCCGGGCAGCGGCCGGTACAGCTGCGGCTGGACGTCGTCCCGCCCGCGGACCACCACCGCGAACGTGTCCGCCTCGGCGTCGCCGGCGACCCAGAACTGGCCGAGCAGGTACTGCACGTCCCCGTCGCTCCCGGACACCAGCACCTTCTCCGACACCTTGGCGGCGTCGGTGCCGGGGCGGCCGGCGGCGTAGCCCGCGTGGGCCGACAGGACCAGGCCGGTGTCGGGGGCGCCGCCGCGCACCGGCCAGTCGACGACGTTCGCCGGGGCGTCCGGCGCGCGCTGGGTCGTCGGGGCGGGCACGTCGACGTCGAACGGGACGTCGCCGAGCCGGCCGCGCACGGCGTCGTCCGGCCGGGCGGCGGGCAGCGGACCGGTCGCGACGCCGTCGGCGAGCACGGCCAGCGGAGGCTGGGCCGGCGTCGCTCCGCCGTCGGGCCGGTACTCGAGGCCGTGCGTGCCCGGCGCGGCCACGACGAGCAGCCGCCCCGCCTCGTCGCCGGGCAGCGGGGCGACGAGGGCTGAGACCGGTCGCCGGTCCAGCGCCGCGTCGAACTCCACCGTCCAGCCCGCCTCCGAGCCCTGCAGCACGCCCCACCGCGGGTCCTCAGCGGAGCGGTCGAGCACCACGACCTCGGGCTGCCCGGACGGCTCGTAGACCTGCCCGAACAGGGGCACCAGCCGGGTGCTGCCGGGGTGCACCGCCTGCCAGGCCGCCGCGATCCCGTCGCGCGAGTCGTCCAGCGGCAGGCTGCCGCGGTAGGTCCACGGGTCCTCGAGGTCCAGGGAGCCCGGGACGTCGGCGGGGGCGGGCGAGGGCGCCGAGGTCGCGACGTCGGACGGGCCGGGCGCCGCCGGGCGGTCCGGCGTCAGCAGCGGCACCGCCCCGACGACGGCGAGCACCGTCAGCGCGGTGCCCAGAACCGCCGTAGCGGTGCGTCGGCGGCGCATAGAGCGGGCCCGGCGCTC
>JAODNQ010000202.1 GCA_025464695.1 Frankiales bacterium | reverse complement strand
TGAGGGCCTCGTGGAGCGCGACGATGCCGACCTGCTCGCCGGCAGGGCCGACCAGCCGGACCTCGGGCACACGGATCCGGTCGTTGATGCGGGGCTCAGCGCTGATGGGGCCTCCTCGTAGGACTTCCTGGGTCTGCGGCCCGGCACCTCACAAAGAAGGGCCCCGCGCTCAGCGCAGGGCCCACCAGTCGCACGGCACGCCTCCGGGAGAGGCGCGACGCACTGCGGCCCACGACCCCGCTCCGGAGAGCGGGTGGGGCCGACCGGACCCTGGTACCTGTCTGCACGTGTGACGGTGCAGGGCGGCGCAGGGTGGGAGGTGGGACCTCCGCTTGACGACACCCCCCGAGAGGAGTGCCGGGTCGCACCTGCGAGCGTAGCAGGGTGCACCCCTCCGAGACCCCCGCTCCCGACAGCCCCTCCCCGGACCCCGGTCCCGCGCCCTCCGACCCCCTCCGGCCCGCCGCCTCTCCCGCGCCCTCCGCCGAGCGTGACCTCGCCGACGTGCCCGCCGCCGAGGTCATCGCCACCACGGCGGTGCACCTCATGAGCGCGGCCGCCGTCAAGACCGGCCTGGGCGAGGAGGGCGCCGGCGCCCTGGACCTGGACGAGGCCCGCAAGCTCATCACCGCGCTGGCCGGCCTGGTGACGGCCGCCCGCCCCGACCTCGGCATCCACGCCGCCCCCCTGCGTGACGGGCTCCAGGCGCTGCAGCGGGCGTTCCGCGAGGCGAGCCCCGAGCCGGACGCGCCCGGCGAGGGCCCCGGGGAGCGGCTGACCGGCCGGGTCTAGGAGCGCCGGCGCAGCAGGCCCCGCTTGCGGCCCAGCGGCACCGGCTGTCCCGGCCCCTCGGCCGGCACCTGCGCGAGGTCGAGCCCGTCGGGCGGCAGCGCCGCGCCGGCGCGCTCGAGCACCCGGCCGGCGAGCGCGGCGAGATCGGCCGGCTCCAGGGCCGGTCCGGTGACACCGAGCACGAGCCCGTCGGGCCCCTGCAGCAGCCGCGCGGTGGTGACGGGCTCGTCGCACAGCGCCAGGGCCAGCGCCTCGACCAGGGCGGCGGGGACCGGCTCGTCCGGGTCGCGCAGCGCGACGTCGCCCCGGCGGGTCGCCAGCCCGTCGCTGCCGGGCACCGGCACGTAGCCCTCCGCCAGGGCCCGCAGCTCCCCCGCGGTGGCCACGAAGGCCGCGCCCGTCGGGTCCACGAGGAGCAGCTCGGCGCCCTGCAGCCGGGCCGACGCGCAGGCCTGCGGCCCGGGCAGGGGCACCGGCCGGGCGTCGGCCTGCCAGCGCTGCACCTCGTGGCCGTCGCTGAAGACCGGGACCGCGAGGACGCCGTCGCCCGAGCGCAGGCAGACCAGCGACATCTCCGCCGTCGACTCCCGCACGAGCCCGCCGTCCGGCGCCTCGACCGACGTCGCGCGCGCCTGGATCGCGACGAAGACCCGGGCGGTGGCCAGGGCGGCGAGCACCTCGGCGCGGGTGCCGGCGCTGCCGTCGTGCGCGGCCAGGGCGGCGCCGAGGCGGGCGTCGACCGCGCCGTCGTCAGGCGGGCCGCCGGGGAGGGAGCGGCCGGGGAGCGGTCGACCCTGCGGGAGCGTCACGACCGCACCGTAGCCACTCGGCCGGCGGCGGGAGCTACTCCGTCGCGCTGGCGAGCAGGACGCAGGCCTTGTCGATCGCCGCCCGCGCCTTGGTGCTGTTCTGCACGCCGGTGAGCTGGAAGGAGAAGCGCACGGCCCGGCCGCTGCGGGTGGTCGCGTAGCCCGACAGCGCGGTGACGCCGGAGAGCGTGCCGGTCTTCGCGGTGATGTTGCCCGCGCCCGCCGTGCCGCACATCCGCTTCTTCAGGGTCCCGTCGACGCAGGCGACCGGCAGTCCGGCCCGCAGCTGCGCGGCCACCGAGGACCGTGCGGCCGCACCGAGCAGGAGCACCTGCGACGACGTCGTCTGCCGGTCGACCGACGACAGGCCGGAGCCGTCCGCGCCGGCGCCGAAGGGCACGCCCTGCTCGGACAGGACGCTCTTGACGGCCGCGAGGCCGGCCTTGCTGCTGCCCTCGCCGCGCACGACCCGTCCGACCTCCTTGAGCAGCAGCTCGGCGGCGAAGTTGTCCGAGGCCTTGAGCAGGCGGCTGGTGACGGCCGACAGCGGTCCGGAGACGCGCTCCGCGACGGTGGTGGCGGAGGCCGGGCGCCGGGCCCGGGAGACGCTGCCGTTGACCGTGACGCCCTCGGCCTGCAGGAGGTCGCGGAAGACGACGGCGTTCGGCAGGGCCGGGTCCCGGAGGTACGCGCTGTCGCGGCGGGAGGCGTTGCGGTCGAGGGCGAAGGCCGACAGCGGGCCGAGCTCGCCCGGGACCCAGCTGCTCTTCCAGCCCGGGTTGCGGCGCAGGGCGTCGTAGCGGCTGTCGTCGAGCCGCAGCCCCTGGACGACGGTGATGCCGCTGTCGTGGACGGCCTTCGCCATCGCCTGCAGACCGGCCTTCGTCAGGTACGGGTCACCGCCGGCCACCAGGTAGAGCGGACCCGCGAGGACCCCCGCGGTGGCGGTGCCGGTGGCGGCGACCTCGGTGCGCATGCGGGTGTCGGCGCCGACGGCGAGCAGGGCGGCCGTGGCGACGAAGGACTTCTGCGTGGACGCCGGCGGCAGCGCGTGGGAGGCGTCGCGGCGCAGCACGGTCCCGAGCCCGTCGACGTCGACGGCCGCGGAGACGGTGCGCGCCGTCGAGGCAGACAGGGCGGCCGACACGCGGCTGCCCAGGCTGGCGGTGGCGTGCGGCTGCTCGGCCGCCTGCGTGAGGAGGACCTGCCTCGGCGCGACGTCGAGCTGCGGGCTGAGCACGGCGACCGCGGCCGGCTCGGGGTCGACGGGCAGCATCGCGGCCGCCGGGGCCGCCAGGGCGACGACCGCGCCGAGGGCAGCAGCGAGGTGGGCGAGGGTCCGTGCAGGCATGTCCACGTCCTGGGTTTCGGCAGCCCGGGGCGCGGGCACGAGTCTCGGAACGGCCAGAGCGGCGTTCGTCGAGGTCAGTCTGTCCTGTCCTCAGCCCTGCTGTCCCGCTCCGGGCCCCTCCGGCCTGTCGTGCCGCCCGTCCTGGGACGCCTTCAGCAGCCTCCGCAGCGCCAGGACCC
This sequence comes from Frankiales bacterium, assembly GCA_025464695.1. The sequence continues at coordinate 1,563 of JAODNQ010000202.1, read as the reverse complement.
CCTCGACGGCGTGCGCTCGGTCGTTGCTCTGCAGGGCGAGCAGGCCCACGGTCTCGTCGTCCTGCAGCTCGAGCAGCGCCCACGGCGCGCTCTCCGGCAGGTGCACCCCGACGACGACCTCCCACGGCAGGAAGCGCTCGCCGACGTTGCGCACCCAGACGCCGCGCTCGTCCGCGCGCACCCGCACCCTGGTGAACCCGAGGGGGACCGCGGCGACGAGCAGGCCCAGGACGACGAAGGCGACCTGGTCGGCCACCCCGAAGCTGGCACTCTCGCTCTGCCCCTTCGGCAGGGCCAGCGCCAGACCGACGAAGGCCAGCACGACGAGCACGGCGACCACGCGGCAGTACACGAGCAGGCGGCGCGGCCGGACGACGACGGGGGTCATGCCGCGACCGGCGCCGGGGTCTGACGGAGCACCCGGAAGGCCACCTGCACGGCCGGCCCGATGCCGAGCGCGAAGGCCACCGTGCCGATGCCCACCGGGCCGCCCAGGGCGACGCCGAGCACGAGCACGCCGCACTCGAGCAGGGCGCGGCACCGGCCCACGGACCAGCCGGTGCGCTGCACGAGGGCCACCATGAGGCCGTCGCGCGGGCCGGGGCCGAGGTGGGCCCCGAGGTAGAGGGCGGAGCCGACGGCGACCGTGAGGATGCCGAGGGCCGTCGCCGGCAGGCGCAGCGCCACCGGCTCCTCCCCCAGTCCGCCCAGCCAGCCGGTGCCGAGCAGGACGTCGATGGTGCCTCCGACCACGAACACGTTGAGGACGGTCCCGACCCCCGGGCGCACCCGGCAGGCCAGTCCGATCACGAGCACGACCACGCTGATGCCGATGGCGGTGCGTCCGAACGGGGTGCCGAGGTGCTCGGCCAGGCCTCCGCACAGCACGTCCCACGGCCCGACGCCGAGCTCCGCCACGAGGCCCAGCCACAGGCCGGCGCCGAACAGGACCAGGCCCAGCAGCAGCCGGAGGGTGCGCCCGGTCATGTCCGGCCCCGCAGCCCCGTCACGGCCACCGCCACGAGCGTCAGGGCCGCCCCGAGCAGGGTGCGGACGCCGACGCCGGTCTGGCCGAGGGGGGTCACGGCGTCGAGCAGCAGCGCCCCGAGGACCTGCCCCGCGACCACCGCGACGCTCATCCGCAGGACGCCGAGCGTGCGGACGACGACGGCGGCCACGGCGACGAAGCAGACGCCGAGCGCGCCCCCGGCGTAGAGCCACCACGAGCCCGGGCCGGGCCAGTCGGGCGCGGGCAGGCCGCGGACGGCGACGCGCAGCGCCAGGCCGACCAGCAGCGCGAGCAGGCCGACGGCGAAGTTCAGCAGCGTGGTGACCCAGGCGTCGCCGGTGCCGGCCCGGACCCGGCCGTTCAGGGCGTCGCCGAGGCTGAGGGCCAGCCCGGCGACGAGCACCAGGGCCAGCAGGACGGGGTCGGCGCGCCCGACGTCGGCGGGAGTGGCCAGGGCGACGGCGAGCAGGCACAGCGCCGCACCGCCCAGCCGCGGGGGCGTGAGGGCGCGGTCGCCCCCGGGGGTCAGCCCCGCGCGGTCGACCGCGAGCCCG
>JAODNQ010000173.1 GCA_025464695.1 Frankiales bacterium | reverse complement strand
GGCGTCGTCGAGCGTGACCCAGCCGAACTCGGTGGAGTTCCAGAGCACGACCTCCTCGCCGAGGCGCGACAGGTGCACGCCGATCAGCGCGGCCACGAACAGGAACTCGGCCACGAAGTCGCGGTCGCTGACGGCGTCCATGGAGTTCGCCGCGGCGGAGGCGAAGCCGAGCTCGGCCGCCGTGGCGACCGGGTCGACGCCCAGGGACGAGCCGGCGAGGGCGCCGCTGCCGAGGGGGCTGACCGAGGCGCGCGCGTCCCAGTCGCGCAGCCGGTGCACGTCGCGCGCGAAGGCCTGCACGTGGGCCAGCAGCTGGTGGGCGAACAGCACCGGCTGGGCGTGCTGCAGGTGGGTCATGCCGGGGGCGGGGGTGTCCATGTGCTGCGCCGCCTGCTCGACCAGCGCCTGCTCGAGCTCGGCCAGGCGGCGCGCCACGAGGCGGGCGTGGTCGCGCAGGTACAGCCGCAGGTCGGTGGCGACCTGGTCGTTGCGGGACCGGCCGGCGCGGAGCTTCCCGCCGAGCGCCCCGAGCTTCTCGAGCAGCCCGCGCTCGAGCGCGGTGTGGACGTCCTCGTCCTGCACGGTGGGGCGGAACTGCCCGGCGTGGACCTCGTCGAGCAGCTCGTCGAGGGCTGTGAGCATGCGCTGCAGCTCGAGGTCGTCGAGCAGGCCGGCGCGGTGCAGCACGCGGGCGTGCGCCTTGCTGCCGGCGAGGTCGTAGGGGGCCAGGCGCCAGTCGAAGTGGACGCTGACCGACAGCCGGGCGAGGGCCTCGGCCGGTCCGCCCTCGAACCGGCCGCCCCAGAGCGAGGTGCGCTCGTCCGGGCCCGTCACGCGGGGCCGAGGTCGCTGCGGAGCGGGGTGGCCGCGGTCTGGTCGCGACGCGAGGCGATCTTGCTCGGCAGGCCCCACAGCTCGACGAAGCCCTTGGCCAGGCTCTGGTCGAAGGTGTCGCCCTCGTCGTAGGTGGCCAGCGAGAAGTCGTACAGCGAGACCGGGCTGCGCCGGCCGGTGACGGTCGCGGTGCCGTGCGACAGGACGATCCGCACCTCGCCGGTGACGTGCTGCTGGCTGGCGTCGACGAAGGTGTCCAGCGCGCGCTTCAGCGGGCTGAACCACAGGCCGTCGTAGACCAGCTCGGCCCAGCGCTGCTCGACCCCGTGCTTGTAGCGGGCGAGGTCGCGCTCCATCGTGAGGTTCTCCATCTCCTGGTGCGCGGTGATGAGCACCTGCGCGCCGGGCACCTCGTAGACCTCGCGGCTCTTGATGCCGATGAGGCGGTCCTCGACCATGTCGAGCCGGCCGATGCCCTGCGCGCCCGCGCGGGTGTTCAGCTCCTCGATCGCCTGCAGCACCGACACCTCCCGGCCGTCGATGTGCGTGGGCACGCCCTCCGTGAAGGTCAGGACGAGCTCGTCGGGACCGGCCGCCGTCCCGGGCGCCTTCGTGTAGCTGTAGACGTCCTCGATCGGGCCGTTCCAGGGGTCCTCGAGGAAGCCGGTCTCGACGGCGCGCCCCCACACGTTCTGGTCCACCGAGTACGGCGACTTCTTGTCCACATCGATGGGGAGTCCACGCTCGTGCGCGAAGGCGATGGCCTTGTCGCGCGTCATGCCGGAGTCGCGGACCGGGGCGATGCAGCGCAGGTCGGGGGCGAGGGCGCCGATGCCGACCTCGAAGCGGACCTGGTCGTTGCCCTTGCCGGTGCAGCCGTGCGCCACGGTGGACGCGCCGTACTGCTTCGCGGCCGCGACCAGGTGCTTGACGATGAGCGGGCGCGAGAGCGCGGACACGAGCGGGTAGCGGCCCATGTAGAGCGCGTTCGCGCGCAGCGCCGGCAGGCAGTACTCGTCGGCGTACTCGTCCCGGACGTCGGCGACAACGGCCTCGACCGCCCCGCAGTCCAGGGCGCGCTGGCGGATGACCTCGAGGTCCTCGCCGCCCTGGCCGACGTCGGCCGCGACGGCGATGACCTCGGCGCCGGTCTCGGCGGCGATCCAGCCGATGGCGACGGAGGTGTCGAGCCCGCCGGAGTAGGCCAGGACGATGCGGTCGGTCATGCCTGAGCTCCGGAAGGGGTCGGGTGCGCGGTCACAGCAGGTGCCTCTCGAGTGCGTGGTGCGGGGGGTCCAGGGCGGGGTGGCAGGACGGGCGGGCTAGCGCCCGGGGGTGCCGGGGTCGACCGGGCGGCCCTCGGCCAGGCGCAGGAGCCGGGTCGCGAGGGTGCCGCTGGTCGGGGTCGCGGGGGTGCGGGTCACGAGCAGCACGGTGTCGTCGCCCGCCACGGTCCCGGCCACCTCGGGCAGGCCCGCGCGGTCGAGCGCGCTGCCCAGCAGGTGCGCCCCGCCCGGGGGCGTCCGCACGACGACGACGTCGCCGGTGGCCTCGGCGGAGACGAGCAGCTCCTCGAGCAGCCGGGCCAGCCGGGCGTCCACGGCCTCGGACGTGCCGCCGCGGGGGGCGCCGTCGGGCGGGACGGCGTAGGTGGTGCCGCCGCTGGTGCGGACCTTGACGGCGCCGAGCTCCTCGAGGTCGCGGCTGACGGTGGCCTGCGTGACGGCGACGCCGTCGGCGGCCAGCAGCCGGCCGAGCTCGGTCTGGCTGGCGACCGGCCGGGTCTCGAGCAGCTCGACGATGCGGGCCTGCCGCGCCGCCTTCGTGAGGGGGCTGGTCATGGTCGTCACTGCTGCTGCAGCAGGAAGCAGAGCAGCGCCTTCTGCGCGTGCAGCCGGTTCTCGGCCTCGTCCCAGACGGCCGAGCGCGGACCGTCGATGACCGACGCCGAGATCTCCTCGCCGCGGTGCGCGGGCAGGCAGTGCAGGACGACGACGTCGGGGTCGGCCGCCGCGACGGCGGCGTCGTCGACGGCGTACGGCGTGAGGTCGCGCCGACGCTGGTCGGCGTCGCCCTGGCCCATCGAGACCCACACGTCGGTGGTGACGACGTCGGCGCCGGCGACCGCCTCGGCAGGGTCGCGGGTGACGAGCACCGTGGCGCCGAGCGCCTCGGCGCGGGCCACGACGGCGGGGTCGGGCAGGTAGCCGTCGGGGGCGCCGATGCGGACGGACATGCCGGCCAGCGCGCCACCGAGCAGGTAGCTGTGAGCCATGTTGTTGGCGCCGTCGCCGAGGTAGGCGAGCGACAGCCCCTGGGTGCGGCCGCGCCGCTCGCGGACGGTCTGCAGGTCGGCGAGCACCTGGCAGGGGTGGTACTCGTCGGTGAGGGCGTTGACGACGGGGACGCTGCTGGCCGCCGCCAGCGCCGCGATCCGCTCCTGGCCGAAGGTGCGGATGACGATCGCGCTGACGTACCGCGACATGACCCTCGCGGTGTCCTCGATCGTCTCGCCACGGCCCAGCTGGCTGCCCGCGGCGTCGAGGACGACGGGGTGCCCGCCGAGCTCGGTGATGCCGACCTCGAAGCTCATCCGGGTGCGCGTCGACGGCTTCTCGAAGACGACGGCGACGGCCTTGCCGGCGAGCGGCCGGTTGCTGGGCGACGCGCTGTCGAACCGGTGCGCCTTGAGCTCGGCGGCGAGGTCCAGGACCTGCGCCTGCTCGGCGGCCGTGAGGTCGTCGTCGGCGAGGAGGTGTCGGGTCACGGCAGGTCGCTCCGGGAGAGGGGCGGGCGGGTCACGGGAGGTCGCTCATCCCTCGGGACCGCCGGTCACGGCGTCCACGCGGGCCAGCAGCTCGGCCACGGCGAACGGCTTGACGAAGACGTTGTCCTCGCCGAGCAGGTCGCGCATGGCCGGCACGGCGTCGACCTTGCCGGTGACGACGACGACCGGGGTGTCGGCGAGCTCGGGGTCGTCGCGCAGCTCCTCGAGGACCCGGACGCCGCCGAGGTCGGGCATCATCAGGTCGAGCAGGATCAGCGCCGGGTTCGTGGCCGCGGCCTTGACCAGACCGGCCAGGCCGTCGGACGCCGTGACGACCTCGTAGCCCTCGGCCGAGAGCAGGGTGTCGAGCAGGCCGCGCACGCTGGGGTCGTCCTCGACGACGAGCACCTTGTTGGTCATGCCGGGACCCTAGCGGTGGTCAGGACGTCACTCAGAGACACCACGAAGGCGTCGAGCTGCTCAGCGGTCACGACCAGCGGCGGGGCCAGCCGCAGCACGTCCGGCGCGGCCGCGTTGACCAGGAACCCGGCGTCGCGCAGGCCCGCCTCGGCCTGCGCCGCGACCGGCTCGGTGAGCACGATGCCGCGCCACAGGCCCAGGCCCCGGACGTGGGAGACCAGCGGGTGCCGCAGCGCGTCGACGGCGTCGGCGAGGTGCTGGCCGAGCACCTGCGCGCGCTCCATCAGGCCCTCGGACTCGACCGTCTCGAGGACCGCGAGGGCGGCGGCGCAGACGACGGGGTTCCCGCCGAAGGTGGTGCCGTGGTCGCCCTTCCCGAGGGCGGTGGCGGCGCGGCCGTGGGCGAGGACGGCGCCGAGCGGCAGGCCGCCGCCGAGGCCCTTCGCGAGGGTGACGACGTCGGGCCGGACGCCGGGCGCGACGACGCTGCTGGTGAGCCACGCGCCGACCCGGCCGACGCCGCCCTGCACCTCGTCGAGGTGGAGCAGCGCGCCGGTGGCGTCGCACGCCTCGCGGGCGGCCTCGAGGAAGCCGGCGGGCGGGACGACGACGCCGGCCTCGCCCATGACCGGCTCGAGCACGACGGACGCGGTCTCCTGCGTGACAGCCCTGCGGAGCGCCTCGCTGTCGCCGTAGGGGACGAAGGTGACGGGGCCGGGGAGCGGCTCGAAGGCCGCGCGCTTGGCCGGCTGCCCGGTGACGGCGAGCGCGCCCAGAGTGCGGCCGTGGAAGGCGCCCTCGCAGGCCACCCACCCGCCGCCGGTGCGGAGCCGCCGGCTGATCTTCAGCGCGGCCTCGTTCGCCTCGGCGCCGGAGTTGCAGAACAGGACGCGGGTGTCGGGACCGCCCATGAGCTGGACCAGCCGCTCGGCCAGCCGCACGCCGGGCTCGTGCATCGCCAGGTTGCTGGTGTGGCCGAGCTGCGACACCTGTCGGCACACCGCCTCGACGACCGCCGGGTGGGCGTGGCCCAGGACGTTGACGGCGATGCCGCCCAGCAGGTCGACGTACTCGCGACCGTCGTCGTCCCAGACCCGGGCGCCCTCGCCGCGCACCAGCGCGACCGGCGGCGTGCCGTAGTTGCCCATCATCACGGCGTCCCAGCGCCTGGCCATGTCGGTCATGAGGGCAGCACCATCGTCCCGACCCCTTCGTCGGTGAACAGCTCGAGCAGGAGGCTGTGGGCGACCCGGCCGTCGAGGACGTGGGCGCGGGGGACGCCGCCCTGCACCGCCCGCAGGCAGGCCTCCATCTTCGGGACCATGCCGCTCGACAGGCTGGGCAGCAGCTCCGCCAGCGCGTCGACGTCGATCTCGCTGATGACCTCGTCGCTGGCCGGCCAGTCGGCGTACAGCCCCTCGACGTCGGTCAGCACGACGAGCTTCTCGGCCCCGACGGCGACCGCCAGCGCGGCAGCCGCGGTGTCGGCGTTGACGTTGTGGACCACGCCGGCGGCGTCGCTGGCGACCGTGGCGACGACCGGGACCTTGCCCTCGTCGAGCAGCGCGTGCACGATCTCGGGCCGCACCTCGACCACCTCGCCGACCAGGCCGATGTCGACCTGCTCGCCGTCGACGACGGTCCCCCGGCGCTCGGCGGTGAACAGCTGCGCGTCCTCGCCGGACAGCCCGACGGCGAACGGACCGTGGCTGTTGATCAGCCCGACGACGTCGGGGTTGACCTGCCCGACGAGCACCATCCGCACGACCTGCATCGTCTCGGGCGTGGTCACGCGGAAGCCGCCGCGGAACTCGCTCTCGAGGCCGAGGCGGTCCAGGTGCGCGCTGATCTGCGGACCGCCCCCGTGCACGACGACGACCCGGACGCCGGCGTAGCGCAGGAACACGACGTCCTCGGCGAACGCCTGCTGCAGCTCGGGGCTGGTCATGGCGTTGCCGCCGTACTTGATGACGACGGTCTTGCCGGCGAACGTCTTGAGCCACGGCAGCGCCTCGACGAGCGCGGCGGCCTTGGGCAGGGCGACGTGCCCTCTGGCGGTGCTCACGTGGAGTACGCCGAGTTCTCGTGGACGTACGCGGTGGTGAGGTCGTTGGTGAGCACCGTCGCGGTGGCGTCGCCGGCGTGCAGGTCGATCGTCAGGTGCACCTGCCGGCCCTCGAACCGGACGAGCGCGGGGTCCTCGAAGGACTCCCCCGCCTTGCA
>JAODNQ010000165.1 GCA_025464695.1 Frankiales bacterium | reverse complement strand
CGTCCTCCCACTCCCGAGCCAGGCCGTCCACGCCGCTGCCGCAGTCGACGGTCCACCTGCGCCCGGCCGGGAGGTCCGCGTAGTACTGCTCCGCGAGCAGGCCGTCGGGCAGCCGCAGCCGGGCGGGGGTCGGGGGCGTGCCGGGCAGCGGCAGGCCGGCCTCGAGCAGGTCGTCGTTGATCTCGGCGTCGCAGGCGGTGTTCCACGCCCGCTCCCGGCCCGTCACGCCGAGCCGCTCGCCCCGCGACGCGTGGTCGCGCAGCAGGTGCCAGACCTCGTGCACCAGCACGGCGGCGACCTGGGGCACCGACCAGTCGGTCAGCCGCACGGGGTCGACGTAGAGCCGCCAGGCACGGTCCACGGCGAAGGTCCCGAGGCCCGGCGCGGGGCGCAGGACGAGGCTGTGCAGCGCGACGGCGAGGTACGGCTGCCCCCGGGTCGCGACCACCCGCGCCGCCTGCAGGACCTCGAGCTCGTCGGCGGTGAAGGAGCGGGTCACGACGCCGGCAGCAGGCCCGCCCGGGTCAGCACCGGCACGAACGCGCGGATCTCCACCGGCAGCGCGGTGGCGGCCGGCCGGTGCTGCACGAGGGCCTGCATGGCGACGGCGCCGACGTCGGCCTTGCCCTGCTGGGCGGCCTGGGCCACGACCCGCACCCCGGCCTGCCAGCGGTCCGGCGTCGGGTCGGACAGGACCGCGGCGACGACGGCGGCCAGCGCGGCGTAGGCGCGGTCGCCCCGCTCGGGCAGCACGAACGACGCCGGGTCGGCCAGCACCTGCTCCGGGTCGGGCAGGTCCAGCTCCTCCAGGAACGTCAGCAGCTGCAGCGCGGCGGCCTCCCCCACGACGCCGGCGACGACCCGGCGGCGGACCTCGGCGGGCGAGCCGGCGGCGTCGCACACGGCGAGGAGGCGGGCGGCGTGCTCCCAGGTGCGGGGGGTCGGGAAGGCCCGGCCGGCCGCGGCGGCGTCGGACGGCAGCACCGAGACGTCGGACGGCCGGACCCGCAGGTAGGACGACACCTGCGCGAGCGCCTGGCGCAGGAACGGCCCGAGGTCGGCGGGGAGCACGGGCACGACCGGCGCCGGCCAGCCGCCGAGGAAGCCGGCCGACACGACGTCGGCGGGCAGCCGCCAGTCCAGGTGGCAGAACCGGTTCGCCATGGGGGCGGCGAGGTCCCAGCCGTCGGCGGCGACCGACGGCGGGTTCGCGGCGGCGAGCACGACGGTGGACGCGGGGAGGGCGAGGTCGCCGACCACGCGCTCGCTGCACACGCGCAGCAGCGCTGCCTGGGTGGCGGGCGAGGCGGTGTTGACCTCGTCGAAGAAGACCGCCGGCACCTGCCCGCGGGCGTCCGCGTCGACCAGCCGCTGGGCCCAGTCGGGCGGGGCCAGCCGCACCCGACCTGCCTCGACGACGGGCAGCCCGGCGAAGTCGGTGGGCTCCCGGACGCTGGCGAGCACGACCTCGAGGTGCAGGCCGAGGGCCGCCGCGGTGGCGGAGACGACGCTGGTCTTGCCCTCTCCCGGCCCGCCCCACAGGACGGTCGGGACGCCCGCGGCCACGGAAACGCCGAGCGCACCGAGGGTCGTCTCGTACGGCGTCAGCGGCGTCCCCTCGGAGGTCATCGTCGGGTCAACGCCCGGCGAGGCGCGCTCACTCCCGCTCAGCCGCAGCAGCCCCCGCCGCAGCAGCCGCCGCCGCCACCACCGGACGGCGCGGCTGCACCGCCCCCGACGGCGACCGGCGACCAGACCCGGCTGGTCTGCTCGTGGCCGGCCGGGCACGGGGTCACGGGCGGGGAGGCGGTGACGCTGCGCTGCACCTCGAACGCGGTGTCGCAGGTCCGGCAGCGGTAGGCGTAGGTCGGCACCCGGTCAGGCTACGAGGAAAGGATCGGGCCGCGCCGGGCGTTGCACGGTCATGGACCGCCTCGACCCCTCCGGGCTCTACGAGCTCAGCCCCGACGTGCCGCCGCTCGACCGCCCGGTCCTGGTGCAGGCCCTGGACGGCTTCGTCGACGCCGGCAACGCCACCAGCCTCGCCCGCACCGCCCTGCTCGACCGGCTCCCCTCGCAGGTCGTCGCCGTGTTCGACCACGACCAGCTGCACGACTACCGCGCCCGCCGCCCCCCGATGCTGTTCGTCGAGGACCACTGGGAGACCTACGAGGCGCCGCAGCTGGCGCTGCACCGGGTCGAGGACGAGACGGGCGTGCCGTTCCTGCTGCTCGCCGGCCCGGAGCCCGACGCCCAGTGGGAGCGCTTCACCGCGGCGGTCCAGCAGCTCGTCGAGCACTTCGACGTGCGGCTCACCGTCGGGCTGAACGCCATCCCCATGGCCCTCCCGCACACCCGCCCGGTCGGGGTCATCGCCCACAGCCGCGACAAGGAGCTCGTCGCGGGCTACGAGCCCTGGATCGGCACCGTCCAGGTGCCGGCGTCGGCGGGCCACCTGATCGAGCACCGGCTGGCCGACGTCGGCCACAGCACCGCGGGGTTCGCCGTCCACGTGCCGCAGTACGTGTCGCAGGCAGACTTCCCGGCGGCGTCCGTGGTGCTGCTCCGGGAGGTCGGGAAGATGACCGGCCTGACCCTGCCGCTGGCCGACCTCGAGGCCGCGGCGGTCCGCACCCGCGACGCGATCGACGCGCAGGTCGCCGGGTCGGAGGAGGTGGCGGCCGTCGTCGCCGCGCTCGAGGCGCAGTACGACGCGTTCGTCGCGGGCCGGGGCAAGAAGAGCCTGCTCGACGCCGACGGCAGCCTGCTCGACAGCGAGGGCGAGCTGCCCAGTGCCGACGAGCTCGGCGCCGAGCTCGAGCGCTTCCTCGCCGAGCGCACCGACCCGTAGGTCACCCCTGTACGACGCCGGCCCGGCCGCTCCGCGAGGAGGGACCGGGCCGGTCGACGTCGGGGACGTCCTACAGGACGCGGCCGACGGTGTAGTTCTGCGACCAGATGGCCCGGCGGCTGACGGTCTTGCCGCTGCGGGGCGCGTCGTACATCTGGCCGTTCCCCGCGTAGATGCCGACGTGGCCGTTGACGTCCTGCATGAACACGAGGTCGCCGGGCTGCGCGTCGGCCTTGCTCACGCGGGTGGTGGCCTGCTCCTGGGCGCGCGCGTTGTGCGGCAGGCTCTTGCCGAGCCGCCCGTAGACGTAGCGGGTGTACCCCGAGCAGTCGAAGGCGTCCGGGCCGACGGCGCCGTACACGTACGGCGCGCCGACGTGCTTGGCGGCCTCCTCGAGGACGGCCGAGCCGTCGACGGCGGCGGTGCGGACGACCCGGGCCGCGCTGACGGCCGGGGTGCGGACCTGGCTGCCGGTGTAGGCGGCGCGGAGCTTGGCGCTGCCCGCGACCCGCAGGGTGCCCGTGCCGACTCCGTCGCCGTTGGTGAGCAGGCGGCCGACGTAGGTCCAGCCGTCGGGCGTGGACTTCTCGAGCCGGACGTAGCCGTTGCGCACGGCCCGTCCGCCGGAGGTCAGGCGGATGCCGACCGGCACCTTGGCGCTGCGCGCGGACGCGGGAGCCCGGAACGCCAGGTCGGTCTCGGCGCGGGTCTTGGCCTTCGGCTGCGCAGCAGCAGGGGCGGAGGCAGCAGCAGCGGGCGCCGCGGCCGGGGTGCCGGCGTCGTAGGGCGCCCGGGCCTCGGGAGCGGTCCCGGTCGTGGCCGTCGCGCTGCTGGAGTCCGCGACCGTCGTCGTCGCCGGGGTGCTCTCGGCGAAGGCCGTCGTGGCACCGAGCGGCAGGACCGCGGCGGCGAGGCCGACGGCGAGCGCCGAGCGGGTGGAGGGGGCGAGCGGCTCGCGGGGAGCGGCGTGCCTGGGGACGTACGAGCAGGGCAGGGCGAACAAGGGTGGGTGACCTCTCGCACGCCTGCGGAGTGAGCTGTCGGGCTCGGGCGGAGTGGTCTGCCCGGCGCTCCCCTCGTGATGCAGGGGTGCGCTTCGCCCCGAGGGCACGCGGCTGCCGTCCCCGTCTCAGGGACGTGCGGCCGAGTGCCCGAGGAACCTGGGTCCCCCGCTCCCGCCCAGGAGCTCGTTCGGACGCCGTGCTGACCGGGGGCGGGACTCGGCGTTCCGGTCTGGCGTTGGAGGGTCGTGCTGTGGGGACAGCATGGCATCCCGGCGGGCGCGCGTCCCCACGACCCGTCCGGTCCATGCGTGAGACAGGTCACAGACAGGTCTCGGGGTCCCGGGACTGCGGAAGGAGTGCCCCTGGTCGATGCTTGTAGCAAGCAACCACTGCCCCTGGAGCACCCGTGTCCGCCACCGAGGCCCTCGCCCGCGAGATCGTGCTGCTCGTGCGCGGCCTGCGCGAGCTCAGCACCACGCTGCCGCCCACCTCGGGCCGCCGGCTGGACCAGTCCGCGGCCGCCGTCCTCGCCCACGTCGGCGACTTCGGGCCGCTGCGGCTGTCCGAGCTGGCCGACCGGCTCTGCCTCGACGTCTCGACCGTGAGCCGTCAGGTCCCCGCGCTCGAGCGCGAGGGCTGGGTCGACCGCGAGGCAGACCCGGGTGACCGCCGCGCCCACCTGCTCCGGCTCACCCCGGCCGGGCGCGAGGCCCTGGCCGACCGACGCCGTGCACACGCCGCCCTGCTCACCGAGGCGCTGCCCGACTGGAGCGAGGACGAGCTCGGCGCCCTCGCCTCGTCCCTGTCCCGGTTCAACACCGACCTGTCCGCCGCCCGCTCCGCCGCGACCCCGTCCCTGCAGTCGGCCCCCGCGCTGATCGCTCACGACCAGAAGGAGGCCTCGTGACCACGACCGCCGACCGACCGCCCGCAGCCTCGGCCGATGCCGCCTCGGGGCCGCTGACGCACCGCCAGATCCTCGTGATCCTGTCGGGCCTGCTGCTCGGCATGTTCCTCGCCGCGCTGGACCAGACCATCGTCTCCACGGCCATGCGGACCATCGCCGACAAGCTCGACGGCCAGACCGCGCAGGCCTGGGTGACGACGGCGTACCTGATCACCTCGACGATCTCGACGCCGCTCTACGGGAAGCTGTCCGACTCCTACGGGCGCAAGAAGTTCTACCTCGCCGCGATCATCATCTTCCTGGTCGGCTCGCTGCTCTGCGGCACGGCCACCGGGATCTACCAGCTCGCCGGCTACCGGGCGATCCAGGGCCTCGGCGCCGGTGGCCTCATGTCGCTGGCCTTCGCGATCGTCGGCGACATCGTCCCGCCGCGGGAGCGCGGTCGGTACCAGGCCTACTTCATGAGCGTGTTCGGCACCTCCAGCGTGCTGGGGCCGGTGCTCGGTGGCTTCCTCGCCGGCCAGGACCGCCTGCTCGGGTTCGACGGCTGGCGCTGGATCTTCTACGTGAACGTCCCGATCGGTCTGGCCGCGTTCGTGGTCGTCGTCAAGAAGCTGCACCTGCCGACCCGCCGCTCGCCGCACGCCATCGACTACGTCGGCGCCGCGCTGCTGACCGCCGCCATCGTGCCGGTCCTGCTGCTGGCCGAGAAGGGCCGCGAGTGGGGCTGGAGCTCGGGGCTGTCGCTCGGGATGCTCGCCGTCGGCGTCGTCTCGCTCGTCGCGTTCGTGCCCTGGGAGGGGCACATGGGCGAGGCCGCCATCCTGCCGCTCCGCATCTTCCGGAACCGGGTGTTCAACGTCAGCAGCGCCGTCTCGCTGCTGGTCGGGACCGCGATGTTCGGCGCGCTCGTCGGGCTGCCGCTCTACCTGCAGATCGTGAAGGGCGAGACGCCCACCAAGGCGGGCCTGCTCCTCATCCCGCTGATGGTCGGCATCATCATCTCGTCCGGCATCACCGGCAAGGTCATGTCCCGCACCGGCAAGTACAAGGTGTTCCCGGTGATCGGCTGCGCCGTCATGTTCGTGGCGGTGCTGCTGTTCGCGACGCTCGGGGTCGACACGCCGCTCTGGCACGCCAGCGCCTTCATGGTCGTCATGGGTGCCGGTCTGGGCCTGTCCATGCAGACGCTCGTCATCAGCGTGCAGAACGCCCTGCCCCCGCAGGACATGGGCGTGGCGACGTCGTCGGTGACCTTCTTCCGCTCCATGGGCGGGACGTTCGGCGCGGCCGTGGCGCTGTCGGTGCTGTTCGGCTCCGTCGGCGGCAACATCCGGGACCGCGCGGTCGCGGCGAAGCTGCCCCAGGACGTCATCGACCGGTTCGGCGAGGCCTCCTCGCTGAACGACACCTCGATCCTCAACACGCTTCCACCCCAGGTCAAGCGCGTCGTGCTCGAGGGCTTCGCCGACTCGATGCACACCTCGTTCCTCACGGTGGCGTTCCTGCTGGTGCCGGCCTTCGTGCTCTCGCTGTTCATCAAGGAGATCCCGCTGCGGTCGACCGGCGCCCTCGCCGCCGCCAAGCAGGACGCCGACACCGAGGAGCGCCTGTCGGCCGCCCGCGCGGAGAGCGCCGTCGTCTAGACCTGCTCGACCGGGGGCGAGGGGGTAGGGGCGCTCCATGCGCTCCCGCTCCCTCGCCCTCGTCCTGGCCGGTGGTGCCGGCGGCCGCCTCGAGCTGCTGACCGAGCACCGCGCCAAGCCGGCCGTCCCCTACGCCGGCACCCACCGCCTGGTCGACGTCCCGCTGTCGGCGTGCGCCGCCGCCGGGGTCGACGACGTCTGGGTGCTGCAGCAGAACCACCCGACGTCGCTGGCCGCCCACCTGGCCAACGGCCGCCCCTGGGACCTCGACCGCACCACCGGGGGGCTGCTCGCGCTGCAGCCGTCGCAGGGCACCGACCGGGCCGGCTTCACCGAGGGCACCGCCGACGGGCTGTGGCGCAAGGCCCCCCAGGTCCGCGACGCCGACCCCGACGTCCTCGTGGTCCTGAGCGCCGACGCCGGCTACCGCCTCGACCTGCACGAGGTGATCGAGGGGCACCTGCAGTCGGGCGCCGCCGTCACCGCCGTCACCGCACCGGTCCCGGCCGGGGAGGAGGCGTCGCGCTTCGGCGTGTTCGAGGTCGACGGCGAGCGCGTCGTGTCCTACGCCTACAAGCCCGACGAGCCGGCGTCCGACGTCGTCGCCACCGAGGTGTTCGTCTGCAGCCCGGGCGAGGTCCTCGACCTGCTGGAGGAGCTGGCGCAGGACTGCGGCGAGGACGGGCTGCAGGACCTCGGCACCGAGCTGCTCCCCCGCCTGGCCGACGCCGGCCGCATGCGCGCCCACGCGATCGACGGCTACTGGCGCGACCTCGGGACCGTGGACTCCTACTGGCGCGGCCACCAGGAGCTGCTCGGCGAGGACCCGGCCTTCCGACTGCACGACGACCGGCTGCCGGTACGGACCCGCCCCACCCGCTTCGACCCCGCCCGGCTGCTGCGCGGCGCCACCGTCGAGGACAGCCTGCTGGGGCCGGGCTGCACGGTGGCCGGCGAGGTGGTCCGGAGCGTCCTGAGCGCGGGGGTCGTCGTGGAGACCGGGGCCGTGGTGCGCGACAGCGTCCTGCTGCCCGGCGCCGTCGTCCGGGCGGGAGCCGTCGTGGAGCGGGCCGTGCTGGACGACCGGGCCGACGTCCGGGCCCGGGTCGGGGGGCCGTCCGCGGTCACCCTGGTCGGCCTGGCCGCCCGCGTGACGGACGACCTCCCGGCCGGTGCGCGCTGCCCCGCGCCGCCCGAGTGAGAAGGCTCACCGGCGCCGGACCGCCAGGAGGGCCCCGGATCGGGGAGGCTGCGGCCATGACCTCGCCCCGTCTCGCGAACCCCCGTCGCACCAGCCTCGCCAACCTCGCCAAGGGCACCGAGCTCGCCACCTGCTCGCAGGCCGGCTGCCACGACGTCGCCGTGGCCGTCCTCGCCGTCGACGGCCAGCGCACGCTGGTCTGCCGGGCCCACGCGACCCGCTGACCGTCCCCCTCTTCACGCTGGCGGAGGCCCGGGCGGTCCTCGCCGACCTGCGCCCGGTGCTCGACGAGGTGCTCCGGCTGCGTGCCGACACCGCCGAGCTGTCCGCCGCGGTCCGCACCGGCACCGGCAGTCCGCTCGGGGGTCTGGCGGAGCTGAAGGGCCTGCAGGCCCGGCTCGACGACGCCCTCACCACGGTGCAGCAGACCGGCGCGGAGCTGAAGGGCCTCGCGCCCCTGCTGCTCGACTTCTCCTCGTCGCTGGACGGCGAGCCGGTGCTGCTGTGCTGGCTCGAGGGCGACGACGACCTCCGCTGGTACCACCGGCACGACCTCGGCATCGCGGGACGACGCCGACTTCCGTGAACTGACTGCGCGCAGCCGCCCCGGTACGTAGCGTGAGCAGCGCCCGCTCTCCCGGGCAGCGCGCGGACGGGCGCCGAGCCCTGCCACCGGCCACGCGGACGTCGAGCACGGAACGGCAGGGACGGACTCCCGCAGACCCGGGTTGCTGCACGCAGCGCCCTCGGGGTGGAGCCGGTCGCCTCGCGGCGCCGGCCAAGGCACCTGGCCCTTGAACCCGACAGCGGAGCAGCTCGCAGGTGCCGCCAGGAAGCCCCCCCTCGTGCGACTCCCCCGCCTCGCCCTCTCGGTCCTGCTCGCCGCGGCCGCCATCGCCTCCCCCGCGCTGGCGGGCTCCTCCCTCGCGGCCACCGGCCCCGACGTCTCCCGGTACCAGCACCCCGACGGCGGCCCGATCGACTGGCAGCGCCTCGCCGCCGGCGGCCAGGACTTCACCTTCATCAAGGCCACCGAGGGCACCGACGTCACGAACGCCTGGTACGACCGCGACCGCACCGGCGCGCGGGCCGCGGGCCTGTACACCGGCGCCTACCACTTCGCCCGGCCCTCGACGTCGCCCGGCAGCGCGGCGTCGCAGGCGCGCACCTTCGCCGCCCGCATCGGCGACCAGTCGCTGCCCGGGACGCTGCCGCCCGCCCTGGACCTCGAGACCAGCGCCGGCCTGTCCGCGACGCAGCTCGTGTCCTGGACGCGCACCTTCCTGACCACCCTCGAGGGCCTCACCGGCCGGCAGCCGGTCGTCTACACGTACCCGTCGTTCTGGAAGGCCTCCATGGGCGGGACCCGGGCCTTCGCCGGCTACCCGCTCTGGATCGCCCACTACACGAGCGCCGCGCGCCCCACGACCAGCGGCTGGGACGACTGGACCTTCTGGCAGTACTCCTCCACCTCGACCGTCCCCGGCATCAAGGGGGACGTCGACATGAACCGGTTCGCCGGCACCGACGCCGACCTCGCCCGGCTCGCCCTGGCGCCCGTCCTCGTCGGGGCGAGCGACACCGCGCCCACCGGCACCAGCCCGGGCGCGCTCGAGGTGTCCAGCGACACCGCCCCCGGCCGCTACGTCCCCGTCGCGGCCCAGCGGGTGCTGGACACCCGCACCGGCGTCGGAGCGGCCCGCGGCCCCGCTCGCGGCGCGCTGACCCTCACGCTCCCCGCCACGGTGCCGGCCGACGCCGCCGGCGTGGTGCTGTCGGTCTCCGCCGTCTCCCCCACCGGCGCCGGCTACCTGCGGGTCGCGGCCGCGGGCCAGCCCGCCCGCACCACCGCCCTCACCTACGTCCGCGGGGCGAGCACCACCGGCCTCGTCGTCAGCCGGACCGACGCCGCCCGCCGCGCCGTCCTGACCGTCACCGGCGGGGCGACCCACCTGGCCGCCGACCTCGTCGGGTACTACGACGTCTCCCCCGGCACCGGCGGCCACTACGTCCCGCTCGTCGCCAGCCGCGTGCTCGACACCCGTCGGGCGGGCAGCCCGGCGACGTCGGGCGGCGTGACCGTGACCCTGCCCGACGCCGTCCCCGCCGGCGCCCGCGCGGCCGTCCTCAACGTGTCGGTGGTCGGAGCGGTGCACGACAGCTTCGTCCAGGTGGTGCAGGGCGCGTCGCGCGCGACCGTCCTCAACCTGCACGGCGGCACGTCCCGCACCGGGCTGGTGCTCGCCCCCGGCGGCCGCACCGTCTCGCTCGCGCTGTCCGGCGGGCCGGCGCACCTCGTCGTCGACCTGCTCGGCTACTACGCCGGGGACAGCACCACCGGCAGCAGCCACGTCGGCACCGTCCCGGCCCGCGTCGTCGACACCCGCCAGGGCCTCGGCGGCGCCAAGGGCAGCCGCAGCGTCACGGTGACCCTGCCGTCCCCGGTCCCCGCCGGCGCGACCGCGCTGCTCGACGTCAGCGCCGTCGACCCCACCGGCGACGGCTACCTGCGGGTCGGGCCGGCCGGCGAGGAGCCCACGACGACGGCGCTCACCACCAGCCGCGGCGCGTCGCAGACCGGTCTGGTCATGACCCGCACCGACGCTCTCGGCCGCGTGACCCTGACCCTGCACGGCGCCCCGGCCGGCCTCGTCGTCGACCTCGTGGGCTACTCCGCCCCGGTCCCGGCCGCGAAGGGGTAGGTCCCGACCGGCTCCCAGGGGCCGCCGGCGTACCGCCACAGCGCCAGCCCCTCCGCCCGGACGGTGGAGGGCACGAAGCCCTCCTGGAGCGACCGGTGGAGCCGGCGGGCGACGTCGGGCGCGACCTTGTTCTGCACGGTCACGTGCGCGGACAGCCGCTGCCGGTCCTGCGGCGTGAGCAGGTCGCGCCAGCGCTGCTGCAGGGCGGCGTGGAGCACCGACAGCTCCTCGGCCTGCAGCGCGAAGGCGACCCCGCGGCCCAGGCTCCGGACCTGAGGAACGGCGACGTCGAACGGGGCGCGCCGCGCGGCCTGCCGCAGGTCGTCCTCGACCCGGGCCTGCTCCTGCCCGGGCAGCGCGTGGAACAGGCTGACGTGGGCGCCGACCACGAGCCGGTCGGCGGGGAAGTGCTGCCGGCGCAGGGCGTCGAAGCGCTCCTGTGCGACGGGGTCGAGGACCAGGCTGACCACGAGAGGCTGCATCCTCGTGGCATGCCCAAGACGAGCGCGGGACTCCTGCTGTGGCGCCGGCGCGACGGCGAGGTCGAGGTCCTGCTGGCCCACCCCGGCGGTCCGCTGTTCGCGAAGAAGGACGACGGGGTCTGGAGCGTCCCCAAGGGCGAGCACGGACCGGAGGAGGAGCCGCTGGAGGCCGCGCGCCGGGAGTACGCCGAGGAGCTGGGCCTGCCTGCGCCCGACGCCCCGCCGGTGCCGCTGGGGGCCGTCGTGCTCAAGAGCGGGAAGGTGGTCACCGCCTGGGCGCTGGAGGCCGACCCCGACCTGACCGGCTTCGACCCCGGCACCTTCGAGCTCGAGTGGCCGCCCCGCAGCGGCCGGACGCAGCCGTTCCCCGAGGTCGACCGGGTGGCCTGGTTCGGGATGGCGGAGGCCGCGGTCAAGCTGGCGCCCCGCCAGGTGCCGTTCCTGTCACGCCTGCCTGCGTGACCGTCCCCCTCGACGGCTTCCATGCCGTCAAGCACGCCCTGCGCTTCGCGCCCTCGCTCGTGACGTCGGTCGTGGTGCGCTCGGTCGACGACGCCCGCGCGCTCGGCGAGCGCCTGGCACCCGACGTCGTCGAGGCCCTGCTCTCCCGGGCCGTCGTCGGGGAGGTCCCACACCCCACCGGCGTGGCCGCCGTCGCGTCCCGGCCCGACGGCGACCGGTCGGTGCTGACCGCCCGGGCCGCGCCCCTGGTGCTGCTCGACGCGCCGCGCCACCCGAGCAACGTCGGCGCCGTCGTCCGGGTCGCCGCCGCCGCGGGTGCCTCCGGCGTGGCCGTGACCGGAGACCTCGACCCGTGGACGCCGTCGTGCGTGCGGGGCAGCGCCGGGCTGCACCTCGCCCTGCCGGTGCTGTCCGTCGCGCCCGGCGACGTCACCGGGCCGCTGCTCGTCCTCGACGCCGAGGGCGAGGACCTGCGCGGCGTCGACCTGCCCGACGACGCCGTCCTCGTGGTCGGCAGCGAGCGCGACGGCGTCGGGGCGGAGCTGCGGTCCCGGGCGGACAGGGTCGTGGCGCTGCCCATGCGGGCCGGTGTCAGCAGCCTGAACCTGGCGACGGCGGTGTCGGCCGTGCTCTACCGGTGGCGGTTGCTGTAGGACTGCAGGCATGACCTCCCCCGACGACGCCGTCACCGCCCTCCGCGCCCGCCTCGGGCAGCCCACCGAGCCCGGGGAGTGGCTGCTCGTCGACCAGGAGCGGGTCAACGCCTTCGCCGACGCCACCGGCGACCACCAGTGGATCCACGTCGACGTCGAGCGCGCCAAGGCCGGCCCGTTCGGCGGGACGATCGCGCACGGCTACCTGTCGCTGTCGCTGCTGCCGACCCTCGCCGAGGGCCTCGTCCCGCGCGAGGGCTTCTCGGGCGCGCTCAACTACGGCAGCGACAAGGTGCGCTACCCGCAGCCGCTGCCCGTGGGGACCCGCATCCGGGCCACCGCCACGCCGGTGGAGGTCGTCGACCACCCGCTCGGGTTCATGGTCAAGAACAAGCTCGTGGTCGAGGGCGAGGGGCTGCCGAAGCCGGTCTGCGTCGCCGAGACCCTCGTGCTGCTCCTGCGGTAGCTACCGCTTCTCGCAGGCGATCCCGTCCTTGTCCCGGTCCAGGTCCGGGCGCTTGCCCATCGCCCGGGCGTACTCGGCGTCGTCCCTGCGGAACGTGGTCACCGGGGTGCCGCTCGTCCTGTCCTTGGCCGCCTTCTTCCCGACGCCGTGCGGGAACGTCTTCTGGTACGCCGTGCAGTTGGCGTAGCTCGGGGTCGTCGCGAGGGCGGCGGTCGACGGCGCGAGCACCCCTGCCACGACGACGACCAGCAGGACGGGGGTCATCGACGGGGTGCGCACGGGCGGAGGGTCCCACGCTCGAGGGCTCGGCGAGGCGCGAACGGGGAGTCCGGCCGGGCCCGCGCGCCGCGGGTGGTGCCGCTCCTCACCTACGCTGGCAGGGCGATGACGAGTGCCCCTCCCCCTCCGGGCGACACGCCGGGCGGCACCCCGGTGACCACGTTCCGCAGGGACGACGCCGAGTACGCCCGGGCGATGGGCAAGCGCCCGGACCTGGAC
>JAODNQ010000116.1 GCA_025464695.1 Frankiales bacterium | reverse complement strand
GGGGCTGCGCACGACGCCGCCGCTGTCGCGCGCGGCGAGCACCGTGAGGGCGTCGTCGTACTCCTCGCGGGTGACGGCGTGCAGGGCGTTGACGACCGAGACGTGGGTCGGGTGGATGACGGTCTTGCCGGTGAAGCCGTTCGCGCGGTCGGCGACGACCTCGCGGAGCAGCTCGTCGACGTCGTCGCGGACGAGGCGGTCGCGCATGCGCTCGACCCGGTGGCGCTCCCAGGGTGTGCTGCGCAGGCGCGAGCGGAACAGGCGCTCGGGGCTCGCGAAGTGCTCCCAGACCGGGCCGCTGACGAGGTGCTCGCCGCGGCGGGCGAAGACGTTGAGGACGTCGGCGAGCATGTCGCGGACGACCGCGACCTCCCAGATGGTGGTGTCGCTGTCGCGGCGCAGACCGAACAGGCCGCACAGGTCGGTGCCCCCGACCCGGACCGCGAGGACCTGCTCGCGGTGCGCGTCGAGCAGCGCCCGGACGCCGGCGAGGTGAGCGGCGCGGGTCTCGGACCACGCCAGGTGCTCGTGCTCGAGCACCGGCATGCCGTAGACCTGCCGACCCGCGAGCTCGGACGCCGTGGCGAGGGCCCGCATCCACGCCTCGCCCACGACGCCCGCGACGAACTTCGGCAGCACGAACCCGGTCAGCCGGCGCACCGACGGCCCGGCGGCACTGACGACCTCGAGCAGCTGCTCCGGCGTCCGGACGCGCACGAACAGCAGCGGCAGGCTCTCGCCCTCGGCGTCCAGGGCGGCGAGCTGGGCGACGACGTTGGCCTGGGCCGCGGGGACGTCGGCGTGCGCGATCGCGTCCTCGAGGCACCAGACCATGCTCGTCGCGCCGATGGAGGCGGCCCGGTGCGCGTCGGCGGCCAGCCCGGGACGGGTGCCGGGGCTGTACAGGGTCGCGCCGAGCGCGAGGGCCAGCACGTCGCGCCCGGAGGTCCGGCCGAACGGCTGTGGCGGGACGGCGAACAGCCGGTCGCGCTGCTCGTCGGACAGGTGCGCGAAGTGGATCACCCGAGGAGCCCCTTCGTCCGGGCCTGCGGCAGCCAGCCCGGGTACTCCTGCATGAGGCGGTCGAAGAGGGCGTCGTCGGCCAGCGGGCTGCGGCCGAGCAGCTCGTCCTCGGTGACGGAGAAGAAGTCGGCGTTGTCGACGTGCCGGCCCTTGAGGTCGTCAAGCTTCTCGAGGAACGGGAACCGCTTCCCGATGCCCATGAACTGCCAGAAGACCGGCTCGAAGGCGGCCTGCCGGACCTGCTCCTCGGCGTCCTTGCGGTCGTTGGGCTCGCCGTCGGTCAGGAACATGACGTAGACCGGCAGCGCCTCGCGCAACGGCGACCGGCGGGGAGCGGCCTCGCCGAAGTAGTGCTCGCGCACCAGGCGCATCGCCTTGCCGTAGAACGTCGCGCCCTCGAGCGGGTAGGCCTTGAGGGCGCGGTCGAGGAAGGTCGGGCTGTTCTCCAGCGTCATGGCCGGGGCCGCGTAGGCCTCGCGCCCGAACAGGAAGACGTCGACCGCGCCGTCGTCGTCGAAGCGCAGCGCCAGGGCGAGGACGCGCTCGGCCAGCCGCTGGACGGCGCCGCGGCGGTAGAGGCCGCTCATCGACGCCGAGATGTCGAGGCAGAGGGCGACGCGGGCGGTGTGCTCACCCAGGCCGCGCTTCGTGAGGGAGACGCCGGCGGTCTTGACCAGGCTGAGCATCGCGGGAGCCTGCGCGGTGAGCTTCTTCTCGAGGTCGACGAGCCGCTTCTTCTCGAGGCTGACCGGCGCGGCGGCTGCGGGTGCGGCGGCTGCCGGGGCCGGCTCGTCGTCGACCGTCACGCCGAAGTCGGTGGCGAGCCCCCCGAGGCCGGTGTCGTAGCCCTGTCCGACAGCGCGGACCTTCCACTGCCCGCCGCGCAGGTACAGCTCCACGAAGACCAGCGCGGTCTCGGTGGTGGCGTCGGCGATGTCGTAGCGGACCAGCTCGCCACCCGCGGCGTCCGACACCGTCACGCTCAGCGCGCCGAGCTGGCCGAAGCTGCCGCCGTCGGCGCTCGCCGCGACCACCACGCGGTCGACGTCGGCGGGCAGCCGGTCGGTGTCGACCTGGA
Source organism: Frankiales bacterium (assembly GCA_025464695.1). Next base: position 16,749 of record JAODNQ010000116.1, on the reverse strand, counting down.
CCCGGTCCGTGGTGGTCGTGGGGCCGGCCGTCTTGCCGAGGTGCGTGACCGCGCCGCCGGCGCCTCGGGGCTGGTTGTAGAAGACGAGGTCGTCGTCGGAGCGGACCTTGCCGGTGGCGGCGGCCAGCAGCAGTGCGCTGAGGTCGGCGTCGAGGCCGCTGCGCGGCTGCCAGGACAGCGTGACGACGACGCGGGGGACGCCGAGCGGGGCGTTGGCGCCCTTGGTCAGGGAGACGGACACAGAGCACCTCCGGGTCGGGATCGGCGAGCGGCCAGCATGCCCGAGCCGAGCGGCCGGAGCGGGCGGCCTGTGGGTACAGCCCACGTACAGCCGGCGTACCGGAGGTGACGTACGGGCGACGCCGTGCGTTCCGGGCCTACTTGCGGCCGGGGGTCCAGTCCATGCCCCAGCCGTACGCCTGGTCGAGCTTGTCCTGGGCGCCGTCGATGTAGCGGACCTCGCGGGAGACCTTGAGCGCGCCCCCCTCGTTGGTGAGCAGCGCGAGGGCGCACATGCGGCTGCCGCCGTGCTCGTCGAGCCGGATCTCGAGCGGGGCACCGCCCTGCGGGTAGAGCGTGACGACGCCGTCCGCCTTGTCCCAGCTCGGGACGCCGTCGTAGATGAAGGCGAACAGCAGGACGCGCCGGATCTCGCTCAGCTTGTCGAGGTTGACGGTGAGGTTCTCGCCACCGCCGCCGGAGCGGTCGTCGCCGTCGAGCAGGACGTACGGCGGCCGGTCGAGCGCGCCGAAGGCCCCGCCGAGCGCCTGCACGACGCCCTTGGTGCCGTCGCGAAGCTCGAACAGGGCACCGAGGTCGAGGTCGATCCCGCGGTCGCCGCCGGTCAGCTTCTTGAGGAACCCGCCTCCGCCGGACCCCGCCGGCTTGGCGTTCCAGGCCAGGTTGACCCGCATGCGGCCGCCCGCGCCCTTGGCCAGCGACACCGACGGCGCGCTCTTGGTGAGCGTCACCTTCGACAGCGAGACCGGAGCGGCCCCGGCGGCAGGTGCGGCGGCGGGCTCGGGAGCCTTCGGGGTGGCAGGGCGCTTCGTGTAGTCGACCATCAGGAGTGCCTCTCGGGGACGGGCGCGGCGGGGCCCCGGAGGACCCCGCCGCGTCGGAGACGTGCTGGTGGAGGGTGCTGCTAGCCGACGTTGACGCCGAAGTCCTGCGCGATGCCGCGCAGACCGGCGGCGTAGCCCTGGCCCACGGCCCGGAACTTCCAGTCGGCGCCGTTGCGGTAGAGCTCCCCGAAGACCATGGCGGTCTCGGTGGAGGCGTCCTCGGAGAGGTCGTAGCGGGTGATCTCGGCACCACCGGCCTGGTTCACGACGCGGATGAAGGCGTTGCGGACCTGGCCGAAGCTCTGGCTGCGGGCCTCGGCGTCGTAGATCGAGACCGGGAACACGATCTTGTCGACCTCGGCGGGGACGGTGGCGAGGTCGACCTTGATCTGCTCGTCGTCGCCCTCGCCCTCACCGGTGAGGTTGTCGCCGGTGTGCTCGACGGCGCCCTCGGGGCTCTTGGTGTTGTTGAAGAACACGAAGTGGCTGTCGCTGACGACCTTGCCCTGCGCGTTGCACAGGATCGCCGAGGCGTCGAGGTCGAACTCGGTGCCCGTGGTGGAGCGCGCGTCCCACCCGAGGCCGACGATGACCGCGGTCAGGCCCGGGGCCTCCTTGGTCAGCGAGACGTTGCCACCCTTGCTCAGCGAGACACCCATGAGGGACCTTCCGTTCGCGGGGACGGACCGCTGCGGTCCGCCGCTGGCGCCCCGGGACGAGGGACCGGCAGGGACAGGTCTACCCGGTCGGGCCGTGGCGCGCAGCACACGGGACGACGATCCGGGGATCACAGGAGTTCCCGGGCCCACCGGGCCGGGACGAGGGTGGTCAGGGACGGGATCGAACCGCCGACCCTGCGATTTTCAGTCGCCCGGCTAGGGGTCCGTCAGCGTCCGCACGGGTTCCCTGCACGCTCACGCCGGTACCGAAAGACCGCCTCGGACGTCGGCGGACGCCCCCGCACGCGCCGTGGTGGCACACAAGCTGGCACACAAGCCTGCTTGTGGGAGTGGCCGGCACTGGGTGATGCGCAGGGCCCGCAGGGCTGGGGTGCGGCGTGGGCTCCCGAAGCAAGGACCCGACGCGGGTCGGGCCGGTGCCTTGCTCGCGAGGACACCGCAGAGCAAGGGAGGGATGCGGCCTTGCTCGTCACCCGAGCCTGTCCCGTCCCGCTCGTCGCGGCCGCCGCTGCCCGCGAGGCGGGGTCGCGGGCAGCGCTGCTGTCGACCTCGCCGGGAGCACCGCACGGTGCGGACCGTCGTCCTGGTTGTCCACATGCAGGCGTGCGGTGCGGCACGGAGCGCGTGGCCGCCTCCACGCTGCACGTCGGACCAGAAGGGGGCTGCCACGTGACGGACGGTGTTGGTGGGCGCGGACCGGTCAGGTTCCTCGGCAGGCCGGGGGTACTGGGGCTCGGGCTGTTGTTGAGCGTGGACCAGGCAGCAGCCGGGTCGCCCGCTGGTGCGGGTGCGGCGGACGTCGCGGCGGAGCTGTGGCTGTTGGCGAGGGCGAGCGCCGGCCGGGTCGACCGGCGGGCGACGTCTCATCTGTTGAGCGCGGCGTGCATGTTGCTCGGCCCGGCGCCGCCGGCAGCCTCAGACGTGACGGCTGGGGACGCCCTGCTGGTCCTGGATCAGCTCGTTGACGCTCTCGTGGCACGGCGTCCGGCCGATCTTGACGAGCTGCTGCGCTGCGCTTGGGCGCTGGACGAGCTGACCGGTGCCCGCCGCTGGCTCAGCGACCCGGCTTCCCCCTCCTGAGCGACGGGCACTGCCTCACCTCCTGTCGGGGTCGCGTCCGCTCCACGTCGAGGACTTCGCCTCGGGCGGCGGTTCGGTGACAGAGGTCGCGGCCCCGGCCTGCGCCCGCGGCGGGGCCCGGTGCGTCCCGCGCTCGGGTCCTGGGCAGAGCCTGGCCCTGCAACGGGCGACCAGCTGCCGCCTGCGGCCCTGCCGGCCTGACGAGCCTCGTCGTGCTGGCGGACCTGCTCCTGGTCGAGCAGGTCCGCCAGTCATCCTCGCCGGGAAGCCCACGATCATGGTGCCGAACACCGCCGCCAGCTCGACACGGCTGGCTCCCCGTCGGACTCCCCGAAGATCACGTTCACCCGGTGAACGACTACGGCTCGCACCACAGCCCGGCGCCGCGTCGTCCTGCGGACCGCACCTCGGCTCATGGGGCCCGCCCGCCTGCCGCTGCTGCCATGCGTCGGCCGCCTCGCCGCGCCCCACGGGCTGGTCATTGATCGGCTGCGGCGGTACCGCCCGGGCTGACACAGTGCGCCGGACAGCGCGTTCTTCTGCCCCGGCCGCGTCGACAAGCGATGCCCCTGGGGGCCCTGGTGCCTGCTGCTCTGCGCGTCCGCTCGCTGCTGACTCTGCTCGTCCTGCTCCTCGGAACCGCGACGCCGCTCGCGCTTGCCGTCGATCATCGGCCGGCGGCAGCGGCGCCGATCGCCACGGCGAGCAAGTACGTCCCGTTGCAGCCAACCCGGGCGCTCGACACCCGCGACGGCACCGGCGCGCCGCACGCCGCCGTGCCGGCCGGAGGGACCGTCGAGCTCACCGTCGCGGGCCGGTCGGGGGTGCCGGCGTCGGGGGCGTCAGCGGTCGTGCTGAACGTGACCATCGCGGAAGCGAAGGGCACCGGGCACGTCTCCGTGTACCCGTCGGGCACCGACGGCCGCGGCACCTCGGTCATCGGCCACACCAGCAGCACCCGGGTCATCGCCGGGCTCGTGACCGCACCGATCGGCGCGAACGGCCGCGTCACGCTTTACACCTCCGGCGGCGGTCACCTCATCGCCGACGTCCTCGGCTACTACCAGGCCTCCGGCGCGAGCACCGACGGCCGGTTCGCCGCTCTCGCCCCGAACCGCCTGCTCGATACCCGCACCGACGGGCCCCGTCCCGCTGCCGGGACCAGCCGCCTGCTGCAGATCACCGGACGGGGCGGCGTCCCGACCAGCGGGGTCTCCGCCGTCGCCCTCAACGTCACCGCGACCGCCGTCGACCGCGCCGGGTTCGTCCAGGTCGTCCCGACCGGCAGCTCCACGCCGATCGGCGGGTCGAGCAACATCGGCACCAGCAGCCCGGGCCAAACCATCGCGAACCTCGTCATCGTCCCCGTCGGCGCGGACGGGCAGGTCCGGCTGTACACGTCCCAGGCGGCGCACCTCATTGCGGACGTCACCGGCTACTACACCGACGGGACCGCCCCGAGCTCGACCGGCGGGCTGTTCCAGGCCGTCGAGCCCGCCCGAGAGCTCGACACCCGCGAGCGCTCGGCGTACTTCGGCACCACCGGCACCCGGCCCGCGTCCGGCACCGAGCTCCGCATCGACATGACGAACCGCCGTTCGGTGCCCGCCAGCGGCGTGTCGGCCGTCGCCCTCGGCGTCGCAGCGGTCGCCCCGCAGGGCGCAGGGTTCGCGCAGGTGTCCCCGACCGGCGGCGCGCCCCCCGCCAGCGCCAGCACCCTCGGCTACGCCGGCGGCCAGGTCATCGCGAACGCCGCGCTCGCCCCGCTCGGCGCCGGCGGGAGCGTATCGGTCTACGTCAGCACCGGGACGCACCTGATCGCCGACGTGTTCGGCTACTTCCTCGCCGACGGCGCCCCCGTCACCGCCGCCAGCCCGTCCGGCCCCGCCAGCCCGACGCCTACCGGCACGCCGAGCGGGCCTGCCGCGCTGGCCGGGCTCGTCGTCGCGCCCGCCAACACCAGCGTCCCGTACAGCCGTGACGAGTGGCGGCACTGGATCGACGCCGATGGCGACTGCCAGGACACCCGCGCGGAGGTCCTGCTCGTCGAGTCGCTCGCGCCCGTCACGTTCACTACCGCCAGCAACTGCACCGTCGCGACCGGCCGGTGGCACGACCCGTACAGCGGGCAGGACTGGACCCTTGCCGGCGACGTCGACATCGACCACTTCGTGCCGCTCGGCAACGCTCACCGGTCCGGCGGCTACGCCTGGAACCAGGCCCGCAAGCAGGCGTACGCGAACGACCTCGCCGACCCCGAGCATCTGATCGCCGTCGAGGACAACCTCAACCAGTCCAAGAGCGACTCCGGCCCCGAGCAGTGGAAGCCGCCGCTGCGCAGCTACTGGTGCACCTACGCCACCGACTGGGCCGGGGTGAAGAAGCGCTGGACCCTGACCGTCACGCAGCCGGAGTGGGACGCCCTCGCCGACATGCTCGCCACTTGCGGGAGTACTCCCGCGCCCGCCACCGCGGCGAGCCCGAGCCCCAGCCCGAGCCCGAGCGCGAGCCCCGCGCCGAGCCCGACCCCGTCGCCGACCCTGTGCGCGACCCCGGCGCCGACCGGCGCCCAGCCGGCGAACCCCGGCGACACGAAGAACTGCACCGACTTCGCCACCTGGCGCAGCGCCCAGGACTGGTTCGACCGGTACTACCCGTACTACGGCGACGTCGCCCGGCTCGACAGCGATGGCGACCGGATCGCGTGCGAAGACTTGCCCGGCGCGCCCTGACCAGGCGCTCGCGATCGGTGCGTGACGTCGATCGACCTGCGGCCACCGCTCGGGATGTGCGACTGACCAGTAGCCGACGGCGTGTTCCAGCAGCACGGCCCGGAAACTGTGCTGGAGCGAGCGCGACTTGCACGGCAGCGACCAGGTGCTGCCCGCACGGTCGAGCTAGCAGTGGGCGCCTTCGCGCCCTCGACGATGCCGCGGGGGGAGCTGGGGGCACCTAGCCGCGCCGGGTGGCACACCGTTGGTCGCCAGGCCGGCTTTCGAGGCTCCAGCGGCAGCTCCTCGGCCTTCGACTGACGACAGCCGGCCTCAACGAGTGGCTGCCGCCGCCTTGCGCTCGGGCAGGTCGCCTCGACGGATCAACCGCTTGAGCGCCTTGCGCTGTGGCAGCGTCGTGATCAGCAGCAGCAGACCTATCAGACCCAGTCCGTTCGGCTCTTCACCCATCGCGACCCGAGCGCAGGCGGTCAGCAGATTCACGACACCGCACGCGAGCAGGATGGTCCGCAGCCGCCACAGCCTCGCAACCCGCTCCCTGTGGCTGCCCTTCCTCATGCCGAGCAAGCGCTTCAGTGTCAGTCGCTCAAGCAAGGTGCGGTCCTGGCGTCGTTCGAGAAGCGGCAGCTCGGTGACGCCTGGCGTCGATTCGGGTTCGGCCCCTGATCTCGTGCTCGATGTCATGATCGAACCGTAAGTCGAGATTTACTTGGCCTAGGCGTTGTCCACAGGCCCCGACGTGGGACCTCGAAGCGCTGCTCCAAGGAAGAAGCGGCACTATCACCGCTACCTGGGCGCCAGGAACAGCGACAGCCCGCAAGCGGCCATCGGCACGAGCGGCGTTTCTCCAGCCGCCAAAGGCACTCACCTTCTGCACGGTGCCGTCAGCGGCGGTGCAGGTCGTTGCGCTTTGAGCTCACGGCGGTGACTGTCAGGCTGTTGCCCGCGGGGCCGTCCCGGCAAAGGTCGACCGCGAGCGGCAGGTCGGTTGCGGCGAGCCCAGGCAGGCGCACGGCGACGGTGTCGGACGTTGCCTGCGGTGCGGCGTCGCAGCGGTACTTGTCGACGGCGAACAGCGCGGTCCGTGAGGCGGCAGGACGACCGGGTGCGGGCCGGGGTCGGCATAGCCCATCCCCGACCCCCGTCGGAGATCGAAGGGGAGCGCGGCGCGCCCGCGGCTCAGCCGCAGGGTCGGAGAGCCGTCGAGCCGGCAGGTGCTGTGCCCGACGTTGGTGACGACGACGCCGAAGGAGGCGTCGCCGGTGTAGCCGGCATGGAAGTCATCCGGGACGGTGAGGCGCAGCCGGGTGCCCTGGCAGGGCACGTCCGTCGCGCTGCCCACGCCCCGCGGACGGGCTGCGTCGGCGGTCCGGCTCGGCGCCGGTGGGGGGTCCCACGCCCGGGCTGACCAGTGGCGTCCGCCGTCGCTGGTCGTCCACAGGGCGTCGCCGCTGCTGCCGAGCCAGTGGCCGACGTCCGGGGTGGTGAAGCCGAGCCAGCTGCTGAGGGTCCCGTCCGGCTGCGGCTCGGAGGCACGGCCGGTCCACCCTCCGGACGTCAGTTGCGAGAGCGTCTGCGACCGGTCGACGGCGACGTCCGCGACCGGACCGTGCCGGCCTCCTGCGGCGACCGCGACGCCGAACGCCTGGTCGGCCTCGGTGCCTGCCGGCAGCGGCGGCTCGCTGCCGGTGAAGCTCGCGCCACCGTCCCTGGACGTCAGGAGCCTGGGGCGGGTGCTCCTGTCCCGGTAGCGGGTCGGCTGGCAGAGCAGGACGGCGTCGCTGCCCGACACTGACAGCGCCGACGTGGTCCACACCGGGTCCTGCCCTGACCTGGCACAGGGGTCGTCGCGACGAGTCCAGCTGTCGCCGCTGTTGTCGCTGAGGAGCAGGTGCGTCGTGAGGTCGCCGACCCCGTGCGCTGTGCGGCCCGTCAGGCCCAGCAGGAGCCGGCGTCCTGAGCGCGCTAGGACGGCGCCGCCACGCAGGTCGACCTCGCCGGTCGGAAGGGGCTGCCAGTCGTCACTGCCGACCGCAGCCCGCTCCACCCTGCCGGCGCAGTCAGGCAGGCAGTCCGCCACGACGCGGACCGCCGTCCCTCCGGCGACCTCCAGCCCCTCGACGTCCTTCGAGGTCTGCTGCTGCCAGGTGGACCCGCCGTCCGCGGTGGTCCACAGTCCCTGCGGCCCGTAGGCGTAGCCGCTGCGGACGTCGGCGAAGCGGACCGCCCGCACACAGGCCCCGCAGCGGTCGTCCGTGGAGACGGCAAAGCTCCCCGGCCCTGGCGCCGTCCTCGTGCTCCAGGTCCTGCCGCCGTCGTCCGTGACCCGCAGCTGCACGCAGCGCCGGCCGCTCCCGCAGGGCAGGTCGCCGAGCGCGACGCCGTCCCGGGTCGACACCCAGGACAGGTCCCGTCCCCGGAACCCGGAGCCGGCTACGGGCGGCGTGCTCGGCGTCGCGCTCTGCACCGGCGCCGGAGTCGTCGCCGGGCTGGGAGCGGCCGGAGCACTCGCCGGAGGATCGGCGACGGTCTGGCGCAGCACGCCCTCGTCGTGCGTGGCCGTTCCAGCGACGGTCACAGCGGCGACCAGCACCACCGCTGCCGCAGCCGCCGTCATCACGGCCTGCCGACGGCGCCGGCGTCGAGCGGCCGCGACCGACAGCCGGGCCAGGACCGTCTCGACGTCCTGCTCGCCGACGGGCGGGGAGGCTGCCCACACGCGGTGCAGCCTCTCCACGACCGGGTCCGCCGCCGTCCCGCCGCTCTCGACCTCGTCGGTCATCGGCTGACCTCCCGGGCCGACTCCGCGGCCCACCTCGCTCGCAGTGTCGCCAGCGCCTTGCTGGCCTGGCTCTTCACCGTGCCCGTGGCACACCCCAGGACCGTGGCGATCTCGGCCTCGCTGAGACCCTCGTAGTAGCGGAGGACGAGCACAGCGCGCTGCCCAGGAGGCAGGGCCCTGACCGCAGCCCAGACGTGATCGGCCTCGACGCCGAGCGGCTCGACCAGGACGGCAGGGGGCTCGGCCACGAGCAGTCCGCGTCGCAGCCGCCGCACCCTGTTCACGGACAGGTTCACCATCGCGCGCCGGACGTAGGGTTCCGGGTCCTCCACCACGTGCCAGCGGCAACCCGTGCGTTCTAGCGCGTCCTGCAGGAGGTCGGCCGCCTCGTGCTGCGACGCGGTCAGGACGAAGCCGTAGGCGAGCAACGCCGAATACCGCGCCCGCACGAACTCCTCGAACCGCTGCTCCACCGCACCCCCTCCCGACACAGACACGTCAGCCCTCAGATGCGTTGCCTACCGCCCTGAACTTTCGACCGGCCGGCGCTACCGCCCGGGGCACGATCGGGATGCGGCGGTCTCAACGGGCGGGATTCGCCCGCTACAGCCGCCCCGATTGAACCCAAGGGGCAGGCAGTCACGCCGAGCGTGCGCTGGGTGGCTGGCCCCGCACAGTCATCCCATCTACTCGCTCGAGCGAGGGCGGTCGGACAGGCCGCCGTCGGAGCGAGGTGCGACTGAGTTCCGGGCTGCGCTCGCCGGCCTACCGCGGCGTCAGCGCGAGGCAGTGCTCCTGCGCTTCCTGCTCGACCTGTCCGTGGAGCAGACCGCCCTGCGCATGGGCTGCGCTGCGGGGACCGTCCGTGCGCTCACAGCACAGGGCGTCGCAGCGCTGCGCGACGACCCCCGACTCGCTGAGCTCACGGAGCCGATCCATGACTGACTTGACCCGCCTGCTGCACGACGCTCTGCCCGAGGGGGCCACGCCGCTGGACCTGGCAGCCGTTGCCGCTCGCAGTCGCCGCCTGACCGTCCAGCGGCGCGTGAGGCGCGGCGTCGGGACCGTATTCGTGCTGAGCGTGTCAGCAGTGGCGTTCGGCGTTCTACTGCCCGCCCCCAGTCCGGACCGGCTCGACGAAGCCAGCCCCGCGACACCAAGGCCCACCGCCTTAGCGGCGTCGTCGGCGGTCCCCACCCCGTCGGCCCACCCTGCGCCGCCCGCGGAGGCGTGCCGCCACATCCGGCTCGCCGCGGCCCAGTACGACGCCAGCACGGCACGCCCCGACTTCCGCGTCGTCCCGGCCGAACTCGCGGCTGCGTGGCGGGAAGGCCGGACATCGGCGGACGAGGAGTTCGTTCGCCAACTCGTCAAGCCTGGCGACATCGCTCCCGGCTACACGCAGACGCTCGGCGACGCCTCCAGTCGCCTCGCCGCCCTTTGCGGCCTTACCCCGAGCGGGCTCAAGGCCCCGAAGGCGCAGCGGCTCAGCAGTACCGACGAGTTTGGAGCCGTGACCAAGATCGTCCGCACGCCGGACGGGAACCTGCGGGTGTCCGTCGACCGGGTCGACTGGCTGCAGGGCCAGGAAGCCGACGCGGCCGCCGCTGCCGACGGGACGGACGCTGGCGACTACCACGTCGTCAACGACAACCCGACCACTCGCAGCTACGACGTCTCGCCCGACGCGGTCGTCTACGGCAGCATCATGACCACCGGTGCTCCGGACCTGTCGAATCAGACTCTCAGCGACTGGGCCGACTTCCTCCGCTCCGGGTCACGATCGATGTCCGGTGCGAACGTGCGCCAGCAGATCCTGCAGACGTACTGGCACTTCCAGGTCGAAGACCGGCAGGTCATCGGCATCGAGGAGCAGTACCGGCCCTGACCCACCGCTTGCCCTTACGGTGCCGCGGGAGAGGTAGCGGCACTTCTCAACTGTTGGCGACGGCCTAACCCGAGGGCTTCTCAGCCCTCGGTCAGTGCGTGCACCCTGGCGAGCGTCGTCACGTAGCGGCGAGTTCTGCGTAGCCGCGGGCGTCAACTGCTGCGGGACTGGACCCCCTACGCCTGCGCAGCCGGCAGCGCACCCATGAGGTCGTCCTCGACTACGGCTTCCGATGGCGGGGGCAGCGAGTCGGTCGCGGCGATGACCTCGGTGAGCGCAGCGTGCAACTCGAGCAGGTGGCTGACGTCCATGCCAAGCCGCGCGACGATCGCCGGCGGGATCTTCTCGGCTTCCGTGCGCAGTTCGCGGCCGGTCTCCGTGAGCTCGACGACGAGCATGCGCTCGTCGGTGGTGCTGCGCTGCCGGGTGAGGTAGCCGAGCACTTCGAGGCGCTTGAGCAGCGGCGAGAGCGTTGCCGGGTCCAGACGCAGGGACGTGCTGATGTCCTTCGCTGAACGTGGAGCTCGCTCCCACAGCGCGAGCATCACCAGGTACTGGGGGTGCGTGAGCCTGAGCGGTTCGAGCAGTGGGCGGTACAGGGCGATCACCGAGCGAGACGCCACCGCCAGGGCGAAGCAGACCTGCCGGTCCAACGCCAGCGGGTCACCGACGAGCTCTGCCAGGTCCATGGAGGAAGAGTACCTCGTGGGCACACAGTTGGCGTACAGTCGGTTCGTACACGAAATAGATCTGGCGGGACGCTGGTTGGACCGGATGTCACCCCACGCTGAGGAGCCTGAAGCACATGAGCCGCACTTATGTCCTGGTCGACGCCGACTGGGCCGAGAGCCACCTGAACGACCCCGCCGTCGTGTTCGTCGAGGTTGACGAGGACGTCTCGGCCTACGACACCGGCCACCTCGCCGGCGCCGTCCGGCTGGACTGGGCGAGCGAGCTGCAGCAGGCCGGCGTCCGCGACGTCATCGAGCGCGCCGCTTTCGAGGGGTTGCTGAGCGCCAAGGGCATCAGCAACGACGACACCGTTGAGCTCTACGGTCGCAACAACAACTGGTTCGCCGCGTACGCGTACTGGTACCTCAAGCTCTACGGCCACCGCGACGTCCGCCTGCTGGACGGCGGCCGCAAGAAGTGGGAGATCGACGCCCGCCCGCTGACGACCGACGTCGTCAAGCGCCAGCGGACCCAGTACCGCGCGACCGAGCAGGACCTCAGCCTGCGCGCCTTCGCCCCCGAGGTCCGCGACGCCATCGGGACCAAGAACCTCGTCGACGTCCGCAGCCCCGACGAGTTCACCGGCAAGCTCGCCGCCCCCGCGCACCTCCCGCAGGAGGCCGGCGCACGTCTGGGCCACGTCCCCACCGCGGTCAACCTGCCCTGGAGCAAGACCGCGAACGACGACGGCACGTTCAAGAGCGACGACGAGCTCCGCGCCCTCTACGCCGACGCCGGCCTGGACCCCGACAAGGAGGTCATCGCGTACTGCCGCATCGGTGAGCGCAGCAGCCACTCCTGGTTCGTCCTGCGCGAGCTCCTCGGGTACACGAGCGCCAAGAACTACGACGGCAGCTACCTGCAGTGGGCCTCCCTCGAGGACATGCCCGTCCACAACCCGCAGACCGCGGCCTAGACGGCCCCGCAGACGGAGATGCCGACCATGAGCAAGCGCCGCCCCAAGGACCCCACCAAGCTCGGCTTCCTCGAACGCATCATGTTCAGCTTCATGGGGCCGCCGCAGGTCGGTGACGTCAACGCCCCCTCGACTCACCAGCACGACCCCGCGAGGGACCTGTGCCACAAGTGCCACGAGCCGTGGGCCGAGCACGAGGTCGTCCGCACCGCGTCCATGACCTACGCCGTCTGCCCCGGCACGTAGGACTGATCGTCGTGCCGACAGCTGGCCCCGTCTGCGGGGATATCACCAGCCCCGCGGACCTGGACCGGCTGCTTCGGCACTTCTACGCCAGCGCCTTCGCCGACGAGCTGCTCGGCCACGTGTTCGTCGACGTCGTCGCCATGGACCTCGAGGCTCACCTGCCGGCCATCACCGCCTTCTGGCAGAAGGTCCTGCTCGGGACCGGGCAGTACACGGGCCGACCGCTCGCGCAGCACCGGGCCGTCCACGCCCAGGTGCCGCTGACCGAGGCGCACTTCACCCGATGGCTCGGCCTGTGGCGAGCCAGCCTCGACACCCACTTCACGGGGCCTGTCACCGAGCGCGCCTACAGCCACGCCACCCAGACCGCCAAGAACTTCCTCGCCAACCTCAACGCGATCGAGCCCGCCCGCAGCATGCCGCTGCTCCCTGCCGACCAGGGGACCCGACTGCCTCCCTGCCCTTGACCAGCCACACGCGCTGCCACCAGGCAGCGCACGTCCGCGCCCTACAGGGCTGCGACCGTCCAAGTTCACGCACCCACAGGAGCACCCATGCCCATGCTCACCATCGGTGACCAGTTCCCCGCCTACGAGCTCACCGCCCTGGTCGGCGGCGACCTGAACAAGGTCGCGGCCGCCGCCCCCGAGGACTTCTTCACGGAGATCGACTCACACACCTACGCGGGCAAGTGGCGGGTGGTGTTCTTCTGGCCGAAAGACTTCACGTTCGTCTGCCCGACCGAGATCGCCGCGTTCGGCAAGCTCAACGAGGACTTCGCCGACCGCGACACCCAGGTCCTCGGGGCGTCGGTCGACAACGAGTTCGTCCACTACGCCTGGCGCAAGCAGCACGAGGACCTGCGCGACCTGCCGTTCCCGATGCTGTCCGACCTCAAGCGAGAGCTCGCCAGCGCCTGCGGCGTGCTCAACGCCGACGGCGTCGCCGACCGCGCCACCTTCATCATCGACCCGGACAACGAGATCCAGTTCGCGATGGTCACCGCCGGATCAGTCGGCCGCAACGTCGACGAAGTGCTGCGCGTCCTTGACGCCTTGCAGACCGACGAGCTCTGCCCCTGCAACTGGCGCAAGGGCGCGGGCACGCTTGATGCTGGCGACCTCATGATGGCGAGCTGAGGATGTCTCTCGACGCGCTCAAGCAGGCACTGCCCGCCTACGCCAAGGACCTCAAGCTCAACCTCGGCTCGGTCGTCGGCAACTCCACCGTCCCGGAGCAGCGCCTGTGGGGCGCGGTCCTGGCCGCCGCGATCGCCTCCCGGAACCCGCAGGTCCTGCGCGAGCTCGATGAGGAGGCACGTACGCACCTGTCCGACGTGGCCTACGACGCAGCCCGAGCGGCCGCAGCCATCATGGCCATGAACAACATCTACTACCGCGGCAAGCACCTCCTGCGCGACTCCGGGATCACCGGGTACGACGACACCGGCGCCAAGCTCCGCATGCAGGTGATCGGCACCAGCGGCGGCGTCGACAAGTCCGACTTTGAGTTCTGGTCGTTCGCCGTCAGCGCCGTCAACGGCTGCGGGCAATGCCTGGCGTCCCACGAGGAGCAGCTGCGCGCGGCGGGCCTGTCGCGCGAGGACATCCACGAGGCACTCCGCATCGCAGGCGTCGTACACGCCGTCGCCGTCACGCTCGAGGCCGAGGGAGTACTGGCCAACGCTTGAGCCTTGACGCCCGCGCCTACCGGCCAGTCGCTCCTGGGCGTGCCGACGACCACCCCCGCGGGGCCACGGCTCAGAGTGCCGGCTCTGAAGTGATCGCACCCGCTTCGGTTGTGCTCGGTCACTGCCTCGAGGCGCGCGAGTGGTCGGCGCACCAGGAACGGGGTGTAGGGCCGGTTACCTCTCGTTGTCCCTAGACGACGGGCTGCACGAGGAGGAGTGTTGTCGTCCCTGTTAGAGGGGGTCGACATGACGGGTGTGGAGTTGTTGCCGGCCGGGGCCGGGCTGGATCAAGCGACGAAGATGGCCGTGTTCGGGTTCCTGGCCCGTTACCGCCGAGCGACGCTGCGGGCTTACCGCCAGGACCTGAAGTCGTTCCTGGGCTGGTGTGAACTGCAGTGCCTGCAGCCGTTGCTCGCGCAGCGGCCGCACCTGGAGCTCTACCTGCGGTGGATGGAGGACCGGGGGCTGAGCCCAGCGACGATCGGCCGCCGGTTCACCGCGGTCGGCGGCCTGTACCGGTACGCGGTGATCGACGGCTACCTGAGCGCCGACTCGACCGTAGCGATCGCTCGGCCCAAGGTGCCGTGGGAGGGCCAACACCGCTCGATCCTGCATCCGCTGGAGTTCGCGGCGCTGCTGACCGCAGCCCGGGCGGAGGGTCCGAACAGCCACACGCTCGTGGCGCTGCTTGGAATGGTCGGGCTGCGGGTCGGTGAGGCGTGCTCCGTGAATGTGAGCGACCTGCACGCGAACTCTGGCTACGAGCTTCTTCACGTCATGGGCAAGGGCGCCAAGCCGGCGACGATCCCGCTGCCGGTCCCGGTGCTACGGGCGGTGCGGGAGGCCGCAGGGGACCGGCAGGCAGGACCGTTGCTGCTGAACACTCGGGGAGAGCGGATGACCCGCAACAGCGCCGCGGCGACGCTGGCCCGGCTGGCCAAGGCCGCTGGGCTGATGCAGATCCCGAGCCCGCACGCGCTGCGCCGGACGTTCTGCACCGCCGGGCTGCTGATCAACGTGCCGCTGCGGGACATGCAGTACGCGATGCGGCACGCCGACAGTCGTACGACGTTGCGCTACGACATGGCGCGGGCGAACCTCGACCGGCACGCCGGCCACGCCGTCGCCGCCTACCTCGCCGGGATGGCGTGCAATTGACAGGTATCGGCAGCGCCCAGCAGCGGGCCGCGATCATGGTGGCGCCGTCCCGCCCTACCCTTGTGCTCATGCCAGCCGCTGCCCCTTCCGTCAACCTCTCCGCAGTGCGCGCATGGGCCCGCGAGAACGGGCTGAAGGTCGCCGACCGCGGGCGCCTGCCCGCCGGGCTGGTGGAGCAGTTCCTCAAGGCCAACCCGCAGGCCGCCGGAACCGGCGAGCAAAAGTCGGGGGGGAACGCGACGTCCAGGCCGGCTGCCTCGCGGTCGAAGGCGCCGGGTACTGGCACCAGGAATGCGGCCGCGAAGCCGGTCTCGAGCCGCGCACCTGTCACCTCGACGGAGCCGGGTCCCGCTCGATCGGCCGCCCGCACTCCGGCCGCCCAGACCAAGGCCGACGCTCCTGTCGTGATGGCGAAGGACGAGGCGGATGAGGTGCTGCTCGACGATGAGCAGGTCGAACTGCTGCAGGACCTGCCGGTGGTGCTTGAGGAGCTGAACGCCGAGCTGGACGCTGTTCAGCAGGCGCTCAAGGACCTACAGGCCGAGAACGCGCAGCTCAAGCAGCGGCTCGACCGGCTGGAGAGCAAGCGCGGCCTGTTCGCCCGCAAGTAGTCCGCGACCAGCCCGCAGCTCCTCTGTCCACCTGCGTCAGCCTGACCCAAGATGAATCCCGAAGCGGTACCATCTGGGGATGAGTACCCAGATCGCGGTTCGTCTTCCCGATGAGCTTGTCGCCTACGTCGACCAGGCGGTCGCGTCGGGCAGGGTAAAGAGCCGCGCGGACCTTGTGAGCCGGCTGATCGCCCGTGACGCCCGGCGCCAGCGCGCCGAGGACGACCTTCAGCGGCTCATCGAAGCCGGCGCGCTCGAGGACCGCGAGGCGCTCGCGATCGCCACGGCTACCGCAGCGACTCCAGTCGAGGACTGATGCGGCCGCTGCATTGGGCCACCTTGGACAAGCGGCGACCGGTGCTCGTCCTCACCCGGGAGCTGATGGTCGGCCGGATGTCCACCGTCACCATCGCACCCATCACAGGAACGATTCACGGCATCGCCACCGAGGTGCCCGTTGGCCTGCGCAATGGACTCGACCAGCCATCCGCGGTGAAGTGCGACCAGATCACAAGCATCCTGATTCAGCAGCTCCACGAGCCCTGCGGCTTCCTGCTCGACGCCCAGGAGCTCGCCCTACACGAGGCGATCCAAGCGGCCTTCGACCTCGTCTAGGCGCCCTCCGCCGCAGCTCTCACGGCTAAGTCGTGGCGTACTACGTCCGTGTCTCCACCTCCGGCCGCGGAGAAGGAACCGGCCCTACCCACGGTTTGCCAGGCGAAGGCCACGCCGCACAAGATGCCGGAGCCGTCCGTGTCGGAGTGTTGAACGGGCTCGGCTCTGGTCCAGAACCGGCCCTAGCCACGCCCGGCCAGACCGCCGGACGGCGAGCGGCAACAATCGGCGGGGAACGCCCTGCTTGCAGCAAGACGCCGCATAACCAGAAGCAGTAGACCGTTGTGACGGTCTCGGGACTAGTTCCGCGCAAACTTCTGGCAGCTGGTGCCGCTCCGAGCCACAGTCGGCCTCGGCGCACAAGCGCTAGTCACGCCGGTTCGCCCGGTCAGTGACACGAAGGCACGCACTGATCCGACGACATCATTGGGTCTGCTGCAGGTCTGGTTGACACTGCTTGAGTTGGACTATGCCGCGAGTGCGGCCTGACGGGTGAAGGCGAGTTCGTACTCGACCGGCGTGAGCTTGCCGAGTGCTCGCTGTCGTCGCCTGTTG
>JAODNQ010000050.1 GCA_025464695.1 Frankiales bacterium | reverse complement strand
GGACGGCGAGGCGCTCCTGCTTCTTCTCGAGGTAGGTCGAGTAGTTGCCCTCGTAGGGGTAGGCGCGGCCGCGGTCGAGCTCGAGGATCCACTCGGCGACGTTGTCGAGGAAGTACCGGTCGTGGGTCACGGCCAGCACCGCACCCGGGTAGGCCGAGAGGTGCTTCTCGAGCCAGAGCACGCTCTCGGCGTCGAGGTGGTTGGTGGGCTCGTCGAGCAGCAGCAGGTCGGGCGCCTCGAGCAGCAGCTTGCACAGCGCGACGCGGCGCTTCTCGCCACCGGACAGGACGCTGACGTCGGCGTCGCCCGGGGGCACCCGCAGGGCGTCCATGGCCTGCTCGATCTTGCTGTCGATCTCCCAGGCGTCGGCCGCCTCGATCTGGTCGAGCAGCGGCTGCTGCTCCTCGAGGATCTTCTCGAAGTCGGCGTCGGGAGCGCCCATCTTCTCGTTGAGCTCCTCGTACCGGAGGATGACGTCGCGGATGCCCTTGACGCCCTCCTGCACGTTCTCGAGGACGTTCTTGGTCTCGTCGAGCAGCGGCTCCTGCATGAGGATGCCGACGCTGTAGCCGGGGCTGAGCCGGGCGTCGCCGTTGGAGGGCTGGTCGAGCCCGGCCATCATCTTCAGGACGGTCGACTTGCCGGCCCCGTTGGGGCCGAGCACGCCGATCTTCGCGCCGGGGAAGAAGGCCAGCGTGACGTCGTCGAGGATGACCTTGTCGCCGACGGCCTTGCGGACCTTCTGCATCTGGTAGATGAACTGCGCCATGAGGCCAGCCTACGGGGGCGGCCCGGCGCCGCCGGGGCGCGCGGCCCCGGCGGCGGGACCCGTCAGCCGGCCCGGGACGCGAGCGCCTCCTCGTCCTCCTCGAGCAGGTCCTCGATCTCCGCGACCAGACCGTGCAGGCCGGGGTCGACCTCGCCCTCCGCGGGCCGCTCCCCCGGGTCGGTGCCGGCCTGCAGCGGCGGCACGCTCACGACCCGCGCCGGCGCCCGCGACAGGTCGAGCCCGACGTGCGTGGCCTCGATGTCCAGGCCGCTGCGCTGCTCGCCGTCCGACGTCGTCCAGGTGCTCGTGCTCAGCCGCCCCGTGACCACCACCCGGTCGCCCTGGCGCAGCGACCGCGCGACGTTCTCGGCCGTCCCGCGCCAGCAGCTGACGGTGAACCAGGTGGTGGGCGAGTCGGTCCAGGCCCCGGTGGTCTTGTCGAGGCGGCTGGGGGTGTTGGCGATGCGGAACGAGGTGACCGGGACGTCGTTCGCCGTCCGCCGCAGGACGGGGGTGGCGGCCAGGTTGCCGGTGAGCTGGATCGAGGGAGCGTGCACGGGGTCCTCCGCGGAGTCGTGGCCGGCGGTCGGTCCGCCGTGCCGAGGACGACGGTGCGGCGTGGCCGGGCGCGGCGACAGGGCCCGGCGGGCGGCTGTGGATGCCGCGCGTCCTGTCGGAGGGAGGTGCTGCTGGATAGGCTCCCGGGCGTCCGCCCCCGTAGCTCAGCGGATAGAGCGGCCGGTTTCTACCCGGTTGGTCGGGAGTTCGAGTCTCTCCGGGGGCACTCCTGCCACCGCGTCCCGGCCCCGCTGCGGTCGACGTCACACGTGCACGCGCAACCACGGTGGTCAGACGGCCGAGTTCCGGGCAGAGTCGGCGGATGCAGCGAACTGAGCAGCCTGTCGTAGAGGTCGTGGCACACCTCTCGCACGTGGTCGTGGTGTGCCACAGCTGTCCTGACGACCGCCGTCTCCCGCTCGACGACCTCGCCCTGAAGGTCGGCGTGAGCGCCTTCCTCGACGAGCACGCCGACTGCGGTCCCGTCCGCATCCGGCTGCCGCTCGACCAGGGCGCCTCCCGGGCCCCGGAGCACGCCGTCCTCTGACCGCGGCCGGCCGGACGGCCGACCCGGGGACCGGCAGGCCACAGCCCCCCGTGCCAGGCTCGCGGGTGTGACCGTCCCGCCCGGCCCCGGTCCGCTCGCCCTCGTCGGCAGCGGGGAGTACCTGCCCGTGCTCGAGGACGTCGAGCGCGCGCTGCTCGCCGGCCGACCGCCCCGCTACGTGCAGCTCGCGACGGCCGCCGCCCCGGAGGGGCCGGCGTCGCTGGCCCGCTGGCACGACCTCGGCGCACGGGCGGCGGCCCGGCTCGGCGTCGAGCAGGTCGTCGTCCCCGTCGTGGACCGGGACACCGCCGACGACCCCGGTCTCGCCGCGCTGGTCGAGGGCGCCGGGCTGGTCTACCTGTCCGGGGGCTCCCCGCCGTTCCTGGCCGCGACCCTGCGGGGCACGGCCGTCTGGCGGGCGGTCTCCGCCGCGTGGCAGGCGGGTGCGGCGCTGGCGGGCTGCAGCGCCGGCGCGATGGCCCTCACCGACCACGTCCCCGACCTGCGCCACCCGCTGCGGGCCGCCGAGCCCGGCCTCGGCGCCGTCCCGCACCTGCGGGTGCTCCCCCACTTCGACCGCTTCGCCGCATGGCTCCCGGACGGCGTGCTCACCCGCGTCGTCGACACCCCGCCCGGCGTCACGGTCGTCGGCATCGACGAGGACACCGCGCTCGTCGGCGGCCCCGAGGAGTGGGAGGTCCGCGGCCGGCAGAGCGTCTGGGTGCTGACCGCCGCCGGCCGCACGGAGCACCCCGCCGGCAGCACCCTCGTCACGCCCCGGTGACGCTCCCCCGGACCCGCTGCTGATGGCGCGTCGCCGCGAGCCGGAGCGCTGCTCCTGCGGCCTCGGCGCCACGTACGACGCCTGCTGCGCGCGGTGGTCCGACGCGCCCGCCCCGACGCCGGAGCTGCTCATGCGCTCGCGGTACACCGCCTACGCCCGAGGCGACGTCGCCCACCTGCTGCGCACCTGGCACCCCAGCACCCGCCCGGAGCCGCTGGTCCTCGACCCCGAGGTCCGCTGGACGGGCCTCGAGGTGCTGGCGACGTCGGGCGGCGGGCTGCTCGAGGTCCGCGGGCGGGTGGCGTTCCGGGCCCGGGCGGTCCGCCGCGGCCGGGTGGAGGTCCTCGAGGAGGACAGCCTGTTCGTCCGCGAGGGCGGCGCGTGGCTCTACCTCAGCGCGGAGCTCGGGTGACCTCAGCCGGGAGGGCGGCAGCAGCCGCGGACGGGCGCCCTCGGACCACCACGCCGGCGAGCAGCTCCCGGGTCGCCTCGGCGACCGCCTCGACCGCCGCCTCGAAGGCCGGGGCGTTCGCCGACGACGGCGCCCGCATGCCGGCGATCTTGCGCACGTACTGCAGCGCGGCCGCCCGGACGTCGTCGTCGGTGACGACGTCCGTGAACGGCGGGCGCAGCGTCTTGATGCTCCGGCACACGGCGGTCAGCCCGTCCGTCCGCGCCAGCCGGCGGCGGCCCGGCGGGCGGTGTCGTCGGGCACCGTCGAGAACGGGTCGAAGACGCTGAAGGCACTGACGTCGAACAGCACGTGGGTGAGCGTCGTCGTGTAGACGCTGATCCGGTTGCCGGCCTCGAAGCCGACGAGCGCGAGGTTCGCGACGGCGGCGCCCCGCGTGTAGTTGACGCTCGACACCGCCGGGCGGCCGGCGCCGCTGGTGTCCAGCGAGCCGGACGGCGTCGGGTAGGCGGCCAGGAAGCCGTTGGCCGCGGGACCGACGGCGGTGAGGTTGCCGAGGACACCGGCCTGGTCCCCGACAAGGAGCCCGGACAGGTCCAGGACCAGCGTCGTGCCGGCCAGCAGCCGGCCCGCGGCGTCGAAGCGGCCGGCGACGACCCGCGACCGGCCGTCGTTCGGGGCGCCGGACTCGAGCCCGCCGGTGGCCCGGCGGGTGTCCAGCACCCGGCGCGGCGTCACGAAGGCGAGGTGGTTCGCGAAGGCCGACGTGTAGACGGAGCCGACGACGGTGGAGCCCGACTCCTGGGCGTGGGCGTACCAGAGCTGGTCGTCGCCACTGGCGAGGTCGCCCGGGGCGCTGCTCGCGACGTCGAGCCCCAGGTGCACCGCGCCTGCCGACGGCGGCGTCGGGGCGACCCGCAGCGCGGCACCCGCGTACTGGCCGCCCTCGACCGTGCGCAGCGAGGGGTTGGCGACGCTCAGGGCGGGGGCGGACGGGGAGCCGCCGGTGAGGGCGGTCGTGGCGCCGGCGGCGTCGTTGGGGCGGCCGACGAGCACGGGGTCACCGGCAGCGGC
>JAODNQ010000044.1 GCA_025464695.1 Frankiales bacterium | reverse complement strand
AGCGGGGCCGGCTGACGAGCCGCGCGCAGCTCGACGGGCTGGTCCGCCAGCACCTCGGCGTGCGCCTGTGACGGCGCTCCCGGCCTGGCTGCAGCCGCTCGCCGACGCGCTGCCCGGCATCCGCGGGGACCAGCTCACGCGCTTCCTGCCGCCCGAGGAGGGCGGCCGCCGCAGCGCCGTGCTCGCCCTGTTCGGCGACGGCCCCGACGGGCCCGAGCTGCTGCTGATCGAGCGCGCCGCGACCATGCGCTCGCACGCGGGGCAGGCGGCGTTCCCCGGCGGCGCCCTCGACGAGGACGAGACCCCGGTGGCCGCCGCCCTGCGCGAGGCCACCGAGGAGGTCGGCCTGGACCCGGCGTCGGTCCGGGTGCTCGGCGAGCTGCCCGACCTGTGGCTGCCGCCCAGCGGGTTCGTCGTCACCCCGGTCGTCGCCTGGTGGGAGCGCCCCCACCCCGTCCGGGTGGTCGACGCCGGTGAGGTCGCCTCCGTGCACCGGGTGGCGCTGGCCGACCTCGTCGACCCCGCGAACCGCCTGGGCATCACGCACCCGAGCGGCTGGGTCGGTCCGGCCTTCGAGGTCGGCGACCTGCTCGTCTGGGGCTTCACCGCCGGCGTGATCGACCGGCTGCTGCACTTCGGCGGTTGGGAGCAGCCGTGGGACCGGAGCCGCCAGCGCGAGCTCGACCCCGCGCGGCTCGCCCTCGCCGCCCGCAGCTCGCCCGCGTTCGACGCGGACCGCGACGCCCTGTCGCGTGCCGCGGTGCCCGACGACCCGCTCGACCCCGCCGCCCGCCCCTCCCCTGGAGACCCCTCGTGACGACGCCCCGCACCGCTGCCCGCCTGCTCCTGCTCGCCGTCCCCCTCCTGGCCCTGGCCGGGTGCGGCGGGGGAGGCAGCAGCAGCGAGGGCGAGGGCAGCGGCAGCGCCGGCGCGGGGGTCGCGGCCGCCGGGCCGGCCGACGCCCAGACCGCCACCGTCGTCGGCAACGCCCGGCTCCAGTTCGCGCCGGAGACGGTCACCGCGGCTCCCGGCACCCTGAAGCTGACCCTCAAGGTCGAGGGCGGCGTGCCGCACAACCTGGAGTTCGACGACGCCGCCGTCGGCGCGCCCATCCCCACGATCGACGGCGAGCAGACGGGCACCTACGTCTTCAGCAAGGCCGGCACGTACGACTTCGTCTGCACCCTGCACGGAGGCATGGAGGGGCAGGTCGTCGTCGCCGCGCCCTGAGCCCGGAGCAGGACCCCGGACTAGGGTCCGGCTGTGCGCGGTGACCTGCTCGACGTCGTCCTGCTGGTCGCCGCCGGACTGTTCGCGGTCTCGGGCTACCGGCAGGGCTTCGTCGTGGGCGCGCTGTCGTTCGTCGGCTTCCTCGGCGGCGGTGTCCTCGGGGCCCGCTTCGCGCCGGGCCTGGCCCGCAGCAGCCCCTTCACGTCGTTGCCCGACGCCGCTGTCGGTGTGGCCCTGGTGTTCCTCGCGGCGACGATCGGGCAGCTGCTCGCCACCCTCGTCGGCGCCAGCCTGCGCGACCGCCTGACCTGGCGCTCCGCCCGCGTGGTCGACGCCCTCGCCGGGGCCGTCGTCTCGGTGGTCTCGGTGCTGCTGGTGGCCTGGCTCGTCGGGACCGCCCTGGCGTCGTCCGCCTTCCCCGCCGTGTCCTCCCAGGTGCGCCGCTCGGCGGTCATCCAGGCCGTCGACGACGTCGTCCCGTCCGGCACCCGCTCGTTCTTCGCCGGCTTCCGCGGCCTGGTCGACCAGCGGGGCTTCCCCGAGGTGTTCGGCGGTCTGCGGCCCACCCAGGTGCAGGACGTCGACCCGCCGGACGCCGCCCTCAAGGCCGACCCGGTCGTGCAGCGCGTGCGCGGCGAGGTGCTCAAGGTGACCGGGGTCGCCGGCTCCTGCGGACGGCAGATCGAGGGCACCGGCTTCGTCTACGCCCCCGACCGCGTGATGACCAACGCGCACGTCGTCGCCGGGGTGCGGCGCCCCCGGGTCGCCACCGCCGGCGGCCGGTCGATGCCCGCCACCGTCGTGCTCTACGACCCGGGCCGCGACGTCGCCGTGCTGCGCGTCCCCGGACTGGGGATCGAGCCCCTCCGGTTCGCGCCGCAGGCCGCCCCGGGTGCCGACGCGATCGTGCTCGGCTACCCGCAGGACGGGCCGTTCCGGGCCGACGCCGCCCGGGTCAGCGGCACGCAGCGGGCGCGCGGCCTGGACATCTACGGCGACCGCGAGGTCGTCCGGCAGATCTACGCCCTGCGCGGCCGGGTGAAGCCGGGCAACTCCGGCGGCCCGCTCATCACGCCCCAGGGCCAGGTGCTGGGTGTGGTGTTCGCCGCCGCGGCCGACCGGTCCGACGTCGGCTACGCGCTCACGGCGCGCGAGGTCTCCGGCGACGCCGAGGCCGGCCGCACCGCCGTGGCCGAGGTCTCGACGCGGGGCTGCGACTAGAGCGCTTGCTAGAGTGCTTACACCTGCAAGCAGTGGGAAGACCCTCCTGCGACGCAGCCGAGCACCGAGGAGGTGCACCGTGGTCCTTGAGCCTGTCCACCCCGGGAACACCCGCACCCGCACGACCCGGCAGATCGCCGCCGACCCCACCAGCACGGCCCTGCTCCTCACCGGACCGGCCGCGCTCGAGCTGTGGCCGGGCGTCCGACGCGTCGGCGAGGCGGGCGGGCGCGCCCTCGTCGAGACCGACCTCCCGTCCTCGCGGCGCACCGCCGCGACCGTCCGGGCCCTGCCGCCGCGACGCACCCCCACCGCCTTCGTCACCCGCTTCCAGTGGTCGGGCCCCGAGCTGCCCGGCACCTCCGGTGAGCTGCGGCTGAGCTACGTGTGCAGCGGCGACGCCTCGGCCACGCTCGCCGAGCTGGAGCTGACCGTCGAGCCCGCCGACACCGAGGTCGACGCCGAGGTGCTGCGCGCCCAGGCCGACGGCTTCCTCGAGAACCTGGGCCGGGCGGCCGAGGCGCGCAGCGACGCTGCCTGACCGCTCCGCCTGACGCCGCCGCGAACCGATCGGGCTCCGGCTGCGTCTGAGGGGCATGAGCGACGAGGACGACGACGAGGACCGCGCCCTCGAGGCGTGGCTGGCGCAGGACTACGCCGCCGCCTACCGCACCGCCTGCCTGGTCCTGCGCGACCCGCACGACGCGCAGGACGCCGTGCAGGAGGCGTTCCTGCGGGTGTTCCGCTTCCGTGACGCCGTCCCGGCCGGCGCCGGCCGGCGCGCCTGGCTGTACCGGGTCGTGGTCAACGCCTGCGTCAGCCGGGTCCGGGCCGAGACCTCCCGCACCGGGCGCGACGTCGGCGACGCCGCCCTCGAGGCGCTGCCCGACCCGGGTGCCGCCCCCGAGCAGCGGGCGGAGCACGCCCACCTCGCCGACGCCGTGGTCGCGGCCCTCGCCGACCTGCCCGAACACCTGCGGGTGCCGCTCGTCCTGCGCTTCTACGCCGGGCTGTCGGAGAAGGAGATCGCCGTCGCGATCGACCGCCGCCCCGGCACGGTGAAGAGCCGCCTGCACGACGCGAGGCAGCGGCTCGCCCTCGACCCCCGCCTGTCGGCCTGGGTCCGCGACGACGAGTTGGAGACCGGGTGATGGGCACCCTGACGGACGACGACCTGCGGCAGCTGCTCGGCGAGGCGGCGGCGTCGTACGCGGTCCCCGACGGCGGGCCCGAGGCGGTGCTGGCCGCGCACGAGGAGCGACCCGTCGTCGTCGGGCTGCCCCGGCGCCGCGTGCTGCAGCTGTCCTCCGCCGCGGGCGTGGTGGCCCTCGCGGTCCTCGCCGGGGTCACGCTGCAGGGGCGGGGCGACGGGGGACCGTCGTCCCTGGCTGCCGCGCCCGCAGCGAGCGGTGGGGGGACCTCGACCGAGTCGCTCGCCTCCGACCTGTCCGGGCAGCCGACCTCCGGTGACGCCGCGACCTCCGGGGGCATGGACCTGGCGGCGCCCGTGCCCGCTGCCGCCGCTCCGATGTCTCGTGCGCTGTCCGACGTCGCCCGTGCCC
>JAODNQ010000005.1 GCA_025464695.1 Frankiales bacterium | reverse complement strand
CGAGCTGGTCGAGGCGCTGCCCGCGGGTCAGGGCGTCGTCCGCGAGGCCGAGCGCGCCCGTGGCACGCAGTTCGCCGCGAGCACCGCTCCCACGGGTGCCACCGCTGAGTCCGCTGCCGACCTCGCGGCCGAGAGCCCGACCGCGGCGGGCGTGGCCGCCCAGGCCGACGTGACCACCGGCGACCCGGCTGCCGACATCGAGAACGCGCAGACCGACCTCGACGCCGCCTCGGCGGACGTCGCGGCCGGCGACACGGCGCAGGCCCAGGCGGACCTCGACGCGGCGCAGGCCGACGTCGACGCCGCGCAGCAGGACCTGGACGAGAAGTAGTCCCCAGCACGCCCGACGAGCCCGTCCTCCCCGTGTCGCG
Organism: Frankiales bacterium; assembly: GCA_025464695.1. Next base: position 3,090 of record JAODNQ010000005.1, on the reverse strand, counting down.
GGAGGGCGGGCTCGTCGCTGTGCCGGGCGAGGCGGATGTGCCGGGCGAGGCGGGTGTGCCGGGCGAGGCGGATGTGCCGGGCGAGGCGGATGTGCCGGGCGAGCCGCCGGTGCCGGGAGCGCCGCCGTTCGTCCGGGGGATCGAGGCGGCCTCCCTGTCCGCGCCGCCCGACGACGTCGTCCGGGTGCGGCTCGACCTCGCCTACGACGGCACCGCCTTCTCCGGCTGGGCGGCGCAGGCCTCGACCGGAGGCCGGAGCCTCCGCACGGTCCAGGGGGTCCTCGAGGACGCCCTGACGACCCTGCTGCGGGCGCCGTCGCCGCGACTCACCGTGGCGGGCCGCACCGACGCCGGCGTGCACGCACGCGGGCAGGTGGCTCACGTGGACCTGCCGCCCGACGCCGCCGAGGACCCGCTCCTGGTGCGCCGCCTGAACGGGCTCCTGCCGCCCGACGTCCGGGTGCGCGCCGCCGCCCCGGCGCCCCCCGGCTTCGACGCGCGCTTCTCCGCCGTGTCGCGCACCTACCGGTACCGGGTGGCGGACGGCCCCGGCGCCCTCGACCCGCTCCGCCGGCAGGAGCTGCTTGCCTGGCCCCGGCCGCTGGACCTGACGGCCCTGCGCGCCGCGGCGGCGTCCCTGCTCGGACTGCACGACTTCGCGGCCTACTGCCGTCGCCGGGAGGGGGCCACCACCGTGCGGACCCTGCTGGCGTGCGACTGGGAGCGCGACCCCGGGGGCCTGCTCGTGATGACCGTGCAGGCCGACGCGTTCTGCCACTCGATGGTCCGGTCGCTCGTCGGCGCGATGCTGGCGGTGGGGGAGGGCCGGCGCGGACCGGAGTGGCCGGCGTCGCTGCTGACGCTGGGCCGGCGCGCGAGCGAGGTCATGGTCGCGGCGCCGCACGCCCTCGTGCTGGAGGCCGTGGAGTACCCGCCCGACGACGCGCTGATGGAGCGCCAGGCCGTGACCCGCAACGTCCGGCCGGCCGGCCCGACGGCGCTTGCGACATGATGGACCTCGACGTCGTCGCGGCTGCGCTGGCGGAGGTCACGGAGGTCGCACCCGGCCTGTCCGAGGCGGAGCTGTCCGCCGTCGAGCAGGCCCTCGGCCGGGTGCTGCCCCTGGACCTGCGTGCCCTGTACGGCGCGGTGCTGCCGGTCGGCCCGCGCTTCCCCGACTGGCGGGGCGACCCCGAGGGGGAGGCGCTCCGAGGTCGGGCCTGGGTCGAGGGGGCGCTCACCGGTGACCTCGTCGACGGCTGGTGGTCGCCGGTCCTCGGCCCGCGGCCGGACGACCTCGCGGCGGCCCTCGAGGTCGTCGTCGCCCGGCTCGCCGCCGAGCCACCGCTGGTCCGCCTCCGGGGGCACCGGTTCGCGACCGTCTCCGGGGGACCGGTGCTCAGCGTCTACTCCGCCCGCGACAGCGTCCGCTACGGCCACGACCTGGCCGGCTGGCTGACCCGGGAGCTCGGCGTGCCCGCCGACCCCGACGCCGCCACGAGCCCCCTGCCGCTGCCGTTCTGGGACGCGCTGCTGGAACTCGGTCGACGCCTGCCCTGACACTGGAGCCATGGGGTACGTCGACGTCCAGAGCCTGAGCCACGTGCTGCCCGACGGGCGGGTGCTGTTCGACGAGGTCAGCTTCCGGGTCGGGGACGGCACCAAGACCGCTCTCGTGGGGGCGAACGGCACCGGCAAGACGACCCTGCTGCGGATGGTGGCGGGCGACGACGTCCCGCTGTCGGGGGCGATCGCCCGGCAGGGCGGCGTCGGGGTGATGCGGCAGTTCATCGGGTCGATCCGCGACGACACCGAGGTGCGCCACCTGCTGCTCGACCTCGCCGCTCCGGCAGTGCGCGACGCCGGCCGCCGGCTCGAGGCCGCCGAGCTCGCCATGATGGAACAGGACGACGAGACGACGCAGGTGGCCTACGCCAACGCGCTGGGCGACTGGGGCGACGCCGGCGGCTACGAGGCCGAGGTGGTCTGGGACGTGTGCACCACGACGGCCCTCGGGGTGCCGTACGAGAAGGCGCAGTACCGGAAGCTGTCGACGCTGTCGGGCGGCGAGCAGAAGAGGCTGGCCCTGGAGGCGCTCCTGCGCGGGCCGGACGAGGTCCTGCTGCTCGACGAGCCCGACAACTACCTCGACGTCCCGGGCAAGCGCTGGCTGGAGGCGGCCCTCGCGGAGTCGTCCAAGACGGTGCTGTTCGTGAGCCACGACCGCGAGCTGCTGCACCGGACGGCGACCCGCGTGGTGACGATCGAGGCGCACGGCGCCTGGGTGCACGGCGAGGGGTTCGCCTCCTACCCGGCCGCGCGGCAGGCCCGGCGCGAGCGGCTCGCCGACCAGCACAAGCGCTGGGAGGAGGAGCACCAGCGGCTGCGGCAGCTCATGTTCACGCTGCGGGAGCAGGCGGCCCGCAGCCCCGACATGGCCAACCGCTACTCCGCGATGGTGACACGGCTGGAGAAGTTCGAGAAGGCCGGGCCGCCGCCCGAGCAGGTGGTGGACCAGAAGGTCGAGATGCGGCTGCGCGGCGGGCGGACCGGCGTCCGGGCGCTGACGGCCGCGCGGCTCGAGCTGACCGGCCTCATGAAGCCGTTCGACCTCGAGGTGTTCTACGGCGAGCGCGTGGCGGTGCTGGGCAGCAACGGCTCGGGCAAGAGCCACTTCCTGCGCCTGCTCGCCGGCCAGCCGGTCCCCCACACCGGCGAGGTGAAGCTCGGCGCGCGGGTCGTGCCGGGGTGGTTCGCGCAGACCCAGGACCAGCCCGAGCTGTACGGCCGCACGCTCACCGAGGTCCTGCACCGCGGCGACGACCGTCGCCGCGGCCTGGAGCGCGGGGGCGCCGTCGGGGTGCTGCGGCGGTACGAGCTGCACGCGCAGGCCGACCAGGTCTACGACACGCTCTCGGGCGGCCAGAAGGCCCGCCTGCAGGTGCTGCTGCTGGAGCTGTCGGGCTGCACGATGCTCCTGCTCGACGAGCCCACCGACAACCTCGACCTCGACAGCGCGGAGGCCCTGGAGGAGGGGCTCGAGGCGTTCGACGGGACGGTCGTGGCGGTGACGCACGACCGCTGGTTCGC
>JAODNQ010000007.1 GCA_025464695.1 Frankiales bacterium | reverse complement strand
GTGGCGCAGCTTGGTAGCGCGCTGCGTTCGGGACGCAGAGGTCGCAGGTTCAAATCCTGTCACCCCGACCAGCAGTCCTCCCGACGAGACGGGCCGCCCGCGAGGGCGGCCCTTCCTCGTTCCCGGGGTCTCCTCGCCCTGCAGGGCGCACCGCCTACCCTGCGGCGTGCCCGACGCCGTCCTCCTCGCCCTGGGCGCCGCTGCGGCGCTCGGCCTGGCCCTGCTCGCCGCGCGCCGCGCCCCCGGCCTCGCGACCGGCGTCGGCCTCGTCCTGCTGCTGGTCGCCGCCCTGCGCGCCCTGGCGGAGACGGCGCTGCTCGTGTCGTCCGACCGCGGCGCCGACCCGCTGCTCGTCGCCGGCGGCGTCGTCGTCGGGGCGACCGCCTGGCTGCTGGTGCGCGGCCGCCCCGCGCTGCGGACCGGCGCGGGTCCGCTGGCGGTGCTGCTGGCGCAGGTGCCCCTGCTGGCCTCGTTCACCGTGCCGGCCGGCCTGCCCGCCGACGCCACCGTCCTCGGGCCGGCCGACGGCCTGCTCCTGCTGCTCGCCGGGCTGCTCGCCGGCGGCGCCGTGGCGGCCTGCCGCCCGGGGGCCGTAGTCGCCGTCGTCGCGCTCGTGCTGCTGGCCGGCGAGCTCCTGCTGGTCCGCGCGGTCGACCCGGAGGTCCTGACCCCGCTCGCCGCGGGTGCGGCCGTCGCCGTGCTCGTCCCGCTGCTGCTCGAGCAGGCGGCCCTCCCCGGGGTCCGCGGGCAGCGGCTGGCGCTGGGGGCGGTGCTCGGCGTCGCCCTCGTGCTCGCCGCTGCCGCCCTGCCCGCCGCCACCTCCGACGGGATGCCCCGCCGCTACGCCGACTACCAGGGCCTCGACCTGGCGGAGCCGGGCCTGCAGGTGGTGAGCAACGAGGACATGGGCTCCGCCTACCGCTCGTCGCTCACCCTGGACTTCGACCGGCCGCGCCTGCTGCCCGGGCTGTCCCTGCTGGAGCGGCGCAGCTCCGTCTTCGGCTGGTTCGCCTACGCACCGTTACAGTCGAACGGGTGACGAGCACCGACCTGCCGCTCTGGGAGCAGCGCTTCCGCGCGCCCCGGGTCTCGCTCCCCGACTGGGCGCAGGACGCCCCCGAGCGCTGCCTGTACACGAGCAACGTCACCGGCACCTGGGAGCTCTACGCCTGGGACCGGAGCACCGGCGCCGTCCGCCGGGTGACCGAGCGCGACGCCGGCACCAGCGACGGCGCGCTCCCGCCCGACGGCTCCGAGGTCTGGTGGTTCGACGACAGCGAGGGCGACGAGTTCGGCACCTGGAAGAAGCAGCCCTGGGAGGGCGGTCCGGACGTCGACGCCACCCCGGGCGTCCCGGCCGCGTACCCCGCGGGCCTGGAGGTCGGACGGACCGTCACCCTCGTCGGCTGCGCCACCGACGACGGCGTCGAGGTGCACGCGGTGCAGGGCGGCGAGGCCCGGGTCCTCTACACGCACGAGGAGGACGCCGACGTCGCCGGGCTGTCCCGCGACGAGACGCTCTGGGTGCTCGAGCACAGCGAGCACGGCGACAGCCACCACAAGGCCCTGCGGGTCCTGACCCTCGACGGCGACGTCGTGGCCGACCTGTGGGACGGCGAGGGCAAGGGGCTGTCCGTCCTGGGCTTCTCCCCCGTGCCCGGCGACGGCCGGCTGCTCGCCGTCCACGAGCGGACCGGGCGCCCGCGCCCGTTCCTGTGGGACCCGCGCAGTGGCGCCGAGACCGAGCTGCCGGTCGACGACCTGCCCGGCGACCTGGCCGCCGACTGGTACGAGGACGGCTCCGCGCTGCTGGTGCTGTCCGAGCACGCCGCCCGGGCCACCCTGCACCGGCTCGACCTCGTCGACGGCACCCTGACCTCCCTCCCGACGCCGCCCGGCACGGTCACCGGCGCCACCACCCGGCCCGACGGCAGCGTGGAGTACTCGTGGTCCAGCGCCGCGGAGCCGACCGTCGTCCGCTCGACCACCGGCGACGTCGTCCTCGCGCCCCCCGGCCCGCCCGCCCCGGGGTCCGTGCCGGTGGAGGACCTCTGGGTCGAGGGCCCGGGTGGCACCGTGCACGCCCTGCTGGCGCGGCCCGAGGGCGACGCGCCGTTCCCCGTGGTGTTCGTGGTCCACGGCGGACCCACCCACCACGACACCGACTCCTTCGCCGGTGACCGCGCCGCCTACGTCGACCTCGGCTGCGCCGTCGTCGAGGTGAACTACCGCGGGTCCACCGGCTACGGCGCGGCCTGGCGCGACGCCATCATCGGCCGGCCCGGGCTCACCGAGCTCGAGGACCTCGCCGCCGTCCGGCAGTCCCTCGTCGACACCGGGGTCGCGGACCCGGCCCGGATCGCGCTCACCGGCGGCTCCTGGGGCGGCTACCTCACCCTGCTCGGGCTCGGGGTGCAGCCCGACCTGTGGACGCTCGGGGTCGCCGCCGTGCCGGTGGCCGACTACCTGGCCGCCTACGAGGACGAGATGGAGCCGCTGCGGGCGTTCGACCGGGCACTGTTCGGCGGCTCCCCCACCGAGGTCCCCGAGCGGTACACCGCCAGCTCGCCCCTCACCCACGTCGACGCCGTCCGGGCGCCGGTCCTGGTGCTCGCCGGCGCGAACGACCCGCGCTGCCCGCTGCGGCAGATCGAGAACTGGCTGGCGGCCGCCGCCGAGCGGGGCAAGGAGGTCGAGGAGTACCGCTTCGACGCCGGCCACGGCTCGCTCGTGGTCGACGAGCGGGTGCGGCAGATGCGGGCCGAGCTGACGTTCGTCGCCCGGCGCTTCGGCCTGCCCGACCCGGCGTAGGGCGCCCGCCGGGTCGCTGAGGCTCTCAGCCCTTGCCGCCCTTGTCCTTGCCCTTGTCCTTGCCGTCCTGGCCGCCGTCGTCCTCGTCCTGCTGCGCGGCGGCCGCACGGGCCGCGGCGTCGGCGGCCGCTGCCTTGTCCGCGGCTGCCTTGTCCGCGGCTGCCTTCTCGGCCGCCGCCTTCTCCGCCGCCGCCTCCGCCGCCATCTGCTCCGCCGCCACCCTGTCCGCCGCGGCCTCGGCGGCGGCGGCCTTGTCCGCGGCAGCCTGACGGGCAGCTGCGGCGGCGCGGGCGTCCGCGTCGACGTCGGCGGCCTGGCTGCGGAGGGCGGCGGCGAGGGCGAGCAGCCGCTGGGCGCGGTCGGCCGGCAGCGTGTCGGCGTCGCGCTGGTCCTTCACCGTGCCGGTCAGTGCGTCGACGGCCTCCCGGAACGCCTCCGCGTCGCCGTCGTTCGCCGCCTCGGTCACGGCGTCCGTCCGGTCCACGAGCGCGTCCGCGGCGCTGCTGCTCCCGCAGCCCGCCAGCAGCAGGACGGCGAGGACGCCGCCGAGGACCCCGCGGCCCTGGCCGGTCACGCCGGGGTGGACGCCGGGGTCGGGCTGCTGCCGGTCGGACCGGAGGCGCTGACCGGCGACGACGACGGCCGCGGCGAGCGGCTCGTGGACGTGGGCGCCCGAGTCGGGCTGGGGCTCGTGAAGGCGGCCTCGCTGGGCGACGGCTGCGCTGAGGGCTGCGCGGTCGAGCCCAGGGTCGGCAGCAGACCTCCGTCGTCGTCGGTCGGCTCCGGCTCGGGGGAGTCGGACGGCTCCGGTGCCTCGGTCGTCTCCACCGGCTCCGGGGAGGGCGAGGGGGACGGAGACGGCTCGCGGCTCGGCGGGGGCGGCGTCGTCTCCTCCTGCTCCGGCTCCTCCGACGGGCTCGGGGACGGCAGCGGCCGAACGGCGAGGTTGCCGGCCTTGGCCTTGAGGGCCGCGGCAAGGCTGATGATGCGGTCCGCCCGTGTCTTGCCGAGCTCGCCGCGCTGCTGCTCGGCCAGCGTGGCGACCTCGTCCGCGCCCGCCCGGGTCGCGGCGACGTCGCCGCGGTTCACCGAGTCGGTGAGCGCGGCGACGGCGTCGTCGAGGTCGGCCTGCGGGCTCGAGCAGCCGGCGAGCGCGAGCACCAGCCCGGCCGCGAGCAGAGCTCTCCTCACCGCTCCTCCCCTGCCTTCGCGACCTCGCGCTGGAGGTTGCGCAGGGTGGTGGCGACCGGCCCCGGCACGCTGTTCGACACGGCGGCCGGGGTGCGGCCGGAGCCCTTGTCGAACAGGCCGGCGAGCGCCGCACCCCCGATCAGGACGGCGATGACGGCGACGAGCGCGAGCGCCCACTTCCAGCCGTCGTCGCTGTCGGCCACCGGGAGCGCCTCCGGGGCGACGGGCCGAGCGACCGGTCGCGCGACCGCGGGCGGCACCGCGGCCGGGGCCACCCGGGTCTGCTGGAGCACCTGCGTGCGGTCCACGACGGGCTGCGCGGTCGTGGGGGACGCCAGGACGGTGGTGGCGGTGCCGCCGGAGGCGATTCGGGACAGCTCCTCCGCGACCTCGCCGGCGGTGGGCCGGGCGTCCGGCTCCCGGGCGGTCATGGCCGTGAGCAGCTGGGGCCAGCCGGCCGGGAGGTCGACGGGGACGTCAGGCTGGCGGTTCAGCCGGGCCAGGGCGACCTCGACGGTGCTGCCGGCGTACTCGCGGCGGCCGGTGAGGCACTCGAGGAGCACCAGACCGAGGGCGTAGACGTCGGCCATCGGGGTGACGCGCTCGCCCATGACCTGCTCGGGCGCGAGGTAGCTGGCCGTGCCCACGGTCATGCCGGTGGCGGTGACCTTCGCGGCGTCGACGAGGCGGGCGATGCCGAAGTCGGTCAGCCGGACCCGCCCGTCCCGGCCCATGAGGACGTTGCCGGGCTTGACGTCGCGGTGCACGAGGCCCTGCGCGTGGACGTAGGCGAGCGCCTCGGCGACGGCCTGGCCGACGACGGCCGCCCGCACGGGGTCGAGCGGGCCGCGGCGCACGGTGTCGCCGAGGGTCTCGCCCTCGACCAGCTCCATGACGACCCACGGCCGGTCGTTCTCGTCCGTGCCGGCGTCGTACACGGGCACCAGGCTGGGGTGGCTCAGGCCGGCCAGCAGCCGGGCCTCCTCGCCGGCCCGCTGCGCACCCTCGTCGGTGGGCACCGTGACGAGCTTGACCGCGACCGTGCGGGCCAGCGCCTCGTCGTGGGCGCGCCAGACCTCGGCGGTGCCACCACGGCCGATGACGTCCATCAGGCGGTACCGCCCTCCGATGACCCGCTGCTCCGGCAGCGGCATCGCAGAGGTGGGCTCGGGCGGCAGGTCGGTCACGCGGGGCCCGTACCCGCGGGCCCGAGGAGCGACCCGTCGGTGCCGGTCACGCCACCCGTCCGGCGGTCACCCGGTCCGGCCGTCACCGGCCACGCAGCCGCGCCGCGAGGAGCTCCGCGATCTGCACGGCGTTGAGCGCCGCGCCCTTGCGGAGGTTGTCGTTGCTGACGAACAGCGCGAGGCCGTCCTCGCCGTCCTGCCGCAGCCGACCCACGAAGGACGGGTCGGCGCCGGCGGCCTGCAGCGGCGTCGGCACGTCGGAGAGCTCGACGCCGGGAGCGCCGCGCAGCAGCTCGAGCGCCCGGGCCACCGACAGCGGCCGGGCGAACTCGACGTTCAGCGACAGCGAGTGGCCGGTGAAGACCGGGACGCGCACGCACGTGCCGGACACCCGCAGCTCCGGGATGCCCAGGATCTTGCGGCTCTCGTTGCGGAGCTTCTGCTCCTCGTCGGTCTCGAACGAGCCGTCGTCGACGACCGAGCCCGCCATCGGGATGACGTTGAAGGCGATCGGGGCGACGTACTTCTTCGCCGGCGGGAAGTCGACCGCCCGGCCGTCGAAGGCCAGGCCCGCGGCGCCCTCGGCCACGGCCCGCACCTGGGTGTCGAGCTCCTCGACGCCGGCGACGCCGCTGCCCGAGACCGCCTGGTAGGTGCTGGCGACGAGGCGGGTGAGGCCGGCCTCGTCGTGCAGCGGCTTGAGCACCGGCATCGCGGCCATGGTGGTGCAGTTGGGGTTCGCGACGATGCCCTTGCGGATCTCGTCGAGCGCCTCCGGGTTGACCTCGGCGACCACCAGCGGGACGTCGGGGTCCATGCGCCAGGCGCTCGAGTTGTCGATGACGACCGCGCCCGCGGCGGCGTACCGCGGGGCGAGCTCCTTCGAGGTGCCTCCGCCCGCACTGAAGATCACGAGGTCGAGGCCGGCCGGGTCCGCCGTCGAGGCGTCCTCGACCGTGACCTCGCCGCCGGCCCAGGGCAGGCTCGAGCCGGCGCTGCGCGCGGAGGCGAAGAACCGCACGGAGTCGGCCGGGAAGCCCCGCTCCGCCAGCAGCTTGCGGACGACGACGCCGACCTGACCGGTGGCGCCGACGACGCCGAGCGTGAGGGTCATCGGCCGGTCCCCCCGTAGACCACGGCGCCCTCGCCGTCGGGGGCGCCGAGCTCGAAGGCGGCGTGGACGGCGCGGACGGCCTCGGGGACGTCGGTGTCGCGACAGACCACCGAGATCCGGATCTCGGAGGTCGAGATCGCCTCGGCGTTGATGCCCACCTTGGCCAGCGCCTCGAAGAAGGTGGCGGTGACGCCCGGGTGCGAGCGCATGCCGGCCCCGATCAGGCTGACCTTGCCGACGTGCTCGTCGGACAGGACCCGCTCGAACTGCACCGAGGCCTGCAGCGCGGTCAGCGCCTTGACCGCCGTCGCCAGGTCGGTCTTGGGCAGCGTGAAGGAGATGTCGGTGCGGGCCTGGGCCCCCGACACGTTCTGCACGATCATGTCGATGTTGACCTCGGCGTCCGCCACCGCGCGGAAGATCGCGGCCGCCTCACCCGGCTTGTCGGGGACGCCGACGACGGTGACCCGCGCCTCGCTGAGGTCGTGCGCGACCCCGCTGATGATGGCCTGCTCCACGGGGAGGTCTCCTGTGATGAGGGTGCCGGGCTTGCCGGAGAACGACGAGCGGACGACCAGCGGGACGTCGTAGCGGCGCGCGTACTCGACGCAGCGCAGGTGCAGGATCTTCGCCCCGGCCGCGGCCAGCTCGAGCATCTCCTCGTAGGAGACGGTCATGAGCTGCTGCGCGTCCGGGACGATCCGGGGGTCGGCCGAGAAGACGCCGTCGACGTCGGTGTAGATCTCGCAGCGGTCGGCGTGCAGCGCGGCGGCGAGGGCGACGGCCGTGGTGTCGGAGCCGCCGCGACCGAGCGTGGTGATGTCCTTGGTGTCCTGGCTGACGCCCTGGAACCCGGCGACGATCGCGATGTGGCCCTTGTCGATCGCCTCGGTGATGCGCCCGGGCGTGACGTCGATGATCCGGGCCTTGCCGTGCACGGAGTCGGTGATGACCCCGGCCTGGCTGCCGGTGAACGAGCGCGCCGACATGCCCAGCGACTGGATGGCCATCGCGAGCAGCGCCATCGAGATGCGCTCGCCCGCGGTGAGCAGCATGTCCAGCTCACGGGCGGGCGGGAGCGGCGACACCTGCTCCGCGAGGTCGAGCAGCTCGTCGGTGGTGTCGCCCATCGCGGAGACCACGACGCACACGTCGTCGCCGGCCTTCTTCGTGGCGACGATGCGCTCCGCCACCCGCTTGATGCGCTCGGCGTCGCCGACCGAGGAGCCGCCGTACTTCTGCACGACGAGTCCCATGCCTCCGAGCCTACCGGGGGGCCGTGATCACCACGTCGAGCCGGGCGCCGCCCGCGCCGAGCACCGCGGGCCCCGGGGGCAGACCCGCCGGGACGCGCACGGACCAGCGCACCACGAAGGCGTCGTCGGCGTCGGCCCTGCCCAGCCGCCGGCCGTGCCCGCCCACCACGAGGTCGAGAGCGACGTCGCGCCGGGGCAGCATGCGCTCCCCGGGAGCGTCGTCGTCGCAGCCGCCGTCGCCGTCACCACCGCCGACGTCGTCGCAGCCGGCGAAGAAGGCCTCCCCGACGACGTCGACCGCCTGCCCGGGGGCGAGCCGGACCTGCGCGACGTGCCCCGGCAGGTAGGTGGGGACGACCCCCTCGACCGACAGCTGCGGCCCCACGCAGCTCGCGTGCGCGCCGGGCAGCGGCAGCCCGAGGACGCCGGCCGTCGCGATCAGGACGAGCAGGCGCCTCATGCGGGTGGGACGCGGGCGTGCGCGCCCCGGTTCCGCTCAGACCTGCTCGGGCAGCGGCTCGCGTCCGGCGTCGAGGCGGGCGTGCGCGGTGATGCTCTGCAGGGCGCGCAGGGCGGCGGACATCGAGGTGCCCCAGGAGTTCAGGCAGGTGTACTGCCACCACCAGAGCGCCTCGCGGCTGCGGCCGGCGTCGTAGTGCGCCAGGCCGATGAGCAGGTCGACGGCGGCGTCGGTGAGGTCGTCCGACAGCAGGCGCTGCTCGGGCTCGTCGTCCTCGTAGGGGTCGAACACCTCGAGGTAGGCGTCGAGGTCGTCGAGCTCGCGGGCCAGGCCCTCGCGCAGGGCGTCGGCGTCGATGAGCTCGGCCGTTCCGGGCTCGACGGTCTCCTCGAGGACGACGTCGGTGCGGGCGGACAGGTGGGCCCCCGCGAGGCAGACCTGGGCGACGTCGAGCAGCAGCAGCGCGACCGCCTGGCTGTCCGCGGCGCCGGCCGCGACGGCGTGCAGGGTGGCGACGTAGCGCTGGACGTCGCGGGCGACGTCGGCGGCCAGGCGGAGGTCGTCGCTGCGGCGGTCCGCAGGCGCGTCGGTCATGGGCCCACCCTGTCATCCACGAGGGCACCGCGGCACGCAGGGGGCGAGGGCCGGTCCCGCCGTCAGCGGGTGTCGACGGTGCGGCGTCCCTCGAAGGCGCGGCCCAGGGTGACCTCGTCGGCGTACTCGAGGTCGCCGCCGACGGGCAGGCCGCTGGCCAGCCGGGTGACCTTGAGGCCCATCGGCCCCACCAGGCGGGCGACGTAGGTGGCGGTCGCCTCGCCCTCGAGGTTCGGGTCGGTGGCCAGGATCAGCTCGGTGATCGACCCGTCCTGCAGGCGCACCAGCAGCTCGCGGATGCGCAGGGCGTCGGGCCCGATGCCCTCGATCGGGCTGATCGCGCCGCCGAGCACGTGGTAGCGCCCGCGGAACTCCCGCGTCTTCTCGATCGCGACGACGTCCTTGGGCTCCTCGACGACGCAGATCACCGTCAGGTCGCGGCGCGGGTCGCGGCAGACCCGGCACTCCTCCTGCTCGCTGACGTTCCCGCAGACGCGGCAGAAGCGGACCTTCTCCTTGACCTCCGTCAGCGCGGTGACCAGACGGCGGACGTCGACAGGGTCGGCGGCCAGCAGGTGGAAGGCGATGCGCTGCGCGCTCTTGGGCCCGACGCCGGGCAGCCGGCCGAGCTCGTCGATGAGGTCCTGGACGGCGCCCTCGTACATCCGGGCTACATCCCCGGCAGGCCGAGACCGCTCGTCAGCGGGCCCATCGTGCTCTCCTGCAGCGCGCCGGCGTTCGCGGCCGCGTCGCGCACGGCAGCGAGGACCAGGTCCTCCAGCGTCTCGACGTCGTCGGGGTCGACAGCCGCGGGGGCGATCTTCAGCCCGACCATCACGCCGGCACCGGTCATGGTGACCGTGACCAGGCCGCCGCCCGCGGTGCCCGTGACCTGCTCGTCCGCCAGCTTCGCCTGCGCGTCGGCCATCTGGGCCTGCATCTTCTGCGCCTGCTTCATGAGCTGCTGCATGTTCGGCTGGCCGCCAGGCTTCACGGTGCTCCTTCGGGTGCGCTGCGGTGGTCGCGGTCGTGGACGGCCAGCCTAGGTCGGCCTGGGTTGGCCTAGTCGCTCGAGACGACCTTGCCGCCCAGCTCGGACTGCACCAGTCGCAGGGCGGCGTCCTCACCCGACACCTGGGGCGGCGGGGCGGGGGCGTCCGGGTCCTCGGGCTCGGCCTCGTCGCCGGGGGCGAAGCTGTCGTAGCGGGGCGCCGGTCGGGGTCCCGGGTCGCGCGGCGCGGCCGGCTCGTGGCCGCCGCCCGAGGGGCCGTCGGCGCCCCCGACCACGCAGGCGACGTCGAGGTCGACGCCGAGGGTCTCGCGCACCGCCTCCTTGAGGACGTCGACGCCGGTGCTGCTCTGGAACGCGCGCATGATCGGCGCGTGGGTGAACGACAGCGTCACGGTCCGCCCCTGCACGCCCAGCACCTGCGCGGTGGTCAGCTGCGCGTGCGCGGTCTTCTTGCGCTCCTTGACCGCGAGCAGGACGGCGTCCCAGGCGCGGCGCAGGGTCGCGGCGTCGAGGCTGCCGGCGACGGCGGGCCCGGCCGGGGCAGCCGCGCCCTGGGCAGCGCCCTGGGCAGTGGCGGCCTGCGCGGAGGCGGTCTGGGCAGTGGCGGCCTGTCCGGGCGAGGCCGGCGGGCCGCCGAGGGCCGCGGCGGCGGGCCAGGCGGACGGCGGGGCCGC
>JAODNQ010000292.1 GCA_025464695.1 Frankiales bacterium | reverse complement strand
CGCACCTGGGGCTGGAGCGGCTCACGGCGTCCCCGCTGTCGCTCGGCTCGGGCACCACACGGGGTGCGCACGGCCCGCTGCCCGTGCCGGCGCCCGCGGTCCTCGCGCTGCTGCAGGGCCTGCCGGTGCAGGCCGGGCCGAGCCCCCACGAGGCGACGACGCCGACCGGGGCCGCGCTGCTGGCGGTCCTGGTCGACGGCTGGGGACCGCTCCCGCCGATGGTGCTCGAGCGGGTCGGCGTCGGGGCCGGCGGCCGCGACCTGGCCGAGGTCGCCAACGCGGTGCGGCTGGTGCTGGGGACCCCGGCCTCGTCCGGCAGCACCGCGGTGGTGCTCGAGACCAACGTCGACGACCTCGACCCGCGGGTCTGGCCCGGCGTCCTGCGCGCGCTGCTGCAGGCCGGGGCGAGCGACGCGTGGCTGACCCCGGTGCTCATGAAGAAGGCCCGCCCCGCCCACACGCTGTCGGTGCTGTGCGCTGCGTCGGCCGCGCCTGCGCTGCGCGAGCTGGTGTTCCGGACGACGACGTCGCTGGGCCTGCGGGAGACCGTCGTCGCCAAGCACGTGCTCGACCGGCGGGAGTCCGCGGTCGACGTCGACGGGCAGGCGGTGCGCGTGAAGCTGGGGCTGCTCGGGAGCGACATCGTCAACGCGATGCCGGAGTGGGACGACGTCGAGGCCGCGGCGTCGGCGCTGGGCCGGCCGGCGCAGGACGTCCTGCTCGACGCCCACGCCGCCGCGGCGCACCTGCGCACAGCAGCGGGCCCGCCTCCCTGAGGAGACGGGCCCGCGAGGTGCTGGGGAGAGCTACTTGCGGGGCTCGACCGTGAGCTCGGAGTCGGTCTCGGTGCGGGTGCCCGTGGTGGCGGCACCGGTGGTCTCGCCGGCGGGGTAGACGCCGTCGGTGTCGATCTGCTCCTTGCGGACCTCCTCCGTGACCTGGGCCTGCTCGGTCACGGTCTCGGTGCCGAGGCGCACGCGCTCGACCGGGACGGTCTCCTTGGCGACGACCGGGCGCTCCTCGGTGAGCACGACCTCGTGCTCCTCCTCGGACAGGTTCGGGCCGTCGAGGGCCTTGCCGACGTTGCCGTCGGTGATCGGCTCACGCTCGATCGTGACCTCCTCGTGCGACACCGGAACGGTGCGGGTCTCGGTCTCGCTGGTGATGTACTTCCGCAGGCGGGCGCGGCCGGCCTCGACCTTCTCGGTCCCGACCTGCAGGCGCTCCTCGGAGCGGGTCATGGCGTCGTCCGTGGTCGGGCCGCTGGTGTCGTGGCCGACGGTGCCGTGGGTGTTCTCGAAGCCGGCGGTGCCCGTGGTGGCGGTCTCGGTGTAGCCGCCGCCCGTGACGCCGTAGTGGCTGTAGAGGCGCTGCTCCTCGGCCGGCGACAGGTCGGTGTCGGGGTCGATGTTCGGAGCGTCGTTCACCAGCGTCTTGGCGTAGGGGACCATGACGCCGTCGTTGCTCATCTCCGCCGAGGCGAGCGGCACGAAGTGGGTCTTGGCGCCGAACATGCCGGTGTGCACGGTGGCGAAGGTGGGCTCGCCGCCGTCGCGGTCCGCGTACAGGGTGTCGATCGTGCCGAGCTTCTCGCCGCCGGTCCCGTAGAGGGTCTTGCCCTTGAGGGAGCGTGCCTGGTCGAGGGTGATCATCTGGGGTTCCTCCCGGTGGAGCCGGAGTTGCTGTCGAACCGACCCGTGCCCGAGCCCTCGCGCTCCGTCACCGCCACAGAGCGCTTACTCCGCGTGTCGTTCCGGGAGCGTTACGGCAGTGCGTCCTCGGGAACGTGTCCCCGGACGCGCGTGTCTCAGCGCGCGTGCCTGAAGGAGGACAGCTCCGCCATGACCCCGCCCGTCTCCACCCCCACCGCACGCGTCTCGGACCTCACCTACGCCGACGTCCGCACCCCGCTCCACGTCCTGCTCGACGAGGCGCTCACCGAGGCCGTCTCCGCCGGTCCGTCCGCCCTGAACGGCCTGCTCGGCGCGCAGCCCGTCGACGGACGCGACCGCTTCCTCGTGCTGCTGACCGTCTACGACCTGCACACCGCGTCCCTCGACGCCGTCGGGCCGCGGGCCCGCTTCCAGGGCCACCCCGTCGTGGCCGAGCTGAAGGACCGGCTCGAGACCGCGTGGCTCGAGGAGCTGGAGCGCGACTGGCAGGCCGCCGGCGCTCTCACCGAGGCCACCGACGTCGAGCGCGTCGTCTCCGCGATGCGGGCCGTGGCGGCCAAGGACCGGCTGCCGCACGCGTACAAGTGGCTGGCCAAGGAGGCGAGCTGGCCGGAGCTCGTCGACTTCCTCGCTCTGGAGGGCGGGCCCGACGGCGGCTTCGACGACCTCGTGGCCGTGTGCCAGGTGGGGCTGTCCGGCAGCGCGAAGCTCGAGCTCGGCAAGAACTACTGGGACGAGATGGGCCAGGGCGACCCCGACGGCGTCCACACCGTCCTGCACCAGCGGCTGAGCCGGGCCATCGAGCTGCCGCACGTGCCGCGGTCCCGCATGCCGGTCGAGGCGCTCGAGCGCGCAGCGCTCGGCGGACTGCTGGCCACCAACCGCTGGCTGCAGCCGGAGATGCTGGGCGCGCTCGGGCTGCTCGAGCTGCAGGCTGGCCCGCGCTGCCGGCTGGTGCTGCAGGGCTTCGACCGCCTCGGCGCTCCGGCCGACGCCTACCCCTTCTACGTCGAGCACGCCGAGGTCGACCCCGTCCACGGGCGCGACTGGATGGACAAGGCGGTCGTCCCGACGGTCGCCGAGAAGCCCGACTGGGGCCCGCGCATCGTCAAGGGTGCCTGGTGGCGGTCGACGGTCAACCTGCGCTTCTTCGAGGCGGTCCGCCGCGACCTCGTCGCACGCACCGAGGACAGCGCCGCGGCCTAGTCTCCCGCGCATGACGCAGCCGGCTGCCCACGTCACCTCCGAGGTCGGCCGGCTGCGCACGGTCCTGCTGCACCGTCCGGGCCCGGAGCTGTCCCGGCTGACCCCCCGCAACAGTGCCGACCTGCTGTTCGACGGCCTGCCGTGGCTAGCCCGCGCGCAGGAGGAGCACGACGGGTTCGCCGACGCGCTGCGCGCCCGCGACGTCGAGGTCTTGTACCTGGCCGAGCTGCTCGTCGAGGTGCTGGACGTGCCCGCCGCCCGGGCCGAGACCGTGCGCGCCGCGGTGGCCCCGACCGTCGTCGGCCCGTCGCTCGCGGCCGTGCTCCGCACCTGGCTGCTCGACCTGCCGTCGCAGGACCTCGCCCGGGTGCTGCAGGCCGGCCTCACCCACGACGAGCTCCCGCGCGTGGGCGCCGAGGGCGTGGTGGCACGGCTGGCCGGCCCCCACGAGTTCGTGGTCCGGCCGCTGCCGAACCTGCTCTTCACCCGCGACTCCTCCGTCTGGGTCGCCGACCACGTCGCCGTCACGAGCCCGTCGATGCACGCCCGGCAGCGCGAGACCGCCCTGACCGGCGCCGTCTACCGGCACCACCCCCGCTTCGCGGGCACTCCCCTGCTCTACGGCGGGAGCCGGGAGGAGGCCTGGTTCGAGGGCGGCGACGTCCTGCTCATGGCTCCCGGGGTGGTCGCCGTCGGCGTCGGGCAGCGCACGACGCCGGCCGGCGTGGAGGCCTTCGCCCTGCGCGCCTTCGCCAGCGGCCTCGCGCACACCGTGCTCGCCGTCCCGATCGCGCAGGAGCGCGCGACGATGCACCTCGACACGATCTGCACCATGGTCGACCGCGACGCCGTCGTCATGTACCCCGTGGTCGCCGACAGCCTGCTCGCCTACCCGGTCACCCCGGACGGCGAGGACGGCCTCGTCTGCGACGACCCCCGTCCGTTCCTGGAGGCGGCCGCGGCGGCCATGGGCGTCGACCGGATCCGCACCGTCGACACCGGGCTCGACCCCGTGACCGCCGAGCGCGAGCAGTGGGACGACGGCAACAACACCCTCGCGCTGGCTCCCGGCCTGGTGGTCGCCTACGAGCGCAACACCGAGACGAACGACCGGCTGGAGAAGGCCGGGATCGAGGTCGTGCGGATCGCGGGCAGCGAGCTGGGGAGCGGCGGGGGCGGGCCACGCTGCATGAGCTGCCCGGTGCTGCGCGACCCGCTGGACTGACCCCTACCGCAGGGTGAGCTGCCGCGACAACAGCCCCTGCCGGGCCCGCCGCTCCTCGCCGGTGAGCGCCCGCGGGGACGCCAGCGCCTCGTCGAGCCGGGCGCGCAGGGCGGCAGCCGGCTCCTCGACGGCGGCCGCCTCCGTCTCCGGCAGCAGGTCCCACACCGGCACGAGCAGGCCGTGCGCCCGGAAGCTGCCGATGTAGCGGGAGTCGTCCCCGACCGAGAGGCCGCCGGGCTCGACCGACAGCCGGGCGAGGGCGTCGAGCAGCGGCTCCTCGTCCTCCGGCAGCACCCAGCGCAGGTGCGAGCGGTCGCGGATGCGGCACCAGTACGCGGACGGGACCGACGACAGCCGCGCCGTCGGGACGACCGAGGAGTTCGCCCGCTCCATCGACTCGGCGACCTCCCCGGTCGGGTCGGCCACGCCGTCGACCCAGAAGTCGAAGCCGTCGTGGACCGTGACGTCGAGGGGCTCGGGCGCGAGCAGGTCCGGCAGCCGCGGTCCGGCGCCGGGCAGGCCGAGCGGCACGACGGAGTTGCCCGGCGTCGTCTCCAGCGCCTGCTCGAGGGCGGCAGCGAGGTCGCGGCTGACGTCGCCGCCGCGGGTCTGCACCTGCAGGCCCAGGAAGACGGTGCCGTCGGCGCGGACCATCGCGGGCCAGGCCAGCGGCAGGACGGTCGCGAGGACGACGGTGCGGTCCTCGTGCCCGACCACGCGCAGGGGCGCGGTGGCGGCGGGGACGACCTCGCGCAGCGCCACCCACTCGGTCTCGTCGACCCGGCCCGCGAACGGCCGGGCCACGAACGCGTCCGTCGCGACCTTGCCGTGGCACGCCTTGTACCGCTTGCCCGAACCGCAGGGGCACGGCTCGCGCAGCCCGACCACCGGGACCTCCCCGGGGACGGCGGCGGGGGAGGGCGCCCCGGTCGGGCGGGCGGGAGGACGGCGGCGGCTGCTGATCGGGGGCTCCAGGAGCGAGGCGGCACGGGACCCGACGAGCGTAGGTCCCGGAGCCGGGGCATCCTCGCCCGGTGACCCGCACCCGGACCCGCCCGTGACCGTCTGCGTCGTGGGAGCGGGCATCGCCGGGACCGCGTGCGCGCGCGCCCTGCAGGACGGCGGCCTCGACGTCGTCGTCCTGGACCGCGGGCGCGTGCCCGGCGGACGGATGGCCTCGCGCCGCCTGCCGGGATACGACGCCGGCCGGTACGTCGACCTCGGGGCGTCCTACTTCACGGTCCGGGACGACCGCTTCCGCGCCCAGGTCGACGACTGGACCTCCCGCGGCCTGGCCCGCGCCTGGACCGACACCTTCACGGTGCTGCCGTCCGGCGAGCGCAAGAGCGGCCCGACGAGGTACGGCGCCGGCGGTGGCCTGCGCAGCCTGGTCGTCGACCTCGCGCGCGACCTCGACGTCCGCCCCGAGACGCAGGTCCGCGCCGTCACGCCCGGCCCGGCCGTCGACGGCGCCCCCTACGACGCCGTCGTCCTGGCGATGCCCGACCCGCAGGCGCTGGCCGTCCTCGACCCCGCCCTCGCGCCGGAGCGGGCGGCCCTCGCCGGCCGGGAGTGGCAGCCGGTGCTGGCGCTGGCCGCCCGGTTCGCCGAGCGCACCTGGGAGCCCGCCACCTTCAGCGACGGCGCGTTCGTGCACGACGACGACGTCGTCGACTGGGTCGCGGACGACGGCCGCCGTCGCGGCGACGACGCCCCGGTGCTGGTCGCCCACAGCACCCCCGCCTTCGCGGCGACCCGCCTCGCCGAGCCCGGCGCGGCCGCACCGGAGCTCACCGCCGCCCTGCGCCGCCTGCTCGACCTGCCCGCGCCGTCGACGTCGTTCGTACAGCGCTGGACGTACGCGAAGCCGGTGGGCGAGCGGGACGCGCCGTGCTTCCTGGGCGACGTCGGGATCGGGCTGTGCGGCGACGGCTGGGGGGCGAGCAAGGTCGAGGCGGCCTACCTGTCGGGGATCACCCTCGCGCAGCAGCTGCTCGCGCGTCGACCAGCCGGCGCGCCCGGCGCGGGTGGTTGCTGATCACGGAGTCGACGCCCAGGTCGAGCAGGAAGGTGATGTCCTCGGGCTCGTCCGCCGTGAAGCAGAGCACCCGGGACCCGTGGTCGTGCACGCGCTCCACCAGCCGCGGGTGCTCCTTGAGCAGCGGCAGGGAGAAGCCGGCGCCGCTGACGCTGCGCGGCAGGCTGCCGTCCCGGTAGCGGGGCAGCACCCACTTCATGAGCAGCGCCGTCGGCAGCGTCGGGGCGAGCAGGTGCACCCGGCGCAGCGACGTCGCGGCGAAGCTCATGACGCTGACCCGCGACACCGACCGGCTGATGGGCTGCGCCAGGCCGTAGTGCTGCAGCCGGTCGACGAGGCACCGCTCGACCAGGCCGCCGTAGCGCGTGGGGTGCTTGGTCTCGACGTTGAGGTGGATCGGCTTCCCTGCCGGGCCGCGGCTGTCGACGACGAGCTCGAGCAGCCGGTCCAGCGTCAGCACCGACCGCCGCTCGTGGTCGACGTCGGCCTCCTCCCACGCCGCCTCGAGCAGCGGGTCGCGGCGGTCCTTCCACGACGCGAAGTCGAAGGCCGACAGCTCGGCGAGCTCGAGCGCCGACACCACGCCCCGCCCGTCGGAGGTGCGCTCGACGCGGCGGTCGTGCACGCAGACCAGCACGCCGTCGCGGGTCAGCCGGACGTCGCACTCGAGGGCGTCTGCCCCCTCGGCGAGGGCGAGCTCGTAGGCGGCGAGGGTGTGCTCGGCGACGACGCCCGACGACCCGCGGTGGGCGACCACCTGCACCGGATGCACGTGCCGATCGTGCCGCACGCCGGCCGTCGGTGTCCGGTCAACCCCGGCGCGTCACGCGACCGGTCACCCCGTTGACGACGTCGAGCACCGGCTCGCCCGCCAGGACGCGCCGCAGGTTGGCTCCCGCGGCCGTCACGATCCGCATGCTGGCTTCCCCCGTCGAGCCCGCCGCGTGGGGGGACAGCAGCACGGGGAGCTCGCGCAGCGGGCTGTCGGCGGGCAGGGGCTCGGCCGCGAAGACGTCGAGCGCGGCGCCCGACGGCGTCCCGGCACGGAGCGCCTCGACCAGGGCGGGTTCGTCGACGACGTCGCCCCGGGCCGCGTTCACCAGCAGGCTCCTCGGCGGCATCAGGGCCAGCCGGCGGGCGTCGAGCAGGCCGCGCGTGTCGGGCCCGAGGGCGATGACGAGGACGACGACGTCGCTGCCGGCCAGGAGGTCGTCGAGCTCGGCGAACGGGGCGGGAGCGTCGTCCTTCGGCGTGCGGGACCAGTACGTGACCGGGCAGCCGAGAGCGCTGAACGTGGTCGCGACCCGTCGCCCGATCGGGCCCATCCCGACGACGCCGACCCGCAGCCCGGCCAGCTCCCGGCCGCCGAGCGTCGTCTGCGGCCACTCCCCGCGCCGCACCGCGGCGTCGGCCTCGACCGTGCGTCGCAGCAGCCCGAGGGTGGCCGCGAGCACCCACTCGGCCACGCTGACGGTGTTCGCTCCCGCCGTGTTGGCGACGGGCACCCCGGCGGCGGAGCAGGCGGCCAGGTCGATCCCGTCGACGCCGACGCTGGGCTGCTGCACGAAGGCGACCCGGGGGCCGGGGTCGCGCACGGTCAGGGCGGGGGACCAGTCGCCGAGCACCAGGTCGACGTCGGGCAGCAGGGCGTCGACAGCGGCCTGGGTCCGCTCCCCCGGCACGACGAGCTCGACGTCCGGGCCGAGGGCGGTCGCGCCGAACAGGGCCTCGAGCAGCCCGGCGTCCAGCGGGGGGAGGGCGAGCAGCCGCCAGGTCACCGCGACACCAGCCGTGGCTGCGGGAGCTCGCAGCACACCGCGCTGCCTCCGCTCACAGCACCCGCCCGGGGCCGCCGTCGTCGGTGACCACCGGCAGGCCGGCCCGCTCCCAGGCGTCCATCCCGCCGGCCACGTTGCGCGCGTCGAGGCCCCGCTGGAGCAGGAACGCCGTGGCCTGCGCGCTGCGGCCGCCGAGGTGGCAGACGACGTCGACGGGGCGGTCGGTCGGCAGCTCCGCGAGGCGCGACGGCACCTCGTGCAGCGGCACGTGCACGGCGTCGGGGGCGTGGCCGGCGTCCCACTCGTCCTGCTCCCGGACGTCGAGCAGGAGCGCGCCCGGGGTGAGGGCGGTGACGGGCACGGTGGGCAGCGAGGAGGGGTGCACGGGGCGATCCTGACAGGATGCGCGGATGAGCGACTACGACCTCGTCGTGCTGGGAGCCGGCGCGACCGGTCTCGGTGCCGCCCGCACCGCCCGCCAGGCCGGACGGCGGGTCGGCCTCGTCGAGCAGCACCTGCCCGGCGGCGACTGCACGCACTACGGCTGCGTGCCGAGCAAGTCCCTGCTCGAGTCCGCCCGCCGGGTGCAGGCCGCCCGGTCCGGCCCCCGCTACGGCTTCTCCGCGGAGCCCGTCGTCGACTTCGCCGCGGTCATGGAGCGGGTGCAGGACGTCGTCCGCGAGATCGAGGAGGACGAGTCGCCGGAGCTGCTGGCCCGGCAGGGCATCGACCTGCTGCGCGGCACCGCCACGTTCACCGGCCCCCACAGCCTCGAGGTCGACGGCCGGACGATCACCGCCGAACGGTTCGTCGTCGCCACGGGCAGCACGGCCGCGGTCCCGCCGGTGGAGGGCCTGCGCGAGGTCGAGCACCTGACCAACCGCACCGTCTTCGGCCTGCGGGAGCAGCCCGCGCACCTGCTGGTGCTCGGGGGCGGGCCGATCGGCGTCGAGCTGGCGCAGGCGTTCCGCCGGCTGGGCTCGCAGGTCACGGTCGTCGAGGGGGCGCCGCGGCTGCTCGGCCGCGAGGAGCCCGAGGCGAGCGAGGTCGTGACGGCGGTCCTCGAGCGCGAGGGCGTCGTCGTGCGGACCGGCGTGAAGGTGGTCCGCGCCAGCGCCGGCCCGACCCTGCACCTCGACGACGGGACCACGCTGACCGGCTCGCACCTGCTGGTCGCCGTCGGGCGCGTCCCGACCGTGCCCGCAGGGCTGAGCACCACCGGGGCGAGCACCACGGAGAACGGCCACGTCCGCACCGACGCGCACCTGCGGGCGGCGAGGACGGTCTGGGCGGCCGGCGACTGCACGACCGCACTCAAGTTCACCCACGTCGGCTACGAGCAGGGGCGTCTCGCCGCCCGCAACGCCTTCAAGCCCGCCCTCGTGCAGCAGCGGTTCTCCGACCGCGTCGTCCCCTGGGTGACGTTCACCGAGCCGGAGGTCGCCCACGTCGGGCTGACCGAGCAGCAGGCGCTCGAGCGGCACGGCGACCGGGTGCGCGTCTCGGTGGTCCGCGACACCGAGAGCGACCGGGCTCGGACGGTCGGGGAGACGGACGGCTTCGTGAAGCTCATCGCCCTGAACAGCCGGGTGGCGGGGTCGCTGACGAGCCGGCTGGTCGGCATGACCGTCGTGGGGCCGATGGCCGGGGAGCAGATCGGCACCGGAGCGCTCGCCATGCAGGCGCGGGTGCTGCTGGCCCGGATGAGCACGACGGTGGCCGCCTACCCGACGTACGACCTGTCGGTGCGCCTGGCCGCCGCCCGCTTCTTCGGGACCTACGGCGGCGAGAAGGCGCGCCGAGCTACTTCAGCAGGCGGCTGAGCCGGCGGTCGGCCAGCGGCTTGCCGCCGGTCTGGCAGGTCGGGCAGTACTGCAGCGCCTTCGTGCTGAACGAGACCTCCCGGACCGTGTCCCCGCACCGCGGGCACGGCTGACCGGCCCGGCCGTGCACGTTCAGCCCGCTCTTCTTCTCCGCCTTCAGCTTCCCCGCCGCGAGGCCCTCTGCCCGGCCGACGGCCGCCGACAGCGTCGTGACGATCACCTCGTGCAGCCGCGCGACGTCGTCGGGGCTCAGCGACGACGCCGGCTTGAAGGGCGACAACCGCATCTCCCACAGCACCTCGTCGCTGTAGGCGTTGCCGACACCCGCCAGCACCGTCTGGTCGGTGAGGACGCCCTTGACCTGGCCGCGCACCCCGGCGAGCAGGCCGGCGAGGAGCTCCGGGGTGAACTCCGGCGCCAGCGGGTCGACACCGAGCCGGGCGATGCCGGGCACCGTCGCCGCGTCCGTCACGACGTAGACCGCCAGCCGCTTCTGGGTGCCGGCCTCGGTGAGGTCGAAGCCGCTGCCGTCGTCGAGGTGCACGCGCAGCGCGAGCGGGCCCTTGCCGGGGCGCGGCGGCGCGGCGGGCAGCGCGTCCTTCCACTGCAGCCAGCCGGCCCGGGCCAGGTGCACGACCAGGTGCAGGCCGTCGACGTCGAGGTCGAGGAACTTGCCGTGCCGGACGGCGCCCGTGACCTGCAGCCCGGCCAGCGCCGTGGGCGGCGGGTCGTAGGTCTTCAGCGCCTGGATGCCGGCGACGTCGACCCGGGCCACCACGCGCCCGACCGCGCGGGAGCGCAGGAACGCGGCGAGCGCTTCGACCTCGGGCAGCTCCGGCACGGCGTCAGCCCACCAGACGCCGGTCGCTCCGGCAAGGAGCGGGTCAGACGGAGGTGCGGGCGGCCGGGAGGCGCAGGGCCGCACCCAGCGGCAGCGGCGTGCCCACGAGGGCCTCGAAGACCGCGGGCGGGACCGGCCGCGACAGCAGGTGGCCCTGCCCGCAGGTCGCCCCCATCTCCTGCAGCAGCGACAGCTGCCCCCGGGTCTCGATCCCCTCGGCCACGGCGTGCAGCCCGAGGTCGCCGGCGAGGCCGAGCACGGCGCGCACGACGGCGCGGTCGACCCGGCTCGTGGTCAGTCCCGACACGAACGAGCGGTCCACCTTGAGGAAGCCCACCGGCAGGGTGCGCAGGGTCGACAGGGACGCGTAGCCGGTGCCGAAGTCGTCGATGCCGGTGTGCACGCCGTGCGCCTGCAGGCGGAACAGCTGTGCGACGGCGACGGGCCCGGCGTCGAGCAGGACCGACTCGGTGAGCTCGAGCGCCAGGGCCTCGCCGGGCAGGCCGCAGTCGGCCAGGGCGGCGAGGACGACGTCGGCGAAGTCGGGCCGGGCGACCTGGCACGCGGAGACGTTGACGGCGACGCTGCGCAGGGTCGGGCAGCGCACCCGCCACACGGCGGTCTGCCGGCAGGTCTCGCGCAGCACCCAGGTCCCCAGCTCGACGACGGCACCGGACCGCTCTGCGAGCGGCACCAGCTCGCCCGGCTGGACGAGCCGGTCGCCGTCCCGCAGCCGCACGAGCGCCTCCGCGCCGACGACGGCGCCGGAGGGCAGGTCGACGACCGGCTGGTAGTGCAGCAGGAGCAGGCCGTCGGGGACCGCACGCTCCAGCAACCGCTCGACGTGCCGGCGCCGGGCGGTCGCGTCGCGCACCACCGCGTCGGCGTGCACGACGTCCTCGGCGCGGTCGGCAGCCGTGCGCGACGCGGCGGACGCGGCGTCCACTGCGGCGCGGAGGTCCGGACCGGTGGCCGTGCCGGCGTGCACCTGCGGCGTCACGACGAGCCGGGAGCCGTCGTCGTCGGCGAGCACGAGGGGCTCCGACAGGGCGGCGAGCACGCGGGCGGGGTCGACCCGGCCGAGGACGACGACGGCGTCGCCGGCAGCCGCGACCAGCGCGTCGGGCCCGACGGCGGCGACCGTCCGGGACAGCGCGGCCTCCCGCAGCTGCTCGACGCCGGCGACCCCCGCGCGGGCCTCCAGGGCCTCCAGCCCGGCGACGCGCAGGTGCAGCACGGTGGACCCGGGCACCCGGCGCAGCAGCGCCGGACCGTCCGCGAGCAGGGCCGCCAGGCTCCCGGGGCGGCGGACGGTCACGAAGAGCTCCGATCAGCTGTGGGGTGGTGCACGTCACATCGTGTCCCATGGCCTCCGCGTTACGCACGCCGGAGCGGGGTAGGTTGTCGTCACAGTGACGAGAGGGGTCCCCGTGTCGACGGCGCTGCTGACCGACCGGTACGAGCTGACCATGCTGGACGCCGCGGTCCGGGAGGGCCTCGCGGACGCCCCGGCGGTCTACGAGGTGTTCTCCCGGCGGCTGCCGGCGGGCCGCAGGTTCGGCGTCCTGGCCGGGCAGGGCCGGCTGGCCGCCCTGCTGGCCGAGCTCCGCTTCGGCGACGAGGAGCTCGACG
Organism: Frankiales bacterium; assembly: GCA_025464695.1. The sequence goes on along the minus strand of JAODNQ010000292.1, from coordinate 969 downwards.
CCCTCGGCGACGGCGTCTCCGCGCAGACGCGCGCCTGGCTGCAGGCGGAGCGGCCGGCGCCCGAGGTGTCGGCCTACGCCGAGGGCGAGACGTACGCCCCGGGCAGCCCGGTCCTGACCGTCTCCTGCAGCTTCGGCCAGGGCCTGCTGCTGGAGACGCTGGCGTTGTCGGTGCTCAACCACGACTCCGCCGTCGCGTCCGCCGCCGCCCGCATGGTGCTCGCCGCGGGCGGGCGCCCCCTGCTCGAGATGGGCGGGCGGCGCACCCACGAGCAGGCCGCCGTGGCCGCGGCCCGGGCGGCGTACGTCGCGGGGTTCAGCGCGACCAGCAACCTCGAGGCGGGGCGGCGGCACGGGCTTCCCACCGTCGGCACGAGCGCGCACGCGTTCACGCTGGCGCACCGCACGGAGCGCGAGGCCTTCGCGGCCCAGGTCGCGGCGCAGGGCGTCGGCACCACGCTGCTCGTCGACACCTACGACACGGAGCAGGGCATCCGCACCGCCGTCGAGGTCGCCGGGCCCGAGCTCGGGGCGGTCCGGCTCGACAGCGGCGACCTGCACGAGGAGGTGCACCGCGCCCGCGCCCTGCTCGACAGCCTGGGCAGCACCCGCACCGGGATCGTCGTCACGAGCGACCTCGACGAGCACGCCATCGCCGGGCTGGCCCACACCCAGGCCGACAGCTACGGCGTCGGCACGAGCGTCGTCACCGGTTCGGGCGCACCCACCGCCGGGTTCGTCTACAAGCTGGTCGCGGTCGAGCGCGACGGCGCGATGGTGCCGGTGGCGAAGCGCAGCTCGGGCAAGCGCAGCCTCGGCGGCCGCAAGTCCGCCTGGCGCACCTACGACGACGACGGCCGCGTGGCGGACGAGCTGCTGCTGCTCGAGGGCGAGACGCCGCCCGACGGCGCCCGCGCCCTGCAGGCGCCGCTGCCCGCGGCCGAGGACCTGGCCGCCGCCCGGGCGCGCT
>JAODNQ010000267.1 GCA_025464695.1 Frankiales bacterium | reverse complement strand
GCCGGCTGTTCGTCATGGGCGACCACCGCTGCTGCTCGAGCGACTCCCGGCTGCACCTGGACGACGGGCAGATGGGCACGGTGCCCGAGAAGGAGGTCATCGGCCGGGCGTTCGTCGTGGTCTGGCCGGTCGGCCGCGCGTCGGTCCTGCGGGTGCCGGAGACCTTCGACCAGCAGGCGCTGAGCATCGCGACGACGCAGGGCGTGCCGCTGGCCGCCGGGCTCGCGCTGGCCGTCCCGGTCGTCGTGCTGCGCCGCCGCCTGCGCCGCCGCCTGCGCCGCCGCGCGCGCGCCTGAGTGCGGGTCTCCGCCAAGCTCTTCCTGCTCGACGCCGAGGGGCGGCTGCTCCTGCTGGACTGCACCGACCCCGCCCGCCCCGGCAGCCGCTGGCAGGAGCTGCCCGGCGGCGGGGTCGAGCCGGGCGAGGACGCCGTCACGGCGACCGTCCGCGAGGTGCTCGAGGAGACCGGCGTCGTGGTGGACCCCGCGCTCGTCGGCCCGCTGCAGTGGACGCAGGAGGCGTCGTTCCTGTGGCGCGGCACCGCGCACGTGTCGCAGCACGAGGGGCGTCTCGCGCGGCTGACCGGGCCGCCGGAGGTGCGGCCGACGTCGCTGACCGAGCAGGAGGTCGGGACCCTGCTGGGGCAGCGGTGGTGGACGCCGGAGGAGCTCGCAGCGCACGAGGGGCGCTTCTTCCCCCGGCACGTGCCGTCGCTGCTGGCGCGCCTGCTCGCGGGGGAGCGGGTCGACGAGCCGTTCGACGCGTGGGACGGGCCGGCCGGCACCCCGACCTAGGCTGGCGGCCATGGCTCTGCCCCTGGACGCGGTCGGCAGCGCGCCCGTCGACCGGCAGGCCGCGCGGGTGCTGCTGCTCGACGCGCAGGACCGCGTGCTGCTGTTCCTCGGGCTGGACCCCGAGGAGCCCGAGCGCGGCCGTTGGTGGATCACGCCCGGCGGCGGGCTCGACCCGGGCGAGAGCGCGGCGCAGGGCGCGGCCCGCGAGCTGGCCGAGGAGACCGGGCTCGTGGTCGACCCCGTCTCGCTCGGCGCGCCCGTGCACGCCCGCACCGCCGAGTTCGTGTTCGCCGGCCAGGCCTACCGGCAGGTCGAGGACTTCTTCCTGGTCCGCGTCGACGCCCACGACGTCGACACCGCCGGCTTCACCGCGCTCGAGGTCGCCGCGGTCCTCGAGCACCGCTGGTGGTCGGCGCAGGAGCTGCGGGCGACCGACGAGGTCGTCTACCCCGCGGACCTGCTGGTCGTGCTGGCCCGCGTCGCCGGCGGCGCCTGGTGCTGACGGCGACCCGCCCGGTGGTGCGCTCGGAGAACGGCCTCTGGGCGCTCGAGCGGGTGCTGCAGCGCTCCGGCTTCCCGGTGGTCGCCGGGACGGACGAGGCCGGCCGTGGCGCCTGCGCCGGGCCGCTCGTCGTCGCCGCGGTCGTCCTGCCGCCGGGGCGCCGGGGCGAGGTGCCGGGCCTCGCGGACTCCAAGCTGCTGACCCCCCGCGCCCGCGACGCCGCCTACGACGAGGTGCTCGCGCGGGCGGCGTCGTGGTCGGTCGTCGTCGTGCCGCCGCAGGAGGTCGACCGCACCGGGCTGCACGTCATGAACGTCCGGGCCATGCGCCAGGCCGTCGGGCGGCTCGAGCCGTGCCCGTCCTACGTCCTCACCGACGGCTTCCCGGTCGCGGGGATGCCGGCGCCGGCGCTGGCGGTGTGGAAGGGCGACCGGGTCGCGGCGTGCGTCGCCGCGGCCTCCGTCGTCGCCAAGGTGACCCGGGACCGGATGATGGCGGACCTGCACGCGCGGTACCCGCAGTACGGCTTCGACGTCCACAAGGGCTACAGCACGCCGGAGCACACGGCGGCGATGTCGGCGCACGGGCCCTGCCCGGAGCACCGGTTCAGCTACGTGAACGTGCGCACGGCGGGACGGACCGCCGGGGCCGGCGTCGTGCAGACTGGGTCGATGGAGAGCGTCGCCTGATGTCCGCTGAGGACCTCGAGAAGTACGAGACCGAGATGGAGCTGCAGCTCTACCGGGAGTACCGCGACATCGTCCGGCAGTTCGACTACGTCGTCGAGACCGAGCGGCGCTTCTACCTCGCCAACACCGTCGACGTGCAGCCCCGGACGGCGGACGGCGAGGTCTGGTTCGAGCTGACGCTCAACGACGCGTGGGTCTGGGACATGTACCGCCCGGCCCGGTTCGTGAAGAGCGTGCGGGTGCTGACGTTCAAGGACGTCAACGTCGAGAAGCTCGAGAAGCCGGACCTGGAGCTTCCCGGGCGCTAGGGGCGGGTAGGCGCCCGGCATGGGCATCTTCTCGCGCGGCAGCTCGTCCGACAGCAGCTCCGACAGCTCCGGCGCCGTCCCGCACGGCGACGAGCCGGGCGCCTCGACCACGCAGTTCGACGACGGCGAGGGCACCGTCGGCCTCGGCGACCGCCTCGGCGGCGGCGCGCCCGACACCAACCAGGGCAAGGCCGAGCCGATGCCCCCGACGCCGGGCCACGGCGACCCCGTCGGCACCGCCCCGCACACCGACCCGCCGGAGGTGCCGGAGCTCGGCGACATGATCGCCGGTCGGGCGATGTCGCAGGTGGCCAGCCCGACCGTCCTCGGCACCACGCAGACCGTCCTCGGGGCCACCCTCGACGACGGCAGTCGGCACGGCGGCCACCCCGGCACCGTCCCCGCGGAGGACCGGCCGCAGACCGGCGCCTCCTCCAGCACGGGCCGCGGCGCCGGCCCCGAGATGCCGGAGTCGCAGTCCACCGGCACCGCCCACCGGGCGCCCGGTCTGCAGGGCGAGACGCCCGACGGCGAGAGCATCGAGAGCGACACCGTGGCCGGTGCGGCCCGGATGGCGCCCGGCGGGGCGCCCGACCGGACCGCGCCGCCGGTGGACTTCCCGGGCGACGCGCAGGGCGTG
>JAODNQ010000244.1 GCA_025464695.1 Frankiales bacterium | reverse complement strand
GACGCCGACACCGCCCTGCGCTGGCAGGCCGCCCGGCTCGACGCCGTCGCCCCGCACCGCGGCACCGACCCGGTCGCGCTGCAGGCCCTGCTGGACGGCGTGGCCTGCCAGGAGCGGCTGGTGGCCGGGCTCGCCGACCTCGTGGCGGCCAGCGACCCGCACGAGCCCGGCGGCCCGGGGCGCCTCGAGGACGCCACGGACGCCCTGCACGGCCTCGCGGACGGCCTGCGCCGGCTGCGCTGAGGTCCGGTCCGGTCCGGATCACGGTCCTGTGTCATCGCCGGACGGAGCGGGCCGGCTGTGCCATCGTCCGCTCGTGCACGTCCTCGCCGGACCGTTCCTCGCGGCCGCCGCCCTGCTCGTGGTGGCGGGTGCGCAGAAGCTCTCCGACCCCGCACCGCTGGTCCGGGCCCTGCGGCCGCCCGGCGGTGCGAGGACCGTGCGGCTGCTGGCGGCCGTCGAGGTCGTCGTCGGGCTGAGCGCCGGCACGGGCAGCCGCGGCGCAGCGCTCGCCGTCGCCGGCTCGTACGCCGTGTTCACCGCGGTGGTGGTCCGCGCCCTGCTCCGCGGCGGCGTGCTCGCCTCCTGCGGCTGCTTCGGCCGGGCCGACACACCACCGACCCGCACCCACGTCGTCGTCACGGCCGGGGCCGTCGTCGTGGCGCTGCTCGTGGCTGTCGACCCGGCGCCCGTGCCCTGGGACGTCGCCGTGCTGGTGCCCGCCGCGGCGGTCGCCGCCACCGCCTACCTCGCCCTCGCCGTGCTGCCGCTGCTCCCCGTCCGGGGGCGGGCGTGACCGCCGCCGTCGTCGCGCTGGGCGTGGCCGTGCTGCTGCTCAGCGTGCTGGTGGCGGGGCTGCTGCGCAGCCACGCCGAGATCCTGCGGGCCCTGCACGAGCTGGGTGCCGGGCTCGAGCTCGACAGCGAGGGCGGGCAGAGCGGCCCTGCCGTCGCCGACGGCGTCCCCGCCCCCCGTCGCCGCACCGACGGCTCCGTCCCCGACACCCTGGTCGGCACCACCCTCGACGACGAGGTCCTCGCGCTCTCGCTCGACGGCGACGTCCTGCTGGCGTTCCTGTCGTCGTCCTGCACCACCTGCCAGGCGTTCTGGACCGCGTTCGCCGGCCCGGTCGACGACGTCCCGGGCGGGGCGCGGCTGGTCGTCGTCACCCGCGACCTCGACGAGGAGAGCGAGAGTGCGCTCCGCCAGCGCCGGCCCGGCGTCGTCCCGCTGGTGCACTCCACCCAGGCGTGGGAGTCCTTCGACGTCCCGGGGTCGCCGTACTTCGTGCTGGTGTCCGGGGGCCGGGTCGCGGGGGAGGGCTCGGGCGCGTCCTGGCCCCAGGTCGCGGACCTGCTCGGCCAGTCGTCCCGCGACAGCCGGTCCTCCCGAGACGGGCGGGACCGGGCGACCAGGGGCCGTCGTCGGGAGCGCCGCGACGACGTGGCCCTGCTCGCCGCGGGCATCGCTCCCGGGCACGACAGCCTCACATGACCGGCCTCCTGCTCGTCGGCCTCCCGCTCGCCGCCGTCGCCGCCCTGCGCGCGACGTGGTCCCCCTGAGGCGAGTCGATGCTGACCAGCATCAGCCCGCTCGGTGAGCAGGCACGCGGACAGCGCCACGGCCTGACAGTGGCGGCGCACCTGCTCGGCGGTGCGCTCGGCGGTGCCACCACAGGGCTGCTGCTCGGGCTGGTCGGCGTCCTGCTCGGGCTCCCCGTGCGGCTGGCGGCCGCGGTCCTGGCGCTCGCGGCCCTGGCCGACCTGCGGGGCGTCCGCCTGGGGCGCCGGCAGGTCGACGAGGACTGGCTGACGCGCTACCGCGGGTGGGTCTACGGCGGCGGCTACGGCTACCAGCTGGGCCTCGGCGTGGTCACGGTCGTCACGAGCGCCGCGACGCCGGCCCTGCTCGCGGTGCTGGTGCTCCTCGGCGACGTCCGGCAGGCGGTCGTCGTCGGGGCGGTCTTCGGCCTGGTCCGCGGCCTGCCCCTGCTCGCTCTGCGGGGAGTGCGGACGCCGTAGGACCTCCACCGCGCCGCGGCCCGGCTGCAGCGCACCGGCCCGGTCGCAGCCCGCGCGACGACGGCCCTCCTCGCGGTCGGCGCCCTGGCGGTGCTGGTGTGAGGCTGGTCGCCGGCGGCGTCGGGCTCGACCTGCCGCCCGGCTGGGAGGTGCGGCTCCGGGCGCAGCCGCCGTCCGGGCTGGACCGCAGCCGCAACCTCCTGCTGCACGCCGCCACCGTCCCGCTGCCCGTCGAGCGCGGCGACTTCGGCAGCGGCGTCTGGCAGCTGCTCGGCCCCGACGACGTCTTCGTGAGCCTGCTGGAGTACGACGCGGAGGACGCCGGAGCGGTCCTGTTCGCCGCGCGGGGGCTGCCCGTCGTGCGCCCCGGGGACTTCTCGCCGTCGGCGATGCAGCAGCAGGTCGCGGGCTGCAGCGGTGCGCAGTGGTTCTTCACCGTGGCGGGCCGCCCGTTCTGCCTGTACGCCGTCCTCGGCAGCCACGCCCGGAGGGTCGCGGGCGCGGCCACCGTGCGCGCCCTGCTGACCCAGCTCGACGTGGAGGCGCGATGACCGCTCAGCAGCAGGCCCTGGCCGCCGTCGGGGAGGTCGGCGCCAGCACCCTCAGCCAGCGCGCCGTCGACCGCGTCACCGGCTGGCTCAGCGGCCGGACCAGCCGCCGCGGGTTCCTCGTCCGGGCGGGCGTGGTCGGCAGCGCGCTGGCCGTCGACCCCACCGGGTTCGTGCTGCGCCCCGGCACCGCCTACGCCAGCGTCTGCGGCCCCGGCACCGGTCGCGGCTCCGGCTGGACCGTCTTCTGCGCCACCATCAACGGCGGCGTCAACGCCTGCCCGCCCGGCTCGATCGCGGCCGGCTGGTGGAAGGCCGACGGCGCCTCGCTCTGCGGGGGCAAGGCCCGCTACATCGTCGACTGCAACGCCACCTGCAGCCGCTGCAGCAGCCCCGGTGCCCGCGCCGGCATCTGCTCCTCCAGCTGCTGGTCCTGCCACTGCACGGGCAGCGTGAAGGGCTCCTGCGACCAGCGCAGCAACTGCTGCAACGCGTTCCGCTACGGGCAGTGCAACACCCAGGTGCGCCAGGTCGGGGCGGTGCAGTGCCGGGTCGTGTCCTGCACCCCGCCGTGGACCTGGGAGTCCTGCTCCACGGCGCCCGCCACCGACAACCGCACCCGCGACCACAACAGCGACCACCTGCCGCTCGCCTGGTCGCCGATCACCGCCCGGTACACCGCCATCGGCGAGAACGGCTCCGTGCTCGGGGCGAGCGTGTGGCGCGAGTTCGACGTCGCGGGCGGACGGGCGCAGCGCTACCAGCGGGGCCGGATCAGCTGGTCACGGGCCACGGGTGCGAAGGAGACCGTGGGGCCGATCAGCACGCGCTACGTCGTCGCCGGGGGAGAGGCCGGGTCCCTGGGGTTCCCGACGGCTGCCCCCCTCGTGGTCGGCGTCGGTCGGGCCAGCCGCTTCCAGTACGGCCGGATCTCCTGGTCGCCGCAGACCGGCGCGTGGGAGACGCGCGCTGCCGTGACGCTCCGGTACGAGCAGGACGGCGCCGAGGGCGGCCCGCTGGGCTTCCCGGTGGGCCAGGAGCTCGTCGTCGGGCAGGGCCGGGCCAGCCGGTTCGAGCACGGGCGCATCAGCTGGCTGCCCGGACTCGGCGCCTTCCTGTGCCGGCGGCCCACCGCCGACCGGTACGCCCTCACCGGCGGCGAGGCGGGCCCGCTCGGGTTCCCCACGGCCGACGAGCGGCTGCTCGGCGACGGCGGCAGCGCGACCACCTACCAGGCCGGCCGGATCAGCCTGCACCCGCGCACCGGGGCGCACGCCGTCCTCGGGCCGGTCGCGGTGCGGTACGTCGAGACGGGGGCGGAGGCCGGGCCGCTGGGCTACCCGACCGGGCCGGAGGAGGAGGTCTCGCCCGGCGTCCGGCGCAGCCCCTTCGAGCACGGCAGCATCACCCACGACGCCGGTACCGGGACCACGACCGTCGAGTCGACGCCGGTCGGCTGAGGCGCGGACGGCGACGGCCGCCCCGCAGCAGTGCTGCGGAGCGGCCGTCGTGCGTGCGTGCGGGACTCAGTCGTCCCAGGGCCCGAGGTCGTTCACGGGGTCGTTCCTCTCTGCGGCCGGCAGCGAGCGATCTGCGCTGCGGCGTGTGACGGTGCCTGTCCTGTGCGCCGTTGCGCGGGATCAGGCGGTGCGGGACCGGAGGCTGATCGCTCTCCGGGCAGCCGCTGGGCGGGCTGCTGGGTGCTGGAACAGTGCTGGAGTCGCTGCTGTTCCCGTCGGCAGTCTGCGCACACTCCTGAACCCGTGTCACGTCAGGGCCGGTAGGACGTCCGCCCGAGCGGTCGGGGGGCCCGGGCCCGGGGCGCCGGGGCGGGCGACGGACCGGGCTGGCAGCGGGGGCACCAGTAGGTCAGCCGGGCGTACGGCGCCGGGCCCTGCTCCGCGCTGGCGATCCTGGTGCGGCAGCGGCGGCACGGCCGGCCGGTCCGCTCGAACACCCAGTGGTCCTCGCCGGCCCGCAGCGACCCGGTCGTCGACTGCTCCCACCGCTCCTTGTTCGCGTCCATCAGCCGGCGGCCCTTCTCGACCAGGGCCCGCAGGTCGGGGACGTCGCCGACCCGGGTCCACGGGGACACGCCCCGGACGAACAGCACCTCGCACCGGTAGAGGTTGCCGAGGCCGGCGAGCAGGCGCTGGTCGAGCAGGGCGGTGCCCACCTCGGCATCCGGGTCGGCTCGCAGGTTGGCGACGACGACGTCGGCGTCCCAGTCCGGCCCGAGCGCGTCGGGCCCCAGGTGGCCCACGACGTCGGCCTCGTCGGCGGTCTCGATCAGGGCGAGCACGGGCATCCGGTACCCGACGGCGTCGACGTCGTCGGTGCTGAGCACGACCCGGACCTGCCAGTCGGGACCGCCGCCCCAGCGGGCGCCCTTGGCGTAGAGGTGCCAGGAGCCGTCCATCCGGAAGTGGGTGTGCAGCGTCAGCCCGCCCTCGAGGCGCGTCAGCATGTGCTTGCCGCGGGGCACGACCTCGAGCACTCGGCGCCCGGACAGGTCGGTGGTGGCCAGCTGGGGCACCCGGAAGTCCGTCCGGGTGAGCAGCTTGCCGGCGAGCGCCTCGTGCATCCGCGAGGCGGCCAGCCAGACGGTGTCGCCCTCAGGCACGGCTGCCCCTGCTGTAGCCCGGGCGACCGCTCATCCGCTTCGTCCTCGACCCGAACGACTCCTCGTTCACCCCGCGTCGCAGCCCCGGCCGGGTCGGCCGCTCCTCGAGCGACGGGAACGGCCCGGGCTGGCACGAGGGGCACCACCAGGTCTCCCGCGCGTACGGGGCTCCCGTGCTGTCGCGGAACTGCACCGGGGTCCCGCAGCGGCGGCAGGGGCGCTCGGCGCGGCCGTAGACCCAGTGGGTCATGCCGCGGCGGGTGTCGCCCGTGGTCACCTGCCCGGGGTGCTCCAGGGAGTGCTGCATCATCCGGCGGGCCAGCCAGACGGTGGCCCGCAGGTCGACGTCGCGCACGGGCGTCCAGGGGGAGTGCCCCCGCAGGTAGCAGGTCTCGACCGCCCAGAGGTTCCCGATGCCGGCCAGGCACCGCTGGTCGAGCAGGGCCTCGACCAGCGGCCGGTCGGGGTCGCGCAGCAGGTTGGCGACGGCGAGGTCCTCGTCCCAGGACGGCCCGAGCAGGTCCGGCCCCAGGTGCCCGACGACGTCGGACTCGCGGTCGGTCGGCACGAGCTCGAGCACGGGCATCCGCAGCGCGTACGCCGTCGGGCCGTCGGTCTGCAGCACGAGGCGGACCTCGTCGTCGAACGAGCTCGGGAGCCGCTTGCCCTCGCCGACGACCTGCCAGGCGCCGTCCATCTCGAAGTGGGTGTGGAGCGTCAGGGCCCCGCTGAACCGGGTCAGCATGTGCTTGCCGTAGGAGTCGAACGCCGTGACGGTGCGGCCGGAGAGGTCGGCCGTGGCGTGCTGCGGCACCCGGAAGTCCGAGCGCACGACGGTGCGCCCCACCAGCTGCTCGCGCATCCGGCGGGCCGCCTTCCACACGCTGTCGCCCTCCGGCACGCCCACCTCCTCCCCGTCCGGGACCATCGTGCCCGTGCTGTGACCTGGCGAACAGCAGGAGGAGGCAGGGTCGGCGTCGAAGGACGTCATGACCGCGTGCAGGAGCCCCTGTCCACGGTGCCGGCTCCCGGAAGGCTGTCCCTTGCGTCGTCGTCCTCTGCTCCTGCTCACGACGGGGCTGCTGTCCGTCAGCGCCCTGTCCGCGGGCCTGCTGCCCTCCGCCTCCGCGGCCCCCACGGTCTCGGACCACCTCCTCCGGCCGCTCGGGGTCCCGGGACAGCCGCTCGACGGCGACGTCCTCGTCCCAGGTCGGACCCAGCACGTCCGGTCCGAGGTGTCCCGTGACCCGCGGCTCGTCGGCGGTGCGGATCAGCTCGACCACCGGCATCCGGAGGGCGTACG
>JAODNQ010000187.1 GCA_025464695.1 Frankiales bacterium | reverse complement strand
CCCTCGCGGCGGTCGCCGGCAAGGGGGTCTGGACGACGAACTTCACGTCGCAGAGCGTCGACGTCGCCGCGGTGGTGGCCAAGGCCCGGGCGGCCGGCCTGCAGAACGTCTGGGTCCGCACGGGTGGGCGCACCGGCTACTACGGCGGCCCCCTCCTGCGGCGGCTGGTCCCGGCAGCGCACGCCGCCGGCCTCACCGTCGTCGCCTGGGACTTCCCGTACCTGTCCGACCCCGCCAAGGACGCCGTCCGCGCGACGCGCGCCTTCGCGGACGGCGCCGACGCCTTCGCGCCCGACATCGAGACCGCCGCCGAGGGCACCTACGCCACCGACCGCCGGGTGCGGCTCTACCTGTCGCTGGTGCGCCGCGCCGCCGGCACCCGGCCGGTGGCCGCGACCGTCCCGCGGCCCACCCCCAAGCGGCTCGCCTCGTTCCCGTACGCGGCCTTCGCGCCGTACGCCGACCTGTTCGTCCCGATGGTCTACTGGTCCTGCAACGAGCCCGGGAAGCTGGTCGTGCAGTCCCTGTCCCGGCTCTCCCGGCTGCTGCCCGTCGCCCCGGTGGGGCAGGGCTACGACATGGGCCAGGAGGGCGGCCGGCGCGGTCTGCCCAGCCGGGCCGAGACGCTGCGCTTCCTCGACGTCGCCAAGCGGGGCGGCGCCGTCGGCGCGAGCCTGTGGACCTACGAGGAGGTCCGGGCCGAGCAGTGGTCCGCGCTGCGCGACTACGCCTGGAAGCGGTAGCGGCAGGGCTCACCGCAGGCGGGTGTGGCAGCGGGTCCGGTCGGGGTAGGGGGCGAGCAGCACCCACTCCGGGAGGAACCCCATGATCAAGAAGCTCACCCTGGCCGCCGGCTTCGGCGCCGGCTACGTGCTCGGCGCCAAGGCCGGCACGCAGCGCTACGAGCAGATCGTCGCGAAGGCCCGCGAGCTCGCCGGGATGCCGGCCGTGCAGGAGGTCACGAGCAACCTCACGCAGACCGCCAGCACGCTCGCGGACACCGCGAAGACGAAGGCCAACGACACCATCAGCAGTGTCGCGGCCGCCGGCGCGCCCCCCACGGACACGGTCGACCTGACCACGGGCACGAGCACCAGCGGCTACGAGACGGGCGCTGCCCCGATGGCCGGTGCCGCGGCGTCCGACACCGTCTGACCCGGCCCCCCGCCCCCTGCTCCACCCCCTGACCCGAGGAGAACCATGGGATCCGTCGCGCACTACATCGAGGTCAACGCCTCCGCCAGCCAGTGCTACGCCTGGTGGCGAGGGCTGACGAACCTGCCGCAGATCATGCCGGACGTCGAGTCCGTGCAGCCGCTGCAGGGCAGCACGCAGGTCACCCACTGGAAGGTCTCGGGCCCGCTGGGCAAGACCGTCGAGTGGGACGCCAAGATCGTCGAGGACGTCGAGAACACGCGCATCGCGTGGGCCACCGAGGACAGCAGCGGCCTCGAGGTCAAGAACGCGGGCGCGGTCCGCTTCGACGACCACGGCGGCACCACCGGCGTCGAGGTCAGCCTCCAGTACGACCCGCCCGCGGGCATCCTCGGCGAGGCCGTCGCGAAGCTGTTCGCGAACCCGCAGAAGATGGTCGAGGAGTGCCTCGCGTCGTTCAAGACGACCATCGAGAGCGCGACCCCGGCCGCCGGCACCACCGTCAAGCAGTCCTGACCCCTCCGCTGCGGGGCCGCTCCCTCCGGGGGCGGCCCCGCGGCGCGTCCAGCCCGTCCCGCAGCCGTTCCGACCCCTGGAGCACCTCATGACCTCCCGCATCCCCGAGCCGCCGTCCGCGATGGAGGCCGAGGGCATCCCCGACCCCGGTGACGTCCGCTCCCCCCAGGACGTCGCCGGCGAGGCCGGCGGCAGCGACGGCATGGAGCCGCCGCACGACACCGCGATGGCCGTCGACGACTTCGGCACCACCGCGGAGGAGATGCACGACGGCGAGTCGCTCACCGGCCGCCTCGACCGCGAGGTGCCCGACGTCCTCGACGCCGTGGACCGCCCGGCCGACGAGTCCGAGGGCGCCGACACGCCGTTCAGCGAGGGCGCGGGGCAGGGCGTGGGCCGCCTGGTCGAGCCCGACGAGGGCGCTCGCACCGACACCGAGGCCGACATGGTCGCCGCGGACCTCGGCACCGACCTCGGCGGGTACTCGGCGGAGGAGTCGGCGATGCACCTGGAGCCCGAGGTCTGAGCCTCGCGTGCGCCTGTCGGGGCACGGGTACGTCACACTCGTGCCCCGACTGCGCCGCGTCTCCTGCTCCAGCCCCGGCCTGTCGCGCGTCCGCTCCGGGAAGGGCTTCCGGTACGTCGACGCCGGCGGCAACCCGGTCACCGACGCCGCGACCCTCGCCCGGATCGAGGCCCTCGTGCTGCCTCCCGCGTGGGAGGACGTGTGGATCTGCCCGGTCGCCACCGGCCACATCCAGGCCACCGGCGTCGACGCACGGGGTCGGCGACAGTACCGCTACCACGACCAGTGGCGCGTCATGCGCGACCTCGCCAAGCACGAGCGCATCCTGGACTTCGCCCAGGCGCTGCCGCACGCCCGCGAGACGGTCCAGCGCGACCTGCACGAGAACGGCATGACCCGACGGCGCGTGCTGTCGTGCGCGGTGCGGCTGCTGGACCTCGGCTTCTTCCGGGTCGGCAGCGAGCAGTACGCCGAGGAGAACGGCACCTTCGGCCTGGCGACCATCCGCAAGGAGCACGTCACCGTCAGCCGCGGCGGCGTCATCACCTTCGACTACACGGCCAAGAGCGGCAAGCACCGCGTGCAGCAGGTCGCCGACGCCGACGTCTGCGCGGTCGTCACGGCGATGAAGCGCCGGCGGCAGGGCGGCGAGGAGCTGCTCGCCTGGTGGGAGGGCTCGAAGAAGAGCGGCCACTGGGTGGACGTCAAGAGCCACGACATCAACGACCACCTGCGCGAGCTCCTCGGCGGCGACTACAGCGCCAAGGACTTCCGCACCTGGAACGCCACCGTGCTCACGGCCGTCGGGCTCGCCGTCTCCGTCGACGCCGCCCCGACGGCGACGGCCCGCAAGCGGGCCGTGACCCGGGTGGTGAAGGAGGTCGCGGGCTACCTCGGGAACACGCCCGCGGTCTGCCGGTCGTCCTACATCGACCCGAGGATCATCGACCTGTACGAGCACGGCGTGACCGTGGCGCGCGACCTCGAGGAGCTCGGCGTGGACGGTGTCTTCGGCCAGCCAGCTACCCAGGGCGCGCTCGAGGGTGCGGTCCTGCAGCTGCTCAGGGAGCCGGCCGAGCAGGCTCTCGCCGGGTAAGCCTCGTCTGTCCCGGACGTTCCGTAAGGGACTTGTTTCGTCAGAGCGACCCCGGGCACTTCTGGCCTCGTGCTGCTGCCCCGCCCCCGTCGCACCGCGCCTTCTCGGCGCGGCACGTGACGGTGCGCGCGGTCCTGTTCGACCGCGACGGCACGCTCGTCGTCGACGTCCCGTACAACGGCGACCCCGCCCTCGTGCAGCCGGTCCCGCAGGCCGCGGCCGCCCTCGCCCGGCTGCGGGCGGCCGGGATCCCGACCGCCGTCGTGACCAACCAGAGCGGCATCGCCCGCGGCCTGCTCACCCGCGCCGACGCCGACGCCTGCCACGCCCGGCTCGCCGAGCTGGTGGGCCCGCTGGGCCCGGTGCTGGTCTGCGAGCACGGGCCCGAGGACGGCTGCTCCTGCCGCAAGCCGGCGCCCGGGCTCGTGCTGCAGGCGGCCGCGGCCCTCGGCGTCCCGCCGCAGGAGTGCGCGGTCGTCGGGGACATCGGGGCCGACGTCGGCGCTGCCCTCGCCGCCGGTGCCCGGCCCGTCCTGGTGCCGACGCCGGTCACCCGGCAGGAGGAGGTCGACGCCGCCCCCGACGTCGCCCCCGACCTGCTCGGCGCGCTCGACCTCCTCGGCGTCCCGGCGTGAGCACAGCGCTGGTCGTCCGGCTCGACAGCGACGGCGACGTCCTGCTGTGCGGCCCCGCCGTGCGCGCGGTGGCGGCCGGCTCGGACCGCGTCGTGTTCCTGGCCGGTCCGCGTGGGGCCGCTGCGGCCCGGCTGCTGCCGGGTGTCGACGAGGTGCTCGTCTGGCACTGCCCGTGGATCGACGCCGAGCCCCAGCCGGTCCTGCCCGCCGACGTGCACGAGGTCGTCGACCGGATCGCCGCCCTCGGCGTCGACCGCGCGCTGGTCCTCACGAGCTTCCACCAGAGCCCGCTCCCGACCGCCCTCGTCCTGCGGCTGGCCGGTGTGCCCTGGGTGGGCGCCACGAGCGAGGACTTCCCCGGCTCCCTGCTGGACCTGCGCCACCGGCTGCCCGAGACCGGCCTGCACGAGGCGGAGCGGCAGCTGTCGCTGGCCCGCGCGGCAGGGTACGAGCTGCCCTCCGGCGACGACGACGGCCTCGCTGCGCGCACCGACCTCCCCGACGTCGCCCACCTCACCGGGGAGGCGCCGTACGTCGTCGTGCACCCGGGCGCGAGCGTGCCGGCAAGGCAACCGTCACCGTCGTGGTCGGCGCGCCTGGTGTCCGCTCTGTCGGAGTCCGGTCACCGTGTGCTGGTGACCGGAGGACCGGCCGAGAAGGCCCTGACCGCGGAGGTGGCGGCCGCCGGTGGCACCGACCTCGGCGGGGCGACCGACCTCGCCGGCCTCGCCGCACTGCTGCGGGGCGCCGCCTGCGTGGTCGTCGGCAACACCGGTCCGGCGCACCTCGCGGCCGCGGTCCGGACCCCTGTCGTCTCGCTCTTCTCCCCGGTCGTCCCGGCCGAGCGGTGGCGCCCCTGGCGGGTGCCGCACGTCCTGCTGGGCGACCAGTCCGCCCCCTGCGCGCTGTCCCGCGCCAGGGCCTGTCCGGTCGCGGGCCACCCCTGCCTCGACGACGTCCCGGTGCCGTCCGCCGTCGACGCCGTCGAGCAGCTGGCCGCGGCACGCCCGGCTACGAGAAAGACGGAGGTGAGCGCGTGAGAGTCGCCATGGTCTCGGAGCACGCCAGTCCCCTTGCAGTGCTGGGCGGTGTCGACGCCGGTGGTCAGAACGTCCACGTCGCGGCGCTCGCGGCCGCGATGGCGCGCCGCGGCGTCGACGTCGTCGTGCACACGCGGCGCGACGCCCCCGGCCCCCGCAAGGTGCGGATGGGTCAGGGCGTCACCGTCGACCACGTGCCGGCCGGCCCGCCGTGCGAGGTCCCCAAGGACGAGCTGATGCCGTTCATGGACGACTTCGCCGACGACCTGCACCGGCAGTGGAAGCGCAGCCGCCCCGACGTCGTGCACGCCCACTTCTGGATGAGCGGGTACGCCGCCCTCCGGGCCGCGCAGCCGCTCGGCATCCCCGTCGTCATGACGTACCACGCGCTCGGGATCGTCAAGCGGCGCCACCAGGGCGACGCCGACACGAGCCCGCCCGAGCGCGCGGAGGTCGAGGCGCGGCTGGTCCGCGAGGCCGACCGCGTCGTCGCCACCTGCAGCGACGAGGTCTTCGAGCTGCTGCGCCTCGGCGGCGACCGCAAGCGGATCAGCGTGGTGCCGTGCGGCGTGGACACGCAGCTGTTCACGCCCCGCGGCCCCGCGCTCGCCCGCACCGACCGGCACCGCCTCGTCTACGTCGGCCGGCTGGTGGAGCGCAAGGGCATCGGCAACGCCATCAGCGCTCTCGCCGGCCTCGTCAACAACGGTGGTCCCGACGCCGAGCTGCTGGTCGCCGGCGGCCCCGACGCCGCCGACGTCGACACCGACGCGCAGGTGGCCCGGCTCCGGGCCCTCGCGAAGAAGGCGCACGTCGCGGACCGCGTGCACTTCCTCGGCCGGGTCGGCCGCGAGGACCTGCCCGCCCTGCTGCGCAGCGCCGACGCCGTCGTCTGCCTGCCCTGGTACGAGCCGTTCGGCATCGTCCCGCTCGAGGCCATGGCGTGCGGCGTCCCCGTCGTCGCCTCCGCGGTCGGCGGCCTGATCGACACCGTCGTCGACGGGCGCACCGGCCTGCACGTCCGCCCGCGCGACCCCGGCGCCGTCGTCGAGGCGCTCGACGCCCTGCTGTCCGACGAGACCCGGCGCACGCAGTACGGCGCCGCCGGCGCCCGCCGGGCTCGTGCCCGCTACACCTGGGACCGCGTCGCGGCCCTGACCCTGCAGTCCTACGACGACCTGCTCCCCGCTGGGGTGCCGGTCGAGGAAGAGGTGTCCTCCTCATGACCACTCCCCTGCTGTCCGGCCGCGCTCACGTCGCCGCCCTGCTCGAGGCCCTCCCCCTGCTCGACCCCGACCAGATGGACTCCTGGGGCACGCGCCTCGCCGACGTCCTCGTCGGCGGCGGACGCCTGCTTGTCGCCGGCAACGGCGGCAGCGCGGCGCAGGCGCAGCACCTCACCGCTGAGCTGGTGGGGCGCTACCGCGACGACCGCCCCGCGCTGTCGGCCATCGCGCTGCACGCCGAGACCTCCGCGGTCACGGCCATCAGCAACGACTACGGCTACGACCACGTCTTCGCGCGCCAGGTGCAGGCACACGGCCGGCCCGGCGACGTGTTCCTCGGCATGTCGACCAGCGGACGCAGCGGCAACATCCTCGCCGCGATGGAGGCGGCCCGCGAGGGCGGCCTCACCGTCTGGGCGATGACCGGCAACGGCCCGAACCCGATGGCCGAGCAGGCCGACGAGGCGCTGGTCGTGCAGGCGCCCGCGACCGCCACCGTGCAGGAGGTGCACCAGGTCGCGCTGCACCTGGTCTGCGCCGCGGTCGACCTGCAGGTCGGCGCGGACCGGCCCTCCAGCGGGATCGCCGAGCCGTACCCGTCCTCGGTGTCCGCGTGACCCTGGTCGTCGTCGGCGACGCCCTGCTGGACCGCGACCTCGTCGGCACCGTCGACCGGCTCTGCCCGGACGCACCCGTGCCGGTGGTCGACGAGCCGGTGCAGGTCTCACGACCCGGCGGTGCCGGGCTCGCCGCGCTGCTCGCCGCCTCCGACGGCCGCGACGTCGTGCTGGTCACCGCCCTGTCGCAGGACGACGCCGGCCGCGAGCTCGCGTCGCTCATCACCGCGTCCGGCGTCCGCCTCGTCGACCTCGGCCTGGACGGCGCCACCCCCGAGAAGGTCCGGGTCCGCTCCGACGGCCGGTCGCTGCTGCGGCTGGACCGCGGCGGCGCGCCCGGGACGCCGGGGGACCTGACCGACGAGGCCGCGGCGGTGCTGGCCGAGGCCGACGCCGTGCTGGTCGCCGACTACGGCCGCGGTGTCGCCCGCGGCCCGCGGCTGCGCACCGCCCTCGAGGGCCTGCGCGTCCCGCTGGTCTGGGACCCGCACCCGCGCGGCCCGGAGCCGGTCGCCGGCTGCACCCTCGTCACCCCGAACGGCGGCGAGGCCAAGCACTTCGCCCCTGGCCACGACGGCGCACCGCTGACCGCCGCGACCGCGCGGGCCCGGGAGCTCGCCGGGCGCTGGCAGGCCACCGCCGTCAGCGTGACCCTGTCGGCCAAGGGCGCGCTCGTGGTCGTGGGCGACAGCCCGCCGTCCGTCGTCCCCGCGCCCGTCGTCCCCTGCGCCGACCCGTGCGGCGCGGGCGACCGCTTCGCCTCCGCCGCCGCCGGCCTGCTGGCCGACGGCGCCCTGCCGTCCGAGGCCGTCGCGGGCGCCGTCGTCGCCGCCTCCGCCTTCGTCGCGGCCGGCGGCGCCGCCTCTGTCCGGGTCGGCTCCCCCTCCCCCGCTTCTGCCGGCCCGGCGCCGACGGCGGACGACGTCGTCGCCCGGGTCCGCGCCGCCGGCGGCACCGTCGTGGCGACCGGCGGCTGCTTCGACC
>JAODNQ010000180.1 GCA_025464695.1 Frankiales bacterium | reverse complement strand
CGGTGCCGGTCCCCGCGTGAGTGCGCGCCGCGTGCGGGGCACTGGCGCTGGCGCTGCTCCTGCCCGGGTGCGGCGGACCCGCTGCGGGAGGCTGTCCTGTGAGCGCTGACGGGGGGCCCCTGCTGCTGGAGCAGCGCAGCGGGGCGTTCGTGCGACGGCTCGCCCCGGACGGCACGTACTCGGAGTACGCCGACGTCGAGACCTCCCTGGTCGACGGCCGGATCGAGCAGCACGCGGTCCCCGCGGCGTGGCGGGTCCAGGAGCGGCTCACCCCCGGCCAGCTCGCCCCCGTGGAGACGGCGGTCCGCGAGCACTTCTTCGACCTCGACGCCGAGTACCGGCCCTCCGGGCAGGTCAGCGACGGGTTCCGGGTGACCTGGCGGGCCTGCCTCGACGGTCAGGACCACACGGTCGCCCTGACCGCGGTGGACGCCGCCTCGGTGCCAGGACTCGACGCGGTCAGCGCCGCCTTCGAGCTCGCGCTGGCCCGCGCGGCAGCGGGGGAGTGACGCAGCAGGCGGGACGCGGTCCAGCCTGCGGCTCTCCCGTGAGAGCTCAAGCCCGAGCGGTCCGCCGCTCCAGCACCACCGACACCCCGAGCACGCCGAGGCCGCCCACCGCGAGCAGCGCGCCGACGACGGCGGGAGCCGTGTAGCCGAGCCCCGCCGCGAGCACGGCACCGCCGAGCGCGGCACCCAGGGCGTTGGCGACGTTCAGCGCCGCGTGGTTGCCCGCGGCCGCGAGCGCCTGCGCGTCGCCCGCCACGTCCATGAGTCGCGTCTGCAGGGCGGGTAGGAACAGCGCGCTGCTGAGCCCGATCAGCAGCACCGTGACGGCTGCCGGGACGGCGCTGTGCACGGTGACGGTGAACAGCAGGAGCACGACCGCGACGGCGGTGAGCCCGGCGGCGATCGTGCCGACGACCGAGCGGTCGGCCAGGCGTCCCCCGACCTCGGTCCCGAGCGTCATCCCGACCCCGAACAGGGCGAGAGC
The DNA here is from genome assembly GCA_025464695.1 of Frankiales bacterium. Next base: position 14,260 of record JAODNQ010000180.1, on the reverse strand, counting down.
GATCGGGACCTGCCCGGTGGAGAAGCCGGACAGCGAGGTCAGGGTGGGGGCGACGTAGCTGTAGACGGCGAACATGCCGCCGAAGCCGACCCCGCCCACGAGCAGCGTCAGCCAGACCTGCGGGCGGCGGAGCGCGCCGAGCTCGCGCCGCGGGCTCGCACCGGGCAGCGCGGCCAGCTGCGGGACCCACCGGGCGACGCCGACGACCGCGCACGCACCGATCCCCGCGACGGCCCAGTACGTGCTGCGCCACCCGGCCTGCTGTCCCAGCAGCGTGGCCGCGGGGACGCCGACGATGTTGGCGACCGTCAGCCCGAGCATGACGCGGGCGACGGCGCGGGCCCGGCGCTGCGGCGGCACCAGGGACGCGGCCACGATGGCCGCGGTCCCGAAGTAGGCGCCGTGCGGCAGCCCCGTGGCGAACCGGGCGAGGGTCAGGGAGCCGAACGTGGGAGCGAGCGCCGACAGCGCGTTCCCCACCGTGAAGGCGCACATCAGCGCGAGCAGCAACGCCTTGCGGGGCAGGCGGGCACCGACGACGGCGAGGAGCGGGGCCCCCACGACGACGCCCACGGCGTAGGCCGACACCAGGTGGCCCGCCGTCGGGATGCTCGTGCCGAGGTCACCGGCGACGTCGGGGAGCACGCCCATGCTGGCGAACTCGGTGGTGCCGATCCCGAAGCCGCCGAGCGCCAGCGCGGTCAGGCTCAGCCAGACCGGCACGGCGCGCGCCGGAGCAGCGACGTCGGGCGGCGTCGTGACCGACGTCAGGGACACGGGTCCTCCGGAGGCAGGCGGGTGCAGCCCGGCAGGGAGGCACAGGGCGACAACGGTCCCCGCCGTGCGTGTCATCCCGGCGTCGTCGCGGCGAACGTCACGCCGCGGGAGAGCGACGGCAGTCGACCGGTGCGACCAGGTCGTGACGGACGCGGGCAGCCGTGGAGGTCCGTGCTGCACTGGACGGGTCCGTCGGTCGGTCACGAGGAGCCCGTCATGCGCACCACCTCTCGGCTGTCCCGAGCCCTGCTGCTCGGGCCGGTGCTGCTGCTCGCCGCCTGCGGCACCCAGCAGCCCGGCGCGGCACCGGCGCCGGCTCCCGCGGCAGCGGCGTCGGCCACGCTGCCAGCGGCACCGGCGCCGGCCGCGCCTGCTGCCGCCCGGCCCGTCGTGGCCAGCACCCCGCCCCACGTCACCAAGGTGCTGACCGTCCTGATGGAGAACCACGGGACGCAGTCGGCCACGGCCGGCATGCCGCAGCTGGCCGCGCTGGCCCGCACCTACGGGCACACCACGCGCTACCGCGCCGTCACGCACCCGTCGCTGCCTAACTACCTCGCGCTCGCCGGCGGGTCGACGGCGTCGGTCACCGACGACCGCTCGCCGTCGTCGCACCCGCTGCACGGCAGCACCGTGTTCGACGTCGCCCTGGCGCGCGGCCACTCCGCGCGCGTCTACGCCGAGGGCATGCCGCGACGGTGCGGCCCGTCGCCCTCGGGGCGCTACGCGGTCAAGCACAACCCCTGGGCCTACTACCGGGACGCCACCCCCGCCCGGCAGTGCGCGGCGAACGACCTGCCGCTCGGCACCTCGCAGACCGGCGCCCTGCACGACGACGTCGCGCGCGGGTCGCTGCCCGACGTCGGCATGGTCGTGCCGGACCTGTGCCACGACGCGCACGACTGCTCCCTGGCGACCGCGGACCGCTGGCTCGCCGGCTGGGTGAAGGCGGTCCAGGCCGGCCCCGACTGGAAGGCCGGTCGGCTGGCCGTCGTCGTCACGTTCGACGAGTCGGAGACGAACAGGGACAACACGGTGCTCACGGTCGTGGCGACGCCGTCCCTGCACGGGGCCACCAGTGGTGCCGCCCTCACGCACTACTCGTGGACCCGCTGGATGACCGACCTCGTCGGGGCCCCGGCACTGCGCAACGGCGCGAGCGCGACGAGCCTGGGGAAGGCGTTCGGGCTGTAGCTGTCCGCCGTCAACCGAGGGCGCCGCGCAGGGCCGCGTCGGTCTCGACGGGGTGCGTCCAGACGCTGTTGTGGCCGCCGGGCACGACCTGCACCAGACCGCGCGGTGCCCGCTCCGCGAGCAGCGCCGCCCAGGACGGCGGGCACAGCGCGTCGTGCTCGCCGCGCACGACCAGCAGCGGGACCCGCAGGGACGGCACGAGGTCCTCGGGCCGGTCGCGCAGCCCGCTGCGCACGAGCTCGGGCAGCCGGCGCGCGCCGCGCAGGTAGTACGGGAAGGTGGCCGGGAGCTCGCCCGGCCGCTCGTGCGGGAGGGCGCGCAGGACCCCGCGCAGCGCCCCCGTCAGGGTCCGGCGGCCGGGCGGGAAGACGACGCCGCCGAGCACGAGCGAGCGCACGCGTGCCGGTGCCGCGACGGCGGCCCGGAGCGCCACCTGCGCCCCGGTGGAGTGCCCGAGCAGCAGGACCGGCTCCTGCGCGACCTCCTCCAGCCAGGCCGTCAGGACCCGGGACACCGTCGCGAGGTCGGCCGGCAGCCGGGCGGTGTCGCGGTGGCCGAACCCCGGCAGGTCGAGCAGGTGCACCTGGGTCCAGCCCGCGCTGCGCCGCAACGTGGGCAGGAGGTACCCGAGCGCCCCGAGGCCCGGCACGACCACCAGCGGGGGCACGCCCGGCCGGGCGTCCCCGAGCACCACGCTGCGGACGGCCCGCCCCGCGACGACTTCCTCCCGCGGCGGGCCCAGGCCGGCGGTCAGGGTCAGGCGCTCCGCAGCCGCGGCGTCCGCGTCGTCCCCCGCAGCTGCTGGACGGTGCCGCCCCGCTCCGAGGCGGTCTCGGGAGCGGCGTCGGCGGTGGCCTTCAGGAACCGGTTCGGGAGCGCGAGCTTCCAGATGGTGCGCAGCGTCTGGCTGTACTGCTGGGCGAGCGACCCGGTCGTGTACGGCAGGTCGTACTTCTCGCAGAGCGCCTTGATCCGCACGGACATCTCGGCGTAGCGGTTGCTCGGGAGGTCGGGGAACAGGTGGTGCTCGATCTGGTAGCAGAGGTTGCCCGACATGAACGCCATCAGCGGACCCGCCTTGAAGTTCGCCGAACCGAGCATCTGCCGCAGGTACCACTCGTGCGGCGTCTCGTCCTCGAACTCCTGCACCGTGAACTTCTCCGCGCCGTCGGGGAAGTGGCCGCAGAAGATGACCGTGTACGACCACAGGTTGCGCATCAGGTTCGCGGTGGCGTTCGCCGTCAGGGTGGACAGGAACTGCGGGCCGGTCAGCAGCGGGAACAGCACGTAGTCCTTGCCGATCTGCCGGCCGACCTTGCGCCCGATCTGCTTGAGCTGCCGGACCGTCGTGCGCATGTCCTTCCGGCCCTTGCGGATCTCCGCGATGTTCAGGTCGTGCAGGGCGACGGCGTACTGGAACAGCAGCGCCAGCACCGCGTTCGTGAGGGGTTGCGCCAGGTAGACCGGGTGCCACTTCTGGTCGCGCGTGACGCGCAGGATCCCGTAGCCGACGTCGTCGTCCTTGCCGACGACGTTCGTGTACTTGTGGTGCACGAAGTTGTGGCTGTGCTTCCACTGCTCGCTCGGGCAGGCGGTGTCCCACTCCCAGGCGCTGGAGTGCACCTCGGGGTCGTTCATCCAGTCCCACTGGCCGTGGATGACGTTGTGGCCCAGCTCCATGTTCTCGATGATCTTCGCCAGGCCGAGCATGGTCGTCCCGGCCACCCAGGCGGGCGGGAAGGCGCTGGCGAACAGCGTGACGCGTCCGCCGACGACGAGCCCGCGCTGCAGCGCGATGGCCCGCTTGATGTACGCCGCGTCGGACGCCCCGCGGGACTCCTCGACGTCGCGGCGGAGCTCGTCGAGCTCGCGCCCGATCGCCTCGACGTCGGCCTCGGTGAGGTGGGCGAAGGCCTTGAGATCGGTGACAGCCACGCGGGTGCTCTTCTCTTGGGGGACTAGACGCCGAGGACGCAGTCGCCGGCGGCGGCGGACACACAGGTCTGGACGCGGTCGCCCTCGACGTGGACGGTGCCGTTGCGGAGGTCGCGGACCGAGCCGGCGACCAGCGGGACGACGCAGGACTGGCAGATGCCCATGCGGCAGCCGAACGGCATCTGCACGCCGACCTGCTCCCCGGCCTCGAGCAGCGTCGTGGCGCCGTCGACCTCGGCGGTCCGGCCGCCCGCGCCGAAGGTGACCGTGCCGCCCTCGCCGCCGGCGCCGTCGAGCTGGATGGAGAAGCGCTCGACGTGGAGCTTGCCGGTCAGGTGCTGCGCCTTCCAGACGCGCTCGGCGGCGTCGAGCATGGGCGGCGGCCCGCACGCCCAGGTCTCGCGCTCGACCCAGTCGGGCACGACCTCGTCCAGGCGCTCGAGCGCGAGCATGCCCATCGTCTCGGTGAACTGCTCGTGCAGCCGCAGCGTGTCGTGCTCCTCGGCGAGCGCGTGCAGCTCGTCCCGGAACAGCGCGTCCTGCTCGGTGGGCGCCGAGTGGACGACGTGCACGTCGGTCATCGACCCGCGGCGGTGCAGCATCCGCAGCATGCCCATGACCGGGGTCAGGCCGGCGCCGCCGGTGAGGAACAGGACCTTCTCGGGCGGCGGGTCGGGCAGCACGAAGTCGCCCTTGGGGGCCGCCAGCCGCATGACGGTCCCGGGGGCGAGACCACCCACCAGGTGCTGGGACAGGAAGCCCTCGGGCATCGCCTTGACCGTGATGCTGATGGTGGAGTCGCCCCGCGTCGGGACCGAGGTCAGCGAGTAGGAGCGCCAGTGCCAGCGGCCCTCGACCTGCACGCCGATGCCGATGTACTGGCCCGCGCGGTACTCGCCCGACCAGCCCCAGCCGGGCTGGATCACGAGGGTGGCGGCGTGCTCGGTCTCCGGCACGACCTCCACGACGACGCCGCGCAGCTCCCGCGCGCTCCACAGCGGGTTGAGCAGGTGCAGGTAGTCGTCGGGCAGCAGGGGAGTGGTCAGGCGGCTCGCCAGCCCGCGCAGCAGCCCGGCGTCGGGAGGGCGGGGCGCGTCCGGGTCGGCGGCAGCCTGCTGCTCGGCGACGCGGACCGGCGCAGGCAGCTCGGCGGCGGGGGTCGCCAGCAGGCGCTTGAGGGCGACAGCGCGGTCGCGGAGCAGGGACGCCCCGTCCCGGAGAGCGGAGGGTCGTGCGGGGGCCTTCGGTGCCACGGGTCCGCTCCAGTTCCTGTGACGCTGGTTCTCGCTACTCTTGTGACCGAGATGACACCACGTCAAACGCCTGACCCGCGTGCGGGTCGCAGCGACGGCCGGCGCGAGCGCTGGACAGCCCACCGGGCTGCCCGGCGTGCAGAGCTCATCGAGGCGGTCCTCGAGGCGGTCCGGCAGCGCGGGCCCGGCATCGACCTGGACGACGTGTCCGCCGTCTCCGGCATCGCGAAGACGGTCTTCTACCGCTACTTCAAGGACAAGGCCGACCTGTTCCTCGCCGTCGGGAGGGAGGCCGGAGAGCGGGTGGTGCAGGACGTCGTGGCCGCCGTCGACGGCACCTCGCACCCCCGGTCGATGATCCGGGCAGGTGTCGAGACCTTCCTGCGGGCGGTGGAGGCCGACCCGGAGGTCTACCGCTTCGTCCTGCAGCGCCCTGCCAGCGCGGCCGCCGCCAGCGACTACAGCGCCGTCATCAGCAAGCACCTCAGCCGGGTCATCGGCGACCTGCTGCGCGCCGCGGGTCGCGACACCGGCCGCGCCGAGCCCTGGGGCTTCGCCATGGTCGGGGCGGTCCGGTCGGCCGCCGAGCGCTGGCTCGACGAGCCGACGATGAGCCGCGAAGCGCTGGCCGGCGCCCTCACCGACCTGCTCTGGGGCGGGGGGCGCACCGCGCCGCGGGTGGTGGCGGACGAGGCGACGGCGCCCCCGGTCCTCCGGGTGCTCCCCGCCGAAGGATAGGCCGCGCCGCACCCCCGGCCGGGCGCGCGGGGCAGGGCAGCGGGCGCTGCGCGTGGGACGGTGAGGTCATGGTCATGACGACGACGGAGCCCCGGAGCGCCCTGCAGGCCGTGGCCGACGGTCCCGTCCCGGGCAGGCGCAGGTCGGCACGTCGTCGACGGCTCGAGCCCTGGCGCGACGCGGCGGCCATCGGCGCGATCGACCACGCCGTGCTGCTGGCCGCGGCGCTGCTGCGTCCCGGCCTGCTCGGCCTGCTCCTGCTCTCGCTGGCGCTCGGCGTCGGCCTCAGCACCGGCACGCTCACGGTCCTGCACGACGCCGGCCACCGGATGTTCGGGCGGCGTGCCTGGCCCAACGTCCTCGCCGTGCAGCTGTCCGTGCCCGTCGGCCTCTGGGTCGGGCAGTGGACGCTGAAGCACCGGGTCCACCACCGGCTGTCGCAGGTCTACCCGGTCGACGAGAACACCCGGTCGTCCAGCCTGCTGCGCCTGCACCCCGAAGCCCCGCTCAAGCCGGTCCACCGCTTCCAGCACCTGTACGCCCCGCTGCTGTACAGCCTGGCGTGGATCGGCGAGGTGAAGAGCCAGCTGACGTACCTCGTCACCGGTGTGGTCACCGGGGCAGAGACCCCGACCGCCGCGCGCCGGACCGGCTCGTTCCTCGTCGAGAAGCTGCTGTGCGCGGCCGTCCTCACGCCGTACGGGCTGGCCCTCGGCTGGGGCCGGCTGGCCGTGCTGGTGGTGCTGGCCATGACCTGGGGGAGCCTGCTCACCGCGGTCGTCCTCGTCGTCGGCCACATCAACGTGGGGCTGGAGGGGGAGCCGGGCGGGCCGGGCCGGTCGTGGTCGACGCACCTGGTCCGCACCACCGCGTCGTTCCGCACCGGCAGCCGGACCGCCCGCTTCTGGACCGGCGGCATGACGCTGCACCTGGCCCACCACCTGCGTCCGGTCGCGCTGCGGTCGGAGCTGCCGGAGGTGAACGCCACCGTGGTCCGGGACCTCGTCGCGGCCTCGGGTCTCACGGCGTGCGAGTTCCGCACCTTCCACCAGGCCGTCGCCGCCCACCTGCGCCGGCTGCGCGAGCTGGGAGCCCCGCCCGCGGTCCACGGGCCCGTCTGAGCCCACGGCGTGCCAGGCTGCGCCGATGCTGCTGAGCCTGCCCGGGAGGGCCCCCGACGTAGCCGCCACCGCCTGGGTGGCGGACACCGCCCGCGTCGTCGGCGCGGTCACGCTCGGCGAGCAGGCCAGCGTCTGGTACTCCGCGGTGCTCCGGGGCGACGGCGACAGCATCCGCGTCGGCCACCGCACCAACCTGCAGGACGGCTGCGTGCTGCACGCCGACCCCGGCTTCCCGCTCGTCGTCGGCGCCGGCGTGAGCGTGGGTCACGCGGCCGTGCTGCACGGCTGCACCGTCGAGGACGACGTCCTCGTCGGGATGGGCGCGGTCGTGATGAACGGTGCCCGGATCGGCACCGGGTCGATGATCGGAGCAGGTGCTCTCGTCAGCCCCGGCACCGTCGTGCCGCCCGGCTCCCTCGTGGTCGGCACGCCGGGCAAGGTGCGCCGCGAGACGACGGCCGAGGAGCGCGAGCTGATCGCCCTGAACGCCGCGGTCTACCTGGACCTGGTGGAGCAGCACCGGCAGGCCCAGGCCGTCTGAGAGCCGTCAGGCCAGCCGCTCCGCCAGGTCGACCTCGGCCTCGGTGTGCCGGACCCCGAGCTGGTCGGCCGCCTGCTGCAGCACGCGCTGGACGTCGAGCGTGTCCTGCAGCGGCATGACCGCGCTCTCATTCCGCCCCGCGCGCAGGCACTCCGTGACCTCGGCCAGCTCGTGCGCGTACCCGCCGCCGAGCTGCGGCCGCGTGATCGTCTCCGGCTCGCGGCCGGCGCGGTGCAGCACGATCGTCTGCGGGTGGTGGAACCGCGGCAGGACGTCGATCCAACCGCCCGTGCCGAACACGCGGGCCGAGCCCGGCAGGGCGCACCGCAGCGACGTCATGAGGGTCGCCGTCCGGCCGTCGGCGTACCCGAGCAGGACGGCGGCCTCGGCGTCGACGCCGGTGGGGTACCGCGAGCCGGTGGCCGTGACGGTGTCGGGCGTGCCCAGCAGCATCTGGGCGAACGACACCACGTAGACGCCGAGGTCCAGCAGGGCGCCGCCGCCGAGCTCGAGGGCGAACAGGCGGTCGGCCGGGTCGAACGTGCGCTGCACGCCGAGGTCGGCCTGCACCGAGCGCAGCTCACCGACCGCGCCGTCGGCCACGAGCTCCCGCAGCGCGACGACGGCCGGCTGGAAGCGCGTCCACATCGCCTCCATCACGAAGGTGCCGCTGCGACGCGCGAGGTCGACGACGTCGACCGCCCCGGCGTGCGTGGCGGTGAAGGACTTCTCGACCAGCAGCGCCTTGCCGGCGGTCAGCGCGGCGAGGGCGACGGCGGCGTGCTGCGCGTGGGGCGTCGCCAGGTAGAGCACGTCGACGCCGTGGTCCTCGAGCACGTCGGCGTAGGAGCCGTGGGCCGTCTCCGCCCCGTGCCGGTGGGCGAAGTCCTGCGCCCGTGACAGCGACCGCGACGCGACGGCGACCAGGCGGGCGCCCTCGACGAGAGCGAGGTCCTGCACGACCTTCTCCGCGATCCGCCCCGGGCCGACCACGCCCCACCGGACCTCGGTCGGGTCGACGTCGCTCGTCCGCTCCGGTCCGGTCATGCGGGCGATGATGCCCGAGGCCGGTGCGGGCCGGACGTCAGCGCAGGCAGGACGTGCAGGTCGGACCCCCGTGCAGGTCGGACACCAGTGCAGGCCGTCAGTGCAGGCCGGACAGGAACCCCGGCCACGACAGCGAGCCCGGGCCGGGCACCGACCGCGCCGCGGCCAGCAGGCGCTCCGCGGCGGCCTGGGCGGCGTCGTGCGCCGCGTCGCCGGTGGCGTGCGCGGTCCCGGCGACGGTGGTGCGGGCCCGGTCGAGCAGGTCGCCGAACGCCCGCTCGGCGGCCGCGACCTGCGCCAGCCGGTGCTCGACCGCGTCCGCGTGGGCGTGCAGTGCGCGGGCCGCCGCGTCCAGGTCGGCAGCGCAGTGCTCGAGCCCGTCGGCCCGTCCGGCGAGGTCCTGACGCCAGCGCTCGGCCGCGACCGACTGCCACTGCACACGGTGCGTGTCGCGGGTGCGGGAGGCCGTCGCCCGGGTCGCGTCGGCGAGGCCCGCGACCTGTCGCGCCAGCCCGCGCACCGCCTCGACGTCCACCACCCGGGCACCGTACGGCGACCCGCGGGCACCGGGCCGACGGCGTCCACAGGCGGAAGCGGGCCGGGGGGTGCGGTGTTGGACAGGGGGTGACGACCACGGCGCCTCCCCCTCTCGCCCTCGACGCCCGCTTCGCGACCGACCTGCCCGAGATGGCGGTCGCGTGGCAGGCGGCCGAGGCCCCCGACCCGCGGCTGCTCGTGCTGAACGAGCCGCTCGCGCGCGAGCTCGGTCTCGACCCGGAGCGGCTGCGCAGCGACGACGGCGTGCGGGCGCTGCTCGGGCTCGACCTGCCCGAGGGTGCGCGCCCGGTCGCCCAGGCCTACGCCGGCCACCAGTTCGGCGGCTTCAACCCCCGGCTCGGCGACGGCCGCGCGCTGCTGCTCGGCGAGCTCACCGACGCCGAGGGGCGGCTGCGCGACCTGCACCTCAAGGGCTCCGGACCGACCCCGTTCTCCCGCGGGGGCGACGGGTTCGCCGCCGTCGGCCCGATGCTGCGCGAGCACGTCGTGAGCGAGGCCATGCACGCCCTGGGGATCCCGACGACGCGGTCCCTCGGCGTGGTCGCGACCGGCCGCACCGTGCGGCGGGAGCAGCCGCAGCCGGGAGCGGTGCTGGTCCGGGTGGCCAGCAGTCACCTGCGCGTCGGGAGCTTCCAGTACGCCGCCGCCTCGCAGGACCTCGCGCTGCTGCGCCGGCTCGCCGACGTCGCGATCGCGCGGCACCACCCCGAGGCGGCGTCGGCGGAGCACCCGTACCGCGCGCTGTTCGACGCCGTCGTCGCGGTCCAGGCGCGGCTCGTGGCGCAGTGGATGCTCGTGGGCTTCGTCCACGGCGTGCTCAACACCGACAACGTGACGATCTCCGGTGAGACCATCGACTACGGCCCCTGCGCCTTCCTCGACGGCTACGACCCCGCCACCGTCTTCAGCTCCATCGACGAGGGTGGCCGCTACGCCTACGGCAACCAGCCCGCCCTCGTGCAGTGGGACCTCGCGCGCCTGGCCGAGACGCTGCTGCCCCTGCTGGCCGACGACCAGGACGCGGCGATCGAGCGCGCCGTCGCCTCCCTCGACGCCTTCGGGGTGCACTACCGGCAGGCGTGGTCCGACGGCCTGCGCGCCAAGCTCGGGCTGGCGGTCGCCGACGACGTCCTGGCGCAGGACCTGCTCGTCCTGATGCAGACCGACCGCGTCGACCTCACCTCCCTGTTCCGCCGCCTCTCGGGAGCCGCGCGCGGGGACACCGAGCCGGCCCGCAGCCTGTTCCTGGACCTCGCCGGCATCGACGCGTGGCTCGCCCGCTGGCGGGCGCTCGGCCCGGACGCCGAGGCCATGGACCGGGTGAACCCGGTGTACGTGCCGCGCAACCACCTCGTCGAGGAGGCGCTCGCGGCCGGTGCCGCGGGCGACCTCGCACCGGTGTCGCGGTTGCTCGAGGCGGTGTCGGACCCGTTTACGGAGCGGCCGGGCCTGGAGCGGTACGCCGAGCCGGGGCCGCAGGACGACGGGTACCGGACCTTCTGCGGCACCTGATCCACGCGCTCCGGCCCCGGACCGTCTGTCATGCTCTCCCGGGAGCAGGGGCTGCTCCGGGGCTGCTGGGGGGCGCGCTGTGACAGACGCTCGCGACGGCTGGTCCGGGCACGTCGACGACACCGGCCAGCGGCGCGACGACGCCGCCCGTCAGCGGGACGTCGAGGCCGACCAGCGGGACGACGCCGGCGACCTGCGTGACGACGCCGCCGAGCTCCGCGACGTGGTGTCCGGGGTGCGCGACCTCGCGGCCCGCGACCGTGACCGCGCGGCCGAGGAGCGCGACGTCGACGCGGTGCAGCGCGAGGGCGAGAGCGGCGAGCCGCCGGAGGACGCGCGACGGCGGGCGGTCGAGGCGCGGTACCACGCGGCGGCCGACCGCACCCTGGCGTCGGCGGACCGGGCAGCCGGCGCCGGGCAGCGCCAGGACGCGGAGCGGGACCGCAGCACGGCGCGCGACGACCGCACCCTCGGGGCGGAGGAGCGGGGACGGGCCGGCCACGACCGGGGAGCGTCCGCGCACGACCGCGACGAGGCATCGGTCGACGTGCTCACCGGCGCCTACGTGCGCGGCCCCGGGCTGCGCCAGCTCGAGCGGGAGGTCCTGCGGGCGCAGCGCACCGGCTCGGCGCTGACCGTGGCCTTCCTGGACGTCGACCACCTGAAGCGGGTCAACGACGAGGGCGGGCACGCCGCCGGTGACCGGCTGCTCGTCGCCGTCGCCGTGAGCCTGCGTCGCCGGCTCCGGCCCTACGACGTCGTGGTGCGGTACGGCGGGGACGAGTTCGTGTGCGTGCTGCCGGGCGCCGGGCAGGACGACGTCGAGAAGCGGTTCGCCCTCGTCAACGCCGACCTCGCCGGGCAGGGCTCGGTCAGCGTCGGGCTGGCCGGCGCCCGTGACGGGGACAGCGCCGCCGACGTGCTGGCGCGGGCCGACGAGGAGCTCTACGCCCGCAAGGCGCTGCGCCCGCCGCGCATCAGCTCGAGGTCGTCGAAGAACCCGGGGTAGGTCTTCGCGACGCACCCGGGGTCGGCGATGCGCACCCCCGGCACCCGCAGGCCCAGCAGCGACAGGCTCATCGCCATGCGGTGGTCGTCGTAGGTGGCGAAGGTGGTGGGGGAGGGCGTCGCAGGCACGACGGTGAAGCCGTCCGCGTCCTCGGTCGCGTCGAGGCCGGCACGCCGCAGCTCGGTGACCATCGCCGCGATGCGGTCGGTCTCCTTGGCCCGTATGAAGCCGATGCCGGTGATCCGGGTCGGGCTGTCGGCGAAGACGGCGACGGCTGCGAGCGTCTGCGCGGTGTCGGACACGTCGCGCATGTCCACGTCGATCCCGTGCAGCACGCCGGTGCCGCGCACGGTGGTCGACGTCGCGGTCTGCTCGACCTCCGCGCCCATGCGGGCCAGCAGGTCGACGAAGGCGACGTCGCCCTGCCGGCTGCTGCTGCCGAGCCCGTCCACCGTGACGGTCCCCCCGGTCACGGCCGCCGCGGCCCACAGGTAGGAGGCCGCACTCGCGTCGGGTTCGACGTCGTACGCGGTGGCCCGGTAGCTGCCCGACCGGACCGCCCAGCCGTCCGGCTCGAGCCGCACGCCGAAGGCCTCCATCACCGACCGCGTCAGCTCGAGGTACGGCAGCGAGACGGGGGCGCTGGTCAGCTCCACCCGCAGGCCCTCCGGCAGGAGCGGGCCGGCCAGCAGCAGGCCCGACAGGAACTGGCTCGACAGGTGCCCCGGCAGCGACACCGTCCCGCCGCGCAGCGGCCCCGACACCGTCAGCGGCAGGGAGCCCGGCGCGCCGTCCTCGACGACGGTCGCGCCGAGCGCGCGCAGCGCGTCGACCTGCGGGCCGAACGGGCGGGCCCGCAGCTGCTCCGCGCCGTCCAGCCGGGCGGGGACGGGCGACAGCGCCAGCGCCGGCAGCAGGAAGCGCGACGTCGTGCCCGACTGCCGGGCGTCGACCGCGACCGACGACGTCAGGCGGCGCGGGTCGGTGCCGGTGACGGTCGCGGTGCACGCGGCCTCGTCGAGCACGACGTCGGCGCCGAGGGCGGCCACGGCGCCGAGCATGGCGCGGGTGTCGTCGGCGAGCAGGACCCCGCTGAGGCGGCTGGTGCCCTCGGCGAGCGCGGCGCACAGCAGGGCGCGGTTGGTGATGCTCTTGCTCCCGGGCGGCCGCAGCGTGACGCGCGGCGGCGCGGTCAGGGGGACGATCTCGCGGGAGGTCACACGCTCCAGTCTCGCAGGGCAGGCTGGGGTCGTGAACGTCCTGTCGGTCCAGTCGCACGTCGCCTACGGCCACGTCGGCAACGCCTCCGCCGTCTTCTGCCTGCAGCGCCTCGGGGTCGAGGCATGGCCGGTCCACACCGTGCAGTTCTCCAACCACACCGGCTACGGGGCCTGGCGCGGCCGCGTCTACGACGGCTCCTCGGTCGACGAGCTGGTAGTGGGCATCGCCGACCGCGGCGTGCTCGGCAGCTGCGACGCCGTGCTGTCCGGCTACCTCGGCTCCCCGGACGTCGCGCAGGCCGTGGTCGGGACCGTCGCCCGGGTGAAGGCGGCGAACCCGGACGCCGTCTACTGCTGCGACCCCGTGATGGGTGACGTCGGGCGGGGCGTGTTCGTGTCGCCGGAGCTGCCGGACCTGGTGCGCGGGCTCGCCGTCCCCGTGGCCGACCTCGTCACGCCCAACCACTTCGAGCTCGACCTGCTCGCCGGCACGACCAGCCGCACGCTGCGGGAGGTGAAGGACGCCGTCGCCGCGGTGCAGGCGCGCGGACCCCGGACGGTGCTCACGACGTCGCTCGTCACGGACGACACCCCGGACGACGCCGTCGACCTGCTCGTGTCGCAGGACGGCCGCCACGCCCGGGTCCGGACGCCGAAGCTGGGGCTGTCGGTGAACGGCGCCGGCGACGCCGTGGCGGCCCTGTTCCTCGCCTCCTGGCTGCGGTCCCGCGACCCGGTCGAGGCGCTGTTGGCGGCGTCGTCGTCGGTGTTCGGGCTGCTGCGACGGACCGAGGAGGCAGGGTCGCGCGAGCTGCTGCTGGTGGCCGCCCAGGAGGAGCTGGTCGCGCCGACCCGGGTCTTCGAGGCGGTCGAGGTCTGAGCGGGAGGTCTAGGGGCGCTGCTCCCAGAAGCCGAGGACCTGCCAGCCGGTGTCGGGGAAGCCGCTCGCGCGGGCGACCCGGGCCGAGGCCTCGTTGGCGGGGGCGTGCAGGTAGACGACGGCCCGGCCCTCGGCCTGCACGGCCCGGGCCGCCTGCGCGACGAGCCGCCGGGCGAGGCCCTTCCCGCGGGCCCGCTCGTCGGTCACCACGGCGATCTCGCGCCCGGTGTCGTGGTGCCGCTTGAGGCCGACGCCCGCGAGGTACCGGCCGTCGTCGTCGAGGGCGACCAGGACGTCGCCGCCGAACGGACGCAGCCACGGCGGGACCCGGGGGTCGGCGTCGTCGGCGAGGGCGGCGGGCAGCCAGACGCCGGCGTCGGGCAGGACGTCGGGGCCGGGCACCTGCTGCGCCCAGCGCAGGACGCCGAGGCCCGCCGTGCCGGGGCGGCCGACGGCGGCCGGCAGCGCGGCGAGC
>JAODNQ010000166.1 GCA_025464695.1 Frankiales bacterium | reverse complement strand
CTGGGCCGCCGGTACCTCGCAGGTCACGCGCCCGCCGACGCCCGTGACCTCGCGCGCTGGGCCGCCCTACCGCTGGGCGAGGCGCGGCAGGCCCTGACCGGCGCGCGGGCACCGGCCGGGGGGCCGGTGCCCGCGCTCCCGCCGCCGCGGCTGCTCGGCGGCTTCGAGCCGGTGCTGCTGGGCTGGACCTCTCGGGAGGACGTCGTCGGGCCGCACCTGCAGCTCGTGACGACCAACGGGCTGTTCCGGCCGTTCGCGATGGTCGAGGGGCGGGCGGTGGCCACCTGGTCGCTCGCCGGCGGACGGGTCGCGGTCACCCCGCTCGAGCCCTACGACGACGACGTCGCGCAGACCCTGGCCGACGACGCCGACGCGGTGCTGGCGTACCTCAGCTGAGAGGCGTGTGCCCGGGGTCGACCCGCTCCGCCTCGGCGACCGGCGGCGGGGGAGTGCCGTCGCCCCACGGCCGCCCGCCGAGCTCCTCGCGGCCGTGCGCCGTCAGCCAGCCCGCCAGCTCCGGCCCCTTCGGGACGATGCCGGTCGGGTTGATGTCGCGGTGGACCTCGTAGTAGTGGCTCTTGATGTGGGCGAAGTCGACGGTGTCGCCGAAGCCGGGGGTCTGGAACAGGTCACGGGCGTAGGCCCACAGCACCGGCATCTCGGCCAGCTTGGTCCGGTTGGCCTTGAAGTGGCCGTGGTAGACGGGGTCGAAGCGCACCAGCGTCGTGAACAGCCGGACGTCGGCCTCGGTGATCGTGTCGCCCAGCAGGTAGCGCTGGCCGGCGAGCCGCTCCTCCAACCAGTCGAGTGCGGTGAACAGGCGGTCGTAGGCCGCCTCGTACGCGCCCTGCGAGCCGGCGAACCCGCAGCGGTAGACGCCGTTGTTCACCTCGGTGAACACCCGCTTGTCGACGACCGCGAACTCCTCCCGCAGGTGCTCGGGGTAGAGGTCGGGTGCGCCCTCGCGGTGGTGGGCGGTCCACTCCGTGATGAGGTCGAGCGTCATCTGCCCGAAGTCGTTCGTGACGAGCGTGCCGCTCTCGACCTCGACGATCGCCGGCACCGTGATGCCGCGCGGGTAGTCGGGGTAGCGGGCGAAGAAGGCCTCCTGCAGCCGCTCGTAGCCCAGCACGGGGTCGCGGCCGCCGGGGTCGAGGTCGAAGGTCCAGCTGCGCTCGTCGTGCGTCGGGCCGCACACGCCCATGCTCAGGGCGTCCTCGAGCCCCAGCAGGCGGCGCACGATGACCGCCCTGCTGGCCCACGGGCAGGCCCGGCTGACCACCAGGCGGTAGCGCCCCGGCTCGACCGGCCAGCCGTCCCTCCCGTCGGCGGTGATGCGGTCCGGGACGTACTGCGTGTCCCGGGTGAACTCGCCCTGCTCGACGTACGGCATGCACCGTCCCTGCCCCGCCCCGGTCGTGTGACCCGTCCCCGGACGGGCACCGGCTCCGGCATGACCGACCCCACCACGTCGACCACCCCCCAGCCCGGCGCCGAGCAGGTCGAGCACCCGGGTCTCACCACCGACCTGCAGGTGCAGCCCGACCACGGCGAGGACTCCTACGTCGGCAGCGGCCGCCTGCTCGGGAAGCGGGCCCTGGTCACCGGGGGCGACTCGGGCATCGGGCGGGCCGTCGCCGTCGCCTTCGCCCGCGAGGGCGCCGACGTCGCGGTCGTGCACCTGCCGGACGAGCAGTCCGACGCCGACGAGACCGTCCGACTGGTGACGGCCGCCGGACGCCAGGGGGTCTCCCTGCCGGGCGACCTCACCGACGAGGCCTTCGCCCGCGGCGTCGTCGGGGCAGCGGTGCAGGAGCTCGGCGGCCTGGACCTGCTCGTGTCGAACGCGGCCTACCAGATGACCCAGGGCGGGATCGCCGACTTCTCGACCGCGCAGGTCGACCGGGTCTTCCGCACCAACGTGTACGCCTTCTTCTGGCTGGTGCAGTCGGCGCTGCCGCACCTGCAGCCCGGCTCGAGCATCCTCGTCACCAGCTCGGTGCAGGCCTACGAGCCGACGCCGGCGCTGATGGACTACGCCGCGACCAAGGCCGCGCTGGTGAACATGACCAAGAGCCTGGCGCAGGAGCTGGCGCCGCGCGGCATCCGGGTGAACACGGTGGCGCCCGGCCCGATCTGGACGCCGCTCATCCCGGCGACCATGCCGCCCGAGCAGGTCGAGGACTTCGGCAGCGAGACGCCCCTCGGACGGGCGGGTCAGCCGGTCGAGGTGGCCAACGCGTTCGTCTTCCTGGCCTCCGACGCCGCCAGCTACATCACCGGGGAGCGGCTGACGGTGGCCGGCGGGATGCCGATGCCGTAGCTAGACGTCCTGGAAGTGCTCCACGTGCGGCGGGCCGGCGAAGTGGGGACCGATCAGGGCGCGCCACTGTCCGAAGCGCTCGCTGTCGCGGAACTCCTGGTGCGCCTCGACGGAGTCCCACTCGACCAGCAGCACGAAGCGGGTCGGCGTCTCCACGCCCTGCGTCATGCGCATCGCGCCCGCCCCGGGCAGGGTCGCGATGAGCTCCTTCGCCTGCCCGTACGCGGCAGAGAAGGCGCTCTCCGAGCCGGGCTTCACGTCGATCAGGGCGACCTCGAGGACCATGCGGCCGACGCTATCCGCTCGCGCCCGCGAGCAGGTCGCGGAGGGCGTTCACCGTGCGCCAGTTGCGGGCGGTGGCGACCACGCCGAACCCCCTCGTGACCCGGTCCAGCCTGCTGCGCTGCACGCCCTCGGCGTACCAGAGGTAGAGCTCGCGGCCGCGCACCACGAGCTCCTCGGGCAGCAGGGCGGCGTGGTCGACCGCTGCCACCGCGGCGGCGTCCGGCGGGCCGGACAGGAACGCGACGTGCACGAGCTTCGGGTCCAGGTCGCGCCCTGCGAACGGGTCGGACGCGATCACGTCGTCGAGGTCGGCGCGGCTGCGGACGAGCACGGGGCTGGAGATCCCGACGTCGGCCAGGGCGCGCTCGAGCCGGGCGGCCAGCGCGACGGGGTCGTCGGCGTCGGCGAGGACGTTGCCGCTCTGCACGTAGGTGCTGACCGCCTCGCCGCCGGCCTGCTCGACGAGGACGACGAGGTCGGGCATGCGGATGCGGTTCGCCTTGCCGACGTTGAGGCCGCGCAGCAGGAGCACGCACCGGGTCACGGGCGGGAGTGTGCCCGGTCGGGTGAGCAGGTGGACGGCTCTGGCGCCGAGGACCTCCTCGACGACAGGGAGGTCGCCGTGGCGAAGACCAAGGAGCCCAAGGCCGGCAAGGGGCCGGGCAAGGGCGGCCCTGCAAAGGCCGAGAAGGTCAAGGTCAAGGTCAAGGGCCGGCTGCTCGAGCGGGTCACGAACCTCGTGGGAGTCCTGTTCGCGCTGTCCCTCGTGGCCGAGAAGGTCGTGTCGGGCTAGGCGTCCTCGCCGGCGGCGGTCCGCACGTCAAGGGCGGCGAGGTCGAGCGCCTCCTCGGCGCGCTCCACCGCGCGGGCCGCAGCGTGCACGGCGGGCAGGTCCGGGACCCCGCGCTTGCTGCGGGCCGCGCGCGACGCCGTGTGGGCCTCCGACGACAGGTCGTCGAGGGCGACGGCCAGGTCGGCCCGGGCCTGCGCCAGGGCCTCCTGCTGCCGGGACAGGTCCTCGCGGTCGGGTCTGCTCACGGCGTCGACCGTAGTTGCTATGGTTGCCCCCGCCCCGGTGGACGTCGCCGGGTCACCTCGTCCGGGTGGCGGAATTGGCAGACGCGCTAGCTTGAGGTGCTAGTTCCCTTTACGGGGAATGGGGGTTCAAGTCCCCCCTCGGACACAAGATCAAAGGGCCTCTGACCAGCATCTCTGGTCAGGGGCTCTGGTCGTCGAGGAGCCTGTGGTGACAGGTGCCCTCAGACCCGCTGCTTCCAAGCCAACAAGGACGTATGCGAGCGGACTGTCACCGGGTCGGTGCGGGTGCGTCGGCTCGGTGTCGAGCCGAAGATCAGCGCCGCGACCTGGGCTGCTGCGTTGGTCTGCCTGGCGGGCAGGACGTGGCTGTAGGTGTCGAGCGTGAAGCTGATGCCGGAGTGGCCCAGTCGCTCCTGGACGACCTTGGGGTGCACACCGGCCTGGAGGGCCAGCACGGCCCAGGTGTGGCGCAGGTCGTGCGGCCGGATGCGGGGCAGGTCGGAGCGGGCGACGGTCTCGGTGTCGCGGCTAGACCGCTCGGGGTGGACGGGCCTGCCGTCCGGCATCGCGGGGACGAGGTCGTGCTGCTCGTAGCTCGGACCCGTCGAGAGGCGCTCTCTGGCCTGGCTGGCCCGATGTGACCGGAGAACGGCAACGGTGCGTTCATCGAGGTCGACTGTGCGCCGCCATTTTGCGGTCTTGGGGTCCGACCAGACGGGGACTGCACCGGCCAGCAGGTCGACCAGGGTCCGGCGCACGGAGAGCCGGCCGACCTCCAGGTCCAGGTCGGCCCAGGCTAGGCCCAGGGCCTCCCCGCGCCGCATGCCGGTGGTCGCGAGCAGCAGCCAGGCGGCGTGGTGCCGCTGGTACGCGGTCCGCTCGAGGAACTGCCCGACCTGCGGGCCGGTCCAGTACGAGATCTTCGTGTGCTTGTCGCCGCTGGCGGACGCCTTGGGTGGCTTGGCCTTCGCGGCCGGATTGGTCTGCAGCAGCCCCTCCTCGTCGACGGCGCCCTGCAGGCACTTGCGCAAGATGGTGTGGATGTACCGGACGGTGCGGGGCGACAGCCCTCGGCCGGACGCGTGGTCGGCTCGTCCGCCCTCGAGCAGCCGGGCGTAGAGGCCGGAGAGGTATGACGGCCGCAGGTGCTGCAGGCGCTTCGAGGCGAGCGCCGGCACGACGTGGAGCTGGAGGTTCCGGGAGTAGGAGCTCCAGGTGCTGGGCCGGACCTGTGTCTTCTCCGCGACGAGCCAGCGCTCGACCCAGTCGGCGAGGGTCTCGGCGTCGGGGGCGACGTGCTGGCCGGCTTCGGCCTCGGCCACGCGCTGCCGCAGCGCCGTCTGGGCCTCCCGGCGCGTCTTGAAGCCGCGCTCCCGGAACTGACGCGACTCCCCGCGCTTGGGATCGAAGGCCCGGAAGACGATGCTGAAGCGCTCGCCGGCGGCCGTGTCGTAGGGGCTCACGCCGCCGTCGCCGTACCCGCGCCGCTTGTGGTCGGCCATGACTCGTCCTCCAGCACTCGGTGAGTAGCCCTGGGCGGGCACGAGCACCCCCGCCCGGTGGGCATGTGCTGCTCGACCATGACGGCGTTCTTGACGCCTGCGACGGCCGGGACGCGAAGTTGTGGAGAACTAGTCGCGGCCCTCAGGCGGAGGCGAGGTGGGCGTTTCGCCTCGGATGTTCCGGCCCGAGCCGCCGGTCACGGCTGACCGCCGAGCACCGTCAGGTCTGCGCTCGGAAGCTCGTCAAGCGGCTGACGAACGTTCGCTCATGCCGATGAGCGGACTTGGACCGCCAGGCGACGTCACCTCCGACAGGCCGCGCGCGGTGCTGCTCACGGCTGACATCGGCGGGTGTGAGCGGTACGGGGCGTCGGATCTCGATGCAACTTCTGCTTCGGGCTCGAACCTCGCACAGGACTCACCGCGACAGCGTCAACGAGGAAGCTCTGATCCCTAACGAGTCGTCACGAAGCGTGAGAACCTGTTGGACGTCGCGACCCGCAGCGATGGGAGCGAAGGCTCCCGAGCACCCGAAGGCCGCGATTTGAGCACTGTCCGCATTACCGTCATAGAGAACTTCCTGACCTCCGTCCATAACGACGAGTCCATCCCAGAACCGGTCGCCACAGCGCTCCGGGACCTGCTAACGCGAAGCGGCGCCGCTGCGGACACCCAGCAGGTCGTCGATCTCGTCCGCAAGCACGCCACGAAGCCGGACCCACGGCCGGGAGGTGCCGCGTGATCCGACTCGTCGAGCTCGAGATCATCGAGTTCCGCGGCATCCGGCACCTGATTATTCAAATGGCTGGCGAATCGCTCCTCGTGCACGGACCCAATGGCACCGGCAAAAGTGGCGTCGTTGACGCGATCGACTTCGCCCTCACCGGCAGCGTGGCGCGCCTCACCGGAGAAGGCACCGCCGGCGTGAGCGTCAAGGTGCACGGGCCGCACGTCCTGCAGCGCAGCAACCCTGACGCTGCACGCGTCAGCCTGCGGTTCCGCACTCAGGGAGGAACCGAAGCAACGCTGAGCAGGACCGTTCGCCGGCCGAACGAGTACGAGCTCACTCCCGACACCGAGGAGTTCCGCGCAGCCGTCAACGAGGCCGGCGAGCACACCGAGCTCATCCTGACCAGACGGGATATCCTCAAGTTCATCCTCGCCAAGCCCGGCGAACGCTCCCAAGCCGTCCAGACTCTGCTCAAGCTCGAAAGCCTCGAGAGCCTCCGGCAGACGCTCCGGACCGCCAAGACCCAGCTGACCAAGGAGAAGAACTCCGCCGACGGGCGCGTCGCAGCGGCCGCCCCGGACCTCGCCGCGCTCCTCGGCGGCGGGACGACCGCCCGCGCCGACGTGACCGCCGCGGCGAACAAGCGCCGAATGCTGCTGAACCTGCCTGTGCTCACTGAGGCGAACCTGACGAGCGGCCGGGACTGGATCGCGCTCGACGACGGAGTCAGCCGCGAGACCTCAGGCATCAACCGCGTCGGCGCTGTCCGGATCGCGTCCGAGCTGCAAGCCACCGCCATCAGCGTCACTGCCCGCACCGCCGAACTCGTCGGCGAGCTCAATGCCGCCGTCGCTGAACTTGGCGACCTCACCGCTGCACAGCACGCCCTCGCACAGCGGACCCTGCTCGTCGCTGCTCTTGGGCAGGTCAGCGGCAGTCGTTGTCCGGTCTGTGACCTCGACTGGGACAGCGAAGAAGCCCTCCGCACGCACCTCACCGGCAAGATCGCCGCATCGGCGCACGCCGGAGCGGTCCAGAGCAGGATCTCGACGGCATCCAGCCAACTGGGCGTCCAGCTAGAAACGCTCCAGCGCAAGATCCTCACAGCGGCCGAAAGCGCTGCGACACTCCTGGTTGGCACAGCCCACACCGAGACGATGCGGACTTGGGCCGCAGAACTGACACAGACACGTCAGCGACTCGCCCAGGACAGCGCCGCCACCATCGCAGACGCCCGTACCCACGGCGAGGCCGCCGCCACCTTGACCAGCACGACGACTCAGACGAGCACTGCCGTCGAAGCACTCGCAGCGGCAGCCGACGCCCTGCCCGACCAGTCGGAGCTGCAGGCGGCGTCGGGCTGGCTCGCCCACGCGCAGGAGCGCTGGACACGCCTCGCGCACGCAAAGGCAACCCAGCGCGACGCTGACGAGCACGCGAGGATCGCCGACGCGCTGTACGAGAAGTACTGCGCAGCGATGGATTCCGCGCTCGACGAGCTATATCGCAGCATCGAGACGCAGTTCTCCGCCCACTACCAGCAAATGAACGCCGGTGACGAGGACACGTTCCGGGCCGAGCTCGCCCCGGCCGCAGGAAAGCTCGACCTCGCCGTCGGCTTCTACGACCTCGGATTGTTTCCACCGGGGGCATATCACTCCGAGGGCCACCAGGACGGGATGGGCTTGGCCCTGTACCTGGCGCTACTCGACCACATGCTCGGCGAGGAGCTTAGTTTCGTCGTCCTCGACGACGTCATCACTAGCATCGACATCGCCCATCGTCGCAAGATCTGCGAGCTGCTCCTGGACAAGTTCCCGCGGGTCCAGTTCATCGTCACCACTCACGAGAAGCCGTGGGCGAAGACGATCGAGAAGCTCGGAGTGGTCAAGCGCGACAACGTCATCGAGTTCCAGGACTGGCACGTCGACACCGGGCCAATCCGTGCCGAGAAGGGCGACGTGTTCGCACGCATCGACACGGAACTCGCCAAAGGCTCAGTGAACACAGCCGCGCCGATGCTGCGGCAGCTGCTCGAGAACCGGATGCGTACCCACGCTCATGACCTGGGCGCTCTGGTCGTGTTCCGCGAGGACAACCGCTATGAACTCGGCCCCCTCCTGACGGCTGTCGGCGCCCGGTACACACGACTGCTCGAAAAGGCGAAGAAGTCGGCGGCCAAGTGGGGCAACACCGAGCAGACAGCGCGCGTCGAGGACCTTGACGCGGCGTGGAAGGCGGCGAGGAAGGGGTACAGCGTCGAGGAGTGGGCGATCAACGTTATGACGCATTTCAACCCCACGCTTGAGGTCAGCCCCGGCGAGTTCGCCGAAACCGTCGCCGCCACCCGAGCTCTTCTGGCCGTCTTCGAGTGCGACATCTGCAACCACCCGATCGTCACCGAGGGCTACCCGAACCCGACGACCCTGCGATGCCGCTGCGCCAAGCTCAACCTCAACCTCGTAGAGAAATGACCCGGGCCAGCGCCTCTCTGTCGGAGGTGCGTCTTACCGTGGCCGGATGACTGTCTATCTCTTCGATACGAGCGGCACGTGGATTGCGTTTCGCACGTCGCCAGATGACCACTACCTCTACAACAAGGCGGCGCGATGGATTGGCTGGTTTCCGTGGGATGACGATGACGCCGTGACCAAGGAGGGCAAGTACTTGGGCTCGGTCGTAGGCAACCGGCTCCTGCGACGGACTAGTCAGCCCTACCGCGGTTACCCCGGGTATCCGGGCTACCCGGGGTACCCCGGCTACCCCGGCTACCCCGGCTACCCCGGTCATGCCGGTTACGCCGGCTACCAATCGGGTTTCTCGGACGTACCCGCGGAGTTGTTCGCGAACTAGCGGCTCTATGTGCACGGCATGGGAGTCGGGCGGGCTTGAGTCATCTTCCGCTTATGCCGCAACGAGGACCAGTCGGGTGCGTACCGCTGTTCCTAAGCGACAACTCGACCAGGCCGAGGCCACTCAGGCGCGCCGGCGCCTGTCCGACAGCGGGCCCCACCTGCAGCAGTGGCGTGATTCCGCCGTGAAGATGCCCGTGGGCACCCGTGCCATGCTGCGACGGTGTGTGGGCCCAGGAAGGAGCGCAAGGCGCCGAAGCGCAGTAACAAGCTGCAGCGTGCCTTCTTGGACGACCTTGCTATCGAGGGGCGTGCTCGACCCGCGCCGGAAACGACGTTAACGGGGGTGTTGCTCGCCGGGCTCCTGAGCGACGAAGGAGTCGAACTGGCCCGAGCACTGACTGGCGACGACGATATTGTTGGCGTTCATCAGGTCTACAGTCCATCGTCGCCGATCGACCTCGTTCTGGCTCTGGACTAACTCCGTGATCGGCGGCACGCCATCGGCGTTGAGGTGAAGACGTACGGCACTCCCTCGAACGCCCTGGAGTGCAGTAACGACTACCTGAATGAAGCCGGGCAGCAGCAGCAGGCAACCTGTGACGGCCTTTGGCAGTGTGACATAGCGTCTGCAACTCTACCTGGAACGTGGTGGAGAGCGGAGTGTGACGCTGCTGGTTATGGCATCAACCAATTCATTCTGCTGGCTCCCAACCGAGCGACATGGACGGGTGAACTGCTGCCCTATCCATGCGAAGACGCATATAAGGGCGCGCACTACCTCAACAATCCAGTCGCCCCGTGGCGCACGGTCGCCTTCATAGAGTTCGCCCGCCGACTTGACTCGCTCGTCAACTCTGGCTCCAGATTGGCGGGATTGACCCGCGACTTCCTCATCCCCTGATCTGCAATTCGCTAGGCAGGCTGTGGCGGCCCTGGCGTCAACGAGGCACGAGTCACCTGGAGCACAATAGAATAGCGGCTTAGAACTCCAGGTCGCGTTCCTCTCTCGAGGTCGTTCCCGCGAGCGACAGCATCGGGCGCTGGCGCTCGATCGTCTTGAACGGCCCCGCCTCTACGCCACGCTCTACAGCAAGTAGGTCAGCGCTTCGCTCTCAGGCGACGAACATCCGCTCATGCCGCCGAGCGCTCGGTCGTCGCGGCGACGGCTCGGGATACGACGCAGTGGACCAGTGCGGGTCCGGCGGCTGCTGCGGACGTGCTTCACCCGTGCGCTGGTCCTCAAGAGTCAAAAGCGTGGCACTGGCTGCCCGGCAGGTTCGCCAGATGGGCAGGCCCGTCCGGCCAAAAGGGACTACATACCATGTGCTCTGGGCCTCCTAGCGTCGCGGGCTCAGCGGTAGGACGCATTGACCCCTGGCCGAGACATGGTCGCCGGTGCCAGGGTGAGCGAGGGGCGAATCCACACTGCCGCCGTGCTTTCGAGGAACGCCTTGTCTCCCACCGCTTCGGCCGCCGCGGCCGTCCGCCCCCCGTCTTCGTCAGCTAATGGGGGGGCGCGAGGGCGGCTCGTGCTGCTCGTCCTGGCCGTTGTCGCCGCGCTGCTGCCCGTCCTGAGCCTGAGCGCCGCTCCGGCATCCGCGGACGTCCCCGCAACGGGCAACCGGATCTTCCCGACCACGTGGGAGAGCCGCGTGATCTCTCCTCTGACCACCTACGGTCTCAACGCCGCTCGGAGCGCCTTCAACAGCGGCGCGACCAGCCCCGGTGTCTGCAAGAACACCAACGCCCGCACCCTGAACGGGCAGAGCAACCGCACGTTCTGCCCCGGCGGGCGCCAGGACAACTACGCGTTCCGCATCGACATCCCGATCAACTCCGCGGACAACGCCAGCTGGCGGATGCGGATCGCCCCGGACAACGGCTTCGGCGGCGGGATGCTCGTCGACGGCGTCGACGCGACCAACAACCCGTTCGACATGTACGACCCCAACTTCAGCGGCACGCCCGGTGTCTCCTACTTCGACATCACCCGCACGTTCAGCGCCGGCGCGCACACGCTGACCCTGTTCGGCGCGGAGGGCTGCTGCGACGGTGCGTCCGGCGCCCAGGTCATGATGCCGGGGTCGAACACCTGGACGCTGCTCGGCGCGACCCCCGACGTCAAAGTCACCGGCATCAGCAACGGTGACAGCGTCAGCTACACCGCCGCCGCTCCACGCTGCAGCGCGACGCCGTTCGGCGGCTCCACCAACACCTTCTCCGCCGTTATCGCGGGCGCGACCAAGCCGGTCGGCCCGACGACCGCGACGTGCACCTACAACGACCCGACCGGCGGCACCGGCACCGCCGTCGCCACGTACACGCGCTTCGACGACGTCAAGCCGAACATCACCGGCTCGGCGACCCAGACGTTCGAGGCGACCAGCACCTCCGGCGCGACCGTCAGCTACGTCAAGCCGACCGCCAGCGACATCGTCGACGGCCCTCTGGCGGTCAACTGCTCGCAGAACCCCGGCACCGCCTTCGCCTTCGGCAGCACGCCAGTGACCTGCACCGCGACCGATGCGGCCGGCAACAGCAACAACTTCACCACCACCATCGTGGTGCGCGACACCAAGGTGCCGGTGGTGACCGGCAAGGCCCGGACCAACGCCGTCAGCGGCTGGTACCGCGGTGACGTCACCGTCGACTGGACCGTCACCGACACCGGCAGCGGTGTCGCCCCCGAGAACCTGCCCGCGCCCAGCGTCCTGATCGGCGAAGGTCGTAACCAGACGGCTACCGCGTCCGCGACAGACCGCTTCGGCAACCGGGGCACCGGCACCTCCCCGGCGGTGTCCATCGACCGGACCGCGCCGGTCACCACGCTGACCGCCCCGCAAGGCTGGGTCAAGAGCGCCACCGTGCAGCTCAGTGCCTACGACGGCTTGTCCGGCGTCGCCAGCAGCCGTCTGTACGTCAACGACGTCCTGCAGCCGGCGCGCAACAGCTACACGTTCGCCAGCAGCGGCACCTACACCCTGCGCTATGCCAGCACCGACATCGCCGGGAACGCCGAGACCGAGCGCAGCGTCACCGTCACCGTCGACGCGACCGCCCCGAGCATCACCGCCGCTGCCGACGCGACCCCGAACGCCTCCGGCTGGTACCGCCGTGCCGTCCGCGTCAGCTTCACCTGCACCGACACCGGGGTCGCCGGCGGTGTCTCCGGTGTCGCCACGTGCACCGACCCGATCGACGTCACCACCGACGGCACCAGCATCCAGGTCGGCAACGCGGTCGACAACGCCGGCAACAGCGCCCAGGCCGCGCTCACCGTCCCGCTGGACACCGCAGCGCCGAGCATCGAAGGCACCTTGCCGCCCGCCGGCGACGGCGGCTGGTACCGCGCACCGGTCACCGCTGAGGTCACCTGCGTCGACCCGGCCCCGAAGTCCGGCGTGGTCACCTGCACCTCGAGCACCCTGAGCGAGGACACCGCAGCGGGCGACGTCGTCCTGCACAGCACGGACGCCGCTGGCAACGCCACCACCCGCACGCTGTCGGGCGTCAAGCTCGACGGCGCCGCACCGACTGTCGCCCTGTCGCTCAGCGACAAGGCCAACAGCGCCGGATGGATCAACAGCAAGGTCACTGCGACGCCCGTGTGCGACGACGCACTGTCGGGCATCGCAGCGTGCGCCGAGGCCACCACCCTGGTCCAGGGCGCCGGTCAGACCGTCACCGCTGAGGCAGTGGACAACGCCGGCAACCGCGCCAGCACCTCCCTGGCCGCCATCAACGTCGACACGACGCCCCCGGCGATCGCTGCCGTCGTCAAGGGCACCAAGTTCGGCAACTACTACATCAGCAAGGTCACCGTGGAGTTCACCTGCGACGACGACCTGTCCGGTATCGCCAGCTGCCCGCAGACCGTGACCCTCGACAGCGAGGGCCTCGCGGAGCCGATCCTCGGCACCGTCACCGACAAGGCGGGCAACACCACCAGCACCACCGTCAGCGGCTTGGCCCTGGACCTGGTCGACCCGACGATCACCGCCCTGCCCGCCCGGGCTCCGGGTGCGTCCGGCTGGTACACCGGCCCGGTCGACATCGCCTTCTCCTGCACCGACACCGCCGCCGGTTCCGGCTACGTGATCTGCCCGCCGATCGAGAAGCTCACCACCGACGGCAAGCACTCGTTCACCGTCACCGCGGTCGACGCCGCAGGTCGCTCCACCGAGCGGGCCTTCGGTCCCTACCTGCTTGACGGCACCGCGCCCACCCTGACCGGTGCGGCCACCACCGAGCCCAACGACAACGGCTGGTACCGCAACGACGTCACCGTCGACTGGACGGCCACCGACGCCATCAGCGGCGTCACCAACCCGGCCAGCTCGACGATCACGGGCGAGGGACCTGGTCTCGTCGCCCAGGCCGACGCCACCGACGTCGCCGGCAACAACACCCGGGCCACCAGCGAGCCGGTCCGCATCGACCGGACCGCCCCGGCCACCGCGCTCGAGGCTCCGACCAGCTGGCTCAAGGACGACATCACGCTGACCCTTGACCCGGCTGACGCGCTCTCCGGCGTCGCCGACACCACGTACACCCTCGATGGCGCGGCGACGCAGCACGGAACGAAGATCGCCGTCGCAGGGGAGGGCGTCCACACGGTGGCGTTCTCCAGCGTGGACAAGGCCGGCAACGTCGAGACCACCCGCTCGGCCACCGTCAAGATCGACAAGACCGTGCCGACAATCAGCGGCACCCGCGACCCGGAGGCGAACGCGGCCGGATGGAACCGCACCCCAGTGACGGTCACGTTCGACTGCGCTGACACCGGCGGCTCCACCCTCGCCTCGTGCACGCACCCGGTCACCGTCGACACCGACACCGTCGGCACCGACATCAACGGCACCGCGGTCGACACCGCCGGCAACAGCGCCAACGCGGCCGTCCTGGTCAAGCTCGACCGGATCGACCCGACGATCAGCGCGCTGGTCGAGCCGGGCAACGCCGCCAACTGGCACAACGCGCCGGTCAGCGTCGGCTTCACCTGCCGCGACACCCTGCCCGGCTCCGGCGTTGCCTCCTGCACGCAGGGCACAGTGGTGAACACCGAGGGCGCCGGCCAGGTCTTCCCCGGCGCCGTCAGCGACCGCGCCGGCAACACCGGCAACACCACCACCGGGCAGGTCAACATCGACCTGACCGCGCCGACCATCAGCGGGGCGGCGACGTCCAAGCCGACCGGCACGAACGAGTGGTACACCAAGCCGGTCACCGTGCACTTCGCCTGCGAGGACGCGCTGTCGGGGGTCAAGTCGTGCACCGACGACGTCGAGCTGAGCACCGACACCGCCAGCAAGAGCGTCGCTGGCTCCAGCTCCGACGTGGCCGGCAACTCCGCCACCACCCTCGCCGCGCCGGTCAAGATCGACCAGGCCGGGCCGACGGTCGAGCCGAGCCTGCACGGCACGGTCGGCAGCAACGGCATCTACACCGGCCCGGTCACCGTCACCTTCGACTGCGCCGACGCCACCTCAGGGATCGCCTCCTGCCCCGCCCCGGTCGTCGTCGACGCCGACGGCATGGGTCAGAGCGTCAAGGGGACCGCGGTCGACAAGGCCGGCAACAGCACCACGGTCAGCACG
>JAODNQ010000151.1 GCA_025464695.1 Frankiales bacterium | reverse complement strand
CTTGGGTTCTAGGGATCGTCGCAACACCTGAGTGATCAGGAGTTGCGGTGCCGTACAAGGACAGAAGCAAGAGCAGAAGAGTTGAGCGCAGTGGCCGTGTCCCTTCGGGGACACGGCCATCTCGCTTGGACCGGGAGTGCTTCTTCGCGCTGTTGGCTGGCGGCATGAGCGTTGTGCAGGCGTCTGCCGAGGTGGGGATCAACGCGCGGACCGGCCGGGACTGGCGGCGCGGGGTTCTCAAGACCGGGACGGGGACGCGGGTCTATCCCGACCGACCCGTGGTCGTGGCCGCGAACTTCGGGTTCGGTAAGGCGATCAGCGCGCGGTACCTCAGTGAGGACGAGCGCGTCGTGATCGCGGACCTGCACCGTGCCGGTCGCGGCGTCCGCCAGATCGCGGCCGAGCTCGGTCGGCAGCCCAGCACGGTCAGCCGGGAGCTGACCCGCAACGCTCATCCCGACAGCGGCGACTACCGGCCGCACGCTGCGCAGCGCCGTTCAGCGGCTCGCCGCTCCCGCCCCAAGCAGGGCAAGCTCGCGGCCAGCCCGGCGCTGCGCGAGGCGGTCCAGGACTGCCTGAGTCGGCTGAAGTGGAGCCCAGAGCAGATCAGCGCGCACCTGGCGCGGCAGCACCCGCAGGATCAGGCGATGAACGTCAGCCACGAAACGATCTACCAGGCCCTGTACCTGCAGGGACGCGGCGAGCTGCGCCGCGAGCTCACCACGTGCTTGCGGACCGGCCGAGCGGTCCGCAAGCCCCGCCGGCAGCCCGGTCAGCGGCAGAGCCGGTTCATCGACCCGATGCTGATGATCAGCGAGCGGCCGGCTGAGGCCGACGATCGCGCTGTCCCTGGGCACTGGGAGGGCGACCTGATCGTCGGCCCCGGGCACCTGTCGGCGATCGGCACCCTCGTCGAGCGCACGACGCGGTTCCTGATGCTGGTCCACCTGCCCGTCGACCACACCGGCGAGAGCATGCGCGACGGCCTCGTCGCCACCATGCAGACGCTGCCCGAGCAGCTGCGGCGCTCCTTGACCTGGGACCAGGGCTGCGAGATGAGCCGGCACCGCGACGTCACGATCGCAACAGACATGCCGGTCTACTTCTGCGACCCCGCAAGCCCCTGGCAACGCGGCTCGAACGAGAACACGAACGGGCTCCTGCGCCAGTTCTTCCCCAAGGGCCAGGACCTGCGCCAGTTCAGCGCCGACGACCTGACCGAGGTCGCGCACCTGATGAACACCCGCCCACGCAAAACGCTGGGCTGGGAAACCCCAGCCCAGCGTCTTGCCGCGCTACTCGCCTAGGTTCACGAGACGTTCGTGTTGCGACGACCCGTTGAATCCGCCGACAGGGGACCGGGCCTCGACGACCGTGCGGGGACTACTTCGCGGCGACGACGTCCACCGTGAGGGTGGCCTCGACCTCGGGGTGCACCTTGACGGTGACCGTGTGGCTGCCGAGCGCCTTGATCGGCTGCACGTGGAGCGCGCGACGGTCCAGCTTCGGACCGCCGGCCTTGGTGACCGCGGCGACCAGGTCGGCCGTGGTGACGGAGCCGAACAGGCGACCGCCGTCACCGGAGCGGGCGGGCAGCGTGACCTTGAGGTCGGCGAGCTGGGCCCTCATGGCCTGCGCCTGCCCGAGGTCACGGACCTCGCGGACCTCGCGGGCCCGGCGGATCGTGGCGATCTGCTTGTCGGCGCCCTTGGTCCACAGCTGCGCGTAGCCGCGCGGCACGAGGTAGTTGCGGCCGTAGCCGTCCTTGACCTCGACGACGTCGCCGGGGCCCCCGAGGTTCGGGACCTCCTGGTTGAGGATGAGCTTCATCGCGCTCTACCTCGCCGTCGAGGTGTAGGGCAGCAGGGCCATCTCACGGCTGTTCTTGACGGCCATCGCGACGTCGCGCTGGTGCTGACGGCAGTTGCCGCTGACCCGCGAGGCGCGGATCTTGCCGCGGTCGGAGATGTACTTGCGCAGGGTGCCGGTGTCCTTGTAGTCGACGTAGGTCACCTTGTCCTTGCAGAACTGGCAGACCTTCTTCTTGGGCTTGCGGGGCGGTGGCTTCGCCATCGTCGTCTCTCCTGGTCAGGGAATGGCCCGGGGGCCAGTGGGTCTAGAAGGGGGGCTCGTCGGACCAGCCGCCGGCACTGCCGCCGCCGCCCGCGGGCGCGGAGGCCCAGGGGTCGTCGGCAGGTGCGCCGCCGCCGAAGCCGCCGCCGCCACCACCACCGGAGTTGCCGCCGCCGCCCGAGCCGCCGAAGCCGCCGCCCCCGCCGCCGCCGCGAGAGGCCTTGGTGACCTTCGCGGTGGCCCACTTGAGGGACGGGCCGACCTCGTCGACGTCGAGCTCGTACACCGTCCGCTTCTCGCCCTCCTTCGTCTCGTACGAGCGCTGCTTCAGTCGGCCCTGGACGATGACCGCGCTGCCCCGGGTGAGGGACTCCGCGACGTTCTCGGCTGCCTGACGCCAGACGGAGCAGCGCAGGAAGAGCGCCTCGCCGTCCTTCCACTCGTTCGAGTTCTTGTCGAAGGTGCGCGGGGTGGACGCGACGGTGAAGTTCGCGACCGCTGCCCCGCTGGGGGTGAAGCGCAGTTCCGGGTCGTTGGTGAGGTTGCCGACCACGGTGATGACGGTGTCGCCTGCCACGGTGTTCTCCTTGGTCCTTCCCGCGTCTGCGGGTCTGCGTCGGTGTGGGTGCGGGCGCTCAGGTGCGCCCAGGTGGAGCGGGGAAGGGCGGTGCGTGTCGGTGCGGACGGGCTCCGGTGCTGGCGTCGCGGACGTGCTGCGCGCCGGTCCTGCGAGGCGGAGCGGCTAGCTGCCGGGCGTCGGGGCGGGGCCGGGGACCGGCGCACCCGTGGCGGGGGCGTCCGGTGCAGACGCCTCCGGAGCAGCGGCGGCCGGTGCGGACGCAGGCGCTGCGGGAGCAGCGGCCACGGCCGACGGGCCGGACGGAGCACCGGAGGGCGCAGCAGCAGCAGGAGCCGCGGCGGCCTTGACGGCACCGGGCTTAGGCTTGCTGGCCCGCATCTCCGGACGCATGACCTTGGTGCGCAGGATCGACTCGTTGAGGTTGAGCTGGCGGTCCAGCTCCTTCATCGTGGCCGGTTCTGCGTTGAGGTCGACGACGGCGTAGATGCCCTCGGACTTCTTGTCGATCTCGAACGAGAGGCGTCGCCGCCCCCACACGTCGACCTTCTCCACGCTGCCGCCGCCGTTGCGGACGACGTTGAGGAACGTGTCGAGCGAGGGAGCGATGGTCCGCTCCTCCAGATCGGGGTCGAGGATGACCATGAGCTCGTAGTGACGCAAGTGACCCACCTCCTCCTGTGGACTCTGCGGCCACGGACGA
>JAODNQ010000149.1 GCA_025464695.1 Frankiales bacterium | reverse complement strand
GCATGCCGACGGCGCTCAGCAGGGGGATCCGGGTGCAGGACGGCCAGCCCATGAGCCAGCGGCCGTCGGCCCGGTCGAGCACCCGGGCCCCGCAGCCGGCGGCCTCGGCGTACTCGCTGATGGTGGTGAGGGCCGGCGTCGGGGCGTAGTCGAGCAGCTGCGTGCGGCGCAGGCTGACCTGCCACGGGACGGTGGAGTCCTCGAGGCCGTGCACGAGCAGGGTGGCGGGGAGGGCGTGGGCCGGGGTGCAGGACGTCTCGAGCGAGCCGGCGACGACGACGAGGGCGTGCGCGAAGGTGGGGTGCTCGCAGACGGTGCGGTAGGCCATCTGCCCGCCGGTGCTGTAGCCGATCAGGCCGACCGCCCGCGTCGGCACGTCGTAGCGCGTGAGGAGCAGGCCGCGGACGTCCTGCAGGAAGCGGACGTCGTCGACGCCGTCGCGCTGGCTGGTCCCGCAGCAGCGCCCGGCGTTCCAGTCGCCGTCGAGGGTGGAGGGGTAGGCGACGGCGTAGCCCCGGGACCGGAGGTCGTCGAGCCGGAGGTCCTGGGCGGTGCGGGCCACGGTGAGGCTGTGCGGACCGAGCACCAGGACCAGGCCGCGGGCCTTCTGGCCGGCCAGGGGGTCCTGCACCAGGACCGCGCGCTCACGCCCGCCGCTGCGCAGCCGGACGGTCTCGCCGTCGGGCTCGGCCACCGGCACCGGGTTCGCGGCGGCGGCCGGAGCGGCGGCCACGGTGGGCAGGTCGGCCGTCCCCAGCACCTCCTGCGAGGGCCGGAGCAGCAGCCCGGCGACCGCGACGAGGGGCAGCACGAGGCCGGCCAGCAGCACGACACGCTGCCGGCCCGGCACCCACGTCCGCCGCTGCACGGAGTCAGCATGGCCCATCGGGACCACTCCCACGCCTGTCAGCAGGGTGAAAACGGTCAACGGACGCAGGAGGGCTGCCGATCGGACAGGGTGCGCCGTCTCCTCGCTGCTGCCGCAGCCGCCCTGCTGATGTCCCCGCTGACCGCGCTCGCCACCCCCGCCTCGGCCGCGGTCGACCCCGGGACGGGCTACACGTACGACTCCACGCCGGTCACGGTGCCGATCGTCTTCCCGGTCCTCGGACCCACGTCCTACAGCGACAACTGGCTCGCCTGCCGCTCCGGCTGCACCCGCATGCACATGGGTCAGGACCTCATGGGGCCGAAGATGTCGCCGCTGGTCGCGGCCTTCGACGGCACCGTCACCTCGCTGTCGCGCGACGGCGGCTCCGGCAACTACGTCGTCATCACCGGCGACCGGGGCCCGACCGCCGGCTGGTCGGCGTTCTACCTCCACGTCAACAACGACACCCCCGGCACCGACGACGGCCGCGGCACGGGCGGCTCCGCCTTCCCCGCCGGCATCGAGGTCGGCGCCAGGGTGCTGGCGGGGCAGCTGGTCGGCTGGCGCGGCGACTCCGGCAACGCGGAGGGCACCGGGCCGCACCTGCACTTCGAGCTCCGCCACGGCGGCGGCTGGCGCGGGGTCGTCCGCAACGCCTACCCGTCGCTCCAGGCCGCCCGGCACCTCGCCGCACCGGCTGCCAGCGGCCCGCACCCATCGGGCACCCTGCTGCGGCACCCGTCCGGCGCCCTGTTCCTGCTCGAGGGCGACGTCAAGCGGCCGGTCAGCCCGGCCGTGCTGGCGGCCGACGGCCGGTCCGCCGCCGCGGCCGTCCCGATCGGCACCGCGGAGTCGCTCGGCTACCGCACCGGCCGGCCGCTGCCCCTGCGCGACGGCTCCGTCGTCCGCGACCCCGCCGGCACGACCTGGCTCGTCACCGGCGGGACCCGGGTGCGCACCGCGCTGCCCGTCCTCGCCGGGCTCGGGCTGGCCGCCCCGCGCGTCTGGCCCGTGACCGGCGCCGACCTCGCCGGCCTGCCCGAGTCCGACGCCGCCCCGACGACGCCGGCCTACCCCGGGGCCCTCCTGCGGCTCGGCGGGCGGCTGCAGCTGGTGGGCGACGACCGGCAGCTGCACCCGGTCAGCCCCGCCGTCGCGGGCAGCCACGGCTGGACCACGCCCGACGTCCTGGCCCTTCCCCTCGAGCTGCTGTCGCGCCTGACCGTGCCCCGCGAGACGTCGCCGCTGCCGCTGCGGGACGGGAGCCTGGTCGTGACCAGCGGCCCCCGGGTCGGCGTCGTCAGCGGTGGCACCTTCCGGCAGCTGCACGACGCCCGCCAGGTCGCGGCCTACGGGTACACCGGCCGGCCGCGACAGCTGGTCCCGGCCGCCGAGGTCGACGGCCTGCGGACCGCTCCGCTGAGCGCCCGCTAGGACCCGAACCGCTCCTTCGCGGCGGGCATCAGCGTGCTCGCCGCCCAGTCGCAGAAGGCCTCCTGCTCGGGGCCGACCTGCACGAGGGCGACCCGGGTGTAGCCGGCGTCGGCGAACGCCTGCAGCTTCGCCAGGTACGGCTCGACGTCGGGGCCCCACGCGCCGGCCGACGCCATGTCCTCGTCGCGGACGAACTGCGAGGCGGCGTCGAAGCCGGCGGGCCCCGGCAGCTCGGCCTGGACCTTCCACCCGAGGGCGCCCCAGCGGAACTGGTCCCGCAGCAGGGTGTTCGCCGCCGCGGCGTCCGGGCCGAAGCACACCGGGAACTGCCCGACCAGCTCGCCCGTGCCGCCCGCCGCCGTGTAGTGCTGCTGCAGCGCCGGCTTCGGCTCGGTGCCGATGAGGAAGTCGCCCAGCTCGGCGGCGAGGGTGCACGACTGCTTGCCACTGGCCGCGACCCCGATGCGCACCGGGGTCTCGGGCAGGTCGTAGAGCTTGGCGCTCTCCACCGTGACGTGCTGCCCGCGGTAGTTGGTCCAGCCGCCCTCCCACAGCGCCCTCATGACCTCCAGGGCCTCGCGGAGCATCGCGTGGCGGACGTCGGCCGGGGGCCAGCCGCGGCCCACCACGTGCTCGTTGAGGTTCTCGCCGGCGCCGACCCCGAGGCTGAACCGGCCGTCGGACAGCAGCGCCACGGTCGCGGCCTGCTGCGCGATCACGGCCGGGTGGTACCGAAGGATCGGGCACGTCACGTAGGTCATGAACGGGATGCGCTCGGTGGCCTGGGCGACGGCGCCGAGCACCGGCCAGGTGCCCGGGGCGTGCCCCTGGTCCTCGAGCCACGGGTGGAAGTGGTCGCTCGCCACCAGGAAGTCGAAGCCCGCCTGCTCCGCCAGGACGGCGTCGCGGACGAGGTCTCTCGGGGCGCGCTGCTCGCCCATGAGCGTGAAGCCGAGGTCCATGCCTGCCGCGTGCCCCGGTACCTACGCTGGGACACGTGACGGAGCTGCGGCGGGGACAGCTGTACGGCGCGGCGGCGTACCTGCTGTGGGGCGTGTTCCCGCTGTACTTCCCGCTGCTCGAGCCGGCCTCGCCGCTGGAGGTCCTGGCCCACCGGGTCGTCTGGTCGCTCGTGGTCATGGCCGTCGTCGTCCGGGTCACCCGCCGCTGGTCGCACCTGCGGGCCGTCGTCGCCGACCGGGGGCAGCTGCTGCGGCTGGCGGCGGCGGCCGTCGTGCTCTGCGTCAACTGGGGCACCTACATCTACGGCGTCAACAGCGGGCAGGTCGTCGAGGCGTCGCTGGGCTACTTCGTGAACCCGCTCGTGACCGTGCTGCTCGGGGTCGTCGTCCTCGGCGAGCGGCTGCGGGCGACCCAGTGGGCGGCGCTCGGCATCGCCCTGGTCGCGGTCCTCGTCCTCACCGTCGAGAACGGCAGCCCGCCGTGGCTGGCCCTGGTGCTGGCGTTCTCCTTCGGCTCCTACGGGCTGCTCAAGAAGACCGCAGGGGCAGGCGCCGTCGAGGGGCTCGCGGTCGAGACCGCCGTGCTCGCACCGGTCGCCGCGCTCTACCTGCTGGTGCTCGCCTCGACCAGCGGGGGCACGGCCGTGTCCGAGGGCCCGGCCCACCTGCTGATGCTGATGGGGTCGGGCGTCGTCACCGCCGTGCCGCTGCTGCTGTTCGGCGGTGCGGCCGGACGGGTGCCGCTGTCCCAGCTCGGGCTGCTCCAGTACGTCACCCCGACCATGCAGCTGGCCATCGGCGTGCTCGTCCAGGGCGAGCCGATGGGGCTGCTCCGGGCGATCGGCTTCGCGCTGGTGTGGGTGGGCCTCGTCGTGTTCACCACCGACGCGGTCGCCCACGGCCGCCGGACGTCGCGCGCGGTGCTCGAGCCGGTCTGACCTCACCCGCACGGGTGATCACCTGCCCGGGTACGGGCCGATGGGCGAGGACGCGGACCACGGACGGTCCGTCTGCTCGACGTCCTGCGGGCCTCCCGCCGGACCCCCACGGAAGGGGACTCCTGTGTCCACCCTGCTGCTCTGCGACGACCACCGCGTCGTCCGCGAGGCCCTCGCCGGCGTGCTCGCCCGCGTCGAGGGCCTGACCACCGTCCACCAGGCCGGGTCGGGGGAGGAGGTCCTCGCCCTCTACCCGACGCTGCGTCCTGACGCCGTGCTCCTCGACGTCCGGATGCCCGGCCTCGACGGCGTCGAGGTCGTGGTCCGGCTGCGCGGCGAGGACCCGGACGCCCGGGTGCTGCTGCTGTCCGGCGAGGCCCGGGAGGAGGACCGCGTCCGCGGCCTGCGTGCCGGCGCCGTCGGCTTCCTGCCCAAGGACGTCGACGCCGCGGGCCTGTGCGGCGCCGTCGCCCGCGTCCTCGCGGGCGAGGACCTGCTGACCAGGGCCCAGCGCCGGGCGGTCGCCAGCGCCGAACCCGTCGCCTGCGGACCTGCGCTGTCGCCCCGGGAGCTGCAGGTGCTCGAGGGCATGGCCGCCGGGCGGTCCAACGCCGAGATCGGCCGGACCTTGTGGGTCTCGGAGGACACGGTCAAGGTGCACGCCAAGAAGCTCTTCGTGAAGACGGGCGTGCACGACCGCGCCGCGGCGGTCGCGTGGGCGTTCCGCAGAGGGGTGCTGTGCTGAGCCGCTCCTAGGCTGGCCCCGTGCTGGTCCGCCTCGACGCCCCCCTCGCCCCGCTCACGACGCTGGGCATCGGGGGCACGGCCCGCCGGCTGGTGACGGCGCACACCGAGGACGAGGTCGTCGAGGCGCTGCGCGAGGCCGACGCCGCCGGCGACCGCGTCCTCGTGCTGGGCGGCGGCAGCAACCTCGTGCTGCCCGACGAGCACTTCGACGGCACCGTGGTGCGGGTGCTGTCGCACGGGCTGCGCGCCCGGCGCGACGGCGACGACGTCCTGCTCGAGGCCTCCGCCGGCGAGGACTGGGACGGCTTCGTCGCCCTGTGCGTGGCGGACCGGCTGGTCGGCGTCGAGTGCCTGTCGGGCATCCCGGGGCTGGTCGGCGGGACGCCCGTGCAGAACGTCGGCGCCTACGGGCAGGACGTGTCGCAGACCGTCTCGCGGGTGCGCGTGCTCGACCGGGACACCGGCGACGTCGGCTGGGTCGGGGCGGCCGACTGCGGCTTCTCCTACCGGTCGAGCGTCTTCAAGGGCTCCGACCGCCGGATCCTGCTCGCCGTCGAGTTCCGGCTGACGGTGGGCGAGCTGTCGGCCCCCGTCCGGTACGCCGAGCTGGCCCGCGCGCTCGACGTCGAGGTCGGGCAGGGCGCGCCGCTCGACGCCGTCCGCGCCACCGTCCTCGCCCTGCGTCGCGGCAAGGGGATGGTCGTCGACCCGGCCGACCCCGACAGCCGCAGCGCCGGCTCGTTCTTCACCAACCCGCTGCTCACGCCGGAGCAGGCCGCGGCCCTGCAGGCGCGGGCGGGCGAGCGGGGGCTGAGCCTGACCGAGCACGTCGAGCCGGACGGCCGGGTCAAGGTCTCGGCGGCCTGGCTGATCGAGGCCGCCGGGTTCGCCAAGGGCTGGGGCGACGGCACGGTCGGGCTGTCGACCAAGCACACCCTGGCCCTCGTCAACCGCGGCGGCGCCACGGGGGAGGACCTGCGCCGGGCCGCCCGGCAGGTGCGGGACGGCGTGCAGCAGGCGTTCGGCGTGGAGCTCGTCCCGGAGCCCGTGATGCTCGGCGGGCCCCTCTAGACCGCTGCCTCGAAGAAGGCCAGCTCCAGCTGCATCGCCCGCCGGTAGGCGGCCGCGGTCGCGGCGTCGTCGTCGGCGTGCCGGTCCAGCAGCGCCTCCAGCGACGCCGCCAGCTCCTCGAACCCGGGGTCGGCGTACGTGCGCACCCACTCCTCGTACGGCCCCTGCCGCGGCAGCGCCT
Organism: Frankiales bacterium; assembly: GCA_025464695.1. The sequence goes on along the minus strand of JAODNQ010000149.1, from coordinate 19,257 downwards.
GGCCCAGGTGCGCGTACAGCCGCATGCACGGCGTCATCGCGGCGCAGACCAGCCCGACGCCGCCCAGCGAGGCGGTGGCGAGCAGGAAGTCGGTGTACGCCGTGGTCGCCGCCCCGGGCTGCACGCCGGCGAGGTCGACGCCCCACCGCTGCGCGTAGGCGCCGTGCAGCCGCAGCTCCTCCCGCACCCCGGTGACGAGGTCGGCGAACGCCTCCAGGGTCGCCCGGTCGGGACTGCGGGCGAGGGCCAGGGCGTAGGCCCGGGCGAAGCACTCGAGGAAGAACGCGTCCTGCGCGACGTAGGCCTGGAAGGCCGCGAGCGGCAGCATGCCGTCGCCGAGGCCGCGCACGAAGGGGTGCGCCAGGGCGGCGCCCGCGAGGTCGGCGTTGTCGTCCCAGAGCCTGCGCGCGAGGCTCACGGGACCGGCCAGAAGGCGGCCTCGAGGACGAGCACCTCGTGCAGCAGCGCGGGGTCGGCCCCCGGCACGAGGGCCTCCAGGGCGGCGACGTACGACGCGAACCCGGGCACGGTCCAGTGCTCGACCAGCTCGCGGTACGGGCCCGCTCCCGGCGCGGCGTGGGTCCACGCGTCCAGGTAGACCCGCTCCAGCAGCCACAGCGCGGCGACGGCGTCGGCGTACGGGGCGGCGTCGAGGCGCTGCAGCAGGTCCGCGTAGCGCGCGGTCGCCGGAGCCGGGGCGACGTCGAGGGGCAGGCCGCGGCGGGCGGCGAGGTCGTCGAACCAGGCCAGCTCCTCGACCAGGGCGACCACCCCGCCGGCGAGCACCGCCTGCGCGGGCCGGGGCGCCCGGGCGACCAGGCGGGCCTGGAAGGCGAGGAGGTCCGCGACGAACAGGGCGTCCTGCGCGAGCCAGGCGTCGAGGACGGCCGGCGGGAGGCTGCCGTCCCGGACGGCGTCGAGGAAGGGCGCGCGGGTGGCCGCGTCGTAGAGGTCCTTCGGGAGGTCGAGCACGCGGCGACCCTAGTGAGCCGTTCGGCTGCACAGATCGTGCAGAAAGGTCACACTCGGGGCATGAAGCGCTCCGCCGCCGCCCTGCTCGTCGCTGCCGCCGTCTCCGCCGGCCTCGTCGCCGCGCCCTCCGCCTCCGCCGCGCAGGCCGAGCGTGACGGCACGGTGACCTCGTTCGACGGCACGAAGGTCGTGTACGCGTTCTTCCCGGCGCCGGGCGCGTCCGCGTCGAAGAAGGCGCCGACCGTGATGAACGGCCCCGGCTACGCGAGCGCTCACGCGGAGGCCGACGACACCACCGTCGCCGCGCTGCTGAAGGCCGGCTACAACGTCCTCACCTGGGACCCGCGCGGCTTCGGCGGCTCGGGCGGCAACGTCGAGACCGACTCGCCGGCGTACGAGGGGCGCGACGCGCAGGCGCTCGTCGACCTGCTGGCGAAGCAGCCCGAGGTGCAGCTGGACAGGGCGGGCGACCCGCGCCTGGGGATGATCGGCGGCAGCTACGGCGGCGGCATCCAGTACGTGCTGGCCGCGATCGATCAGCGGGTCGACGTCATCACGCCGCAGATAGCCTGGCAGTCGCTCGTCACCAGTCTCGACAAGAACGACACCGCCAAGGCCGGGTGGGGCTCGCTCCTCTACGGCATCGGCACCGAGGGCTCCTCGCCCGTCGCCTCCTTGCAGGCAGGGACGACGCCCGCGTTCGGCCGCATGCAGGACCCGGCCACCACGCAGGCGATCCTCACCGGTGCGACCACCGGCTCGTTCGACCAGGCCGGCCTGGACTACTTCTCCTCGCGCGGACCGGGGGCGCTGGTCTCCCGCATCACGATCCCGACCCTGATCACCCAGGGCACGGACGACACCCTGTTCACGCTGTCCGAGGCGATCCGCAACCACGCGCTGGCGAAGAAGGCCGGGATCCCGGTGGCCATGACCTGGTTCTGCGGCGGCCTGACCGACCCGTCGGTGGCGCACGGCGTCTGCCTGACGAACCAGGGGCCGGACCCGGCGATCGTCCTGCACCAGTCGCTCACCTGGCTGCAGCGCTACCTGCGCAAGGACACGGCCGTCGACACCGGCCCGGGCTTCCGCTGGGTCTCCGACAAGGGCGTCCTGCGCTACGCGCGCAGCTACCCGGTCGCGCACGGCACCCCGCTCGTCGGCACCGGGAGCGGCACGCTGGTCACCGCCACGGGCGACACCTCCGGCGCCGTCGTGCTGGCCACGAAGGCCGCGAACGCCGTCACCGTGACCGTCCCCGCGCCCAAGGGCGCCGTCGTGCTGGGCGAGCCCCTGGTCACCCTCACGTACTCCGGCACCGCCGCGCTGCCCGACGGCCGGGTCTACGCGCAGCTCGTCGAGCCGAAGAGCGGCCGCGTGCTCGGCAACCAGGTGACGCCCGTCAAGGTCGTGCTCGACGGCGCGTCCCACACCGTGACCGTGCCGCTCGAGGCGGTCGCCGCCGACGCCGCCCCCGGCGCCACCTACGAGCTGCAGCTCACCGGCGGGAGCAGCGTCTACTTCGCCGCCCGGCAGGCCTCCGCGATCACGTTCAGCGCCATCAAGGTGGGGCTGCCGACGGTGGCGGCGGGCGCGGCCAGCACCTCTCCGAAGGGCATCCCCGCGAAGTAGGTCTAGGGTCACTCCCACGTGTGCGGGAGCCCCTGCGAAGGGGCTGAGAGGACGGCTGGCCGGCCGTCGACCGCTGGAACCTGTCCGGGTCATGCCGGCGTAGGGAGACACCTGTGAGCAGCACCGTCCTCGAGGCCCCCGTCGTGCTGGGCGAGCCCGCCCCGGCCACCCAGGGGCTGCGCGACACCTTCGGCCTCTGGGCCAACCTCGGCATCAGCCTCCTGCTGCCGGTCGCCGCGGCGTTCGTCGTCCTGGCCGGCCGGCCGCTCGGCGTGACCCTGCTGGCGGTGGCCGTGGGCGCGCTGCTCGGCGGCCTCCTGCTCGGCGCGACGGCCGCCCCCGCCGCCCGGGAGCGGGTGCCCGCGATGGTGCTGCTGCGCGGCCTGCTCGGGCACCGCACCAGCTGGCTCCCGACGGCGCTGAACGTCGTGCAGTGCCTGGGCTGGGCCACGTTCGAGACCGTGGTCATCGCCGAGGCGGCGTCGCGGGCGCTCGACGCCCCCCGCTGGCCGTTCGTGCTGCTGGCCGGCGGCGCCGCGACGCTGATGGCGCTGCGGCCGCTGGGCGTCGTGCGCGTGCTCGCCCGCTACGCGTTCTGGGCGGCGCTGGCGTGCGTCGCCTACCTGTTCGTGCGGGTGCTGCGCGAGCCGCTGCCGCAGGTGACGGAGGGCGGCGCCGGCTCCTTCTGGTCGGCCGTCGACATCGTGGTCGCGCTGCCCGTGTCGTGGTTCCCGCTGGCCGCGGACTACACCCGGCACGCCCGCGACGAGCGGACCGCGTTCACCGGCACCGCCGCCGGCTACGGCCTCGCCACCTTCACCATGTTCACGCTCGGCGTGCTGGCGCTGTCGGCCTACGGCGCCTCGGGGGTCGACGTCCTCGACGCCCTCCTCGCCGTCCCGCTCGGGCTGGTGGCCGTGCTCGTCCTCGTGTCGGTCGAGGTCGACGAGGCCTTCGCGAACATCTACTCGACAGCCGTCTCGACGCAGAACGTCGCGCCCCGGGTCGACCGCCGGGTGCTGGCCGTCGTCGTCGGGGCCGTCGCCACGGGGCTCGCGCTGGTCCTGGACGTCCAGGCCTACGAGCCGTTCCTGTTCCTGCTCGGCGCGGTGTTCGTCCCGCTCGCCGGGGTCTTCCTCGTCGCCTACGCCCTCGCGCCGCGCGGCACCTGGGACACCTCCGAGCAGGCGCCCGCCCGGCCGGCGCTGCTGCTGCCCTGGGCCGTAGGGTTCGTCGCCTACCAGCTGACCGTCCCCACGTACTTCGACGGCACGGGCGCCGGCTGGACCTCGTGGTGGGCGGACCGCCAGGCCGACGTCGGGATCAGCGCGACGAACGGCCTGTCGGCGTCGCTGGTGAGCCTCACGGTCGCGTCGCTGCTGACCCTGCTGGTCGTGCTCCCCGGCCGCCTGCGCCGGTGACGCTCGGCCGGCTGCACGTCCTCACCGACGCCCGCGAGGGGCGCCGGCCGCTGGAGGTCGTGCAGGCAGCGCTGTCGGCCGGGGCGCCGGTCCTGCAGGTCCGGGCCAAGGGCGTGACCGACCGCGCGTACTTCGACTTCGCCTCCCGGGTCGCCACCCTGTGCCGCGAGGCCGGGGCGCTGTGCCTCGTGAACGACCGGCCCGACGTCGCCCTCGCGGTCGGCGCCGGCGGCACGCACCTGGGCGCCGACGACCTGCCGCTGGAGGCCGCCCGCCGGGTCGTCGGCCCCGGGCACGTCCTCGGCGGCACGACCCGCACCGCCGACGGCGCGCGGCGGCTGGTCGGCTCGGGCGCGGACTACCTGGGCGTCGGCCCCGCCTACGCGACCACGACGAAGGGCGGGCTGCCCGACCCGCTCGGCCCGGCCGGGATCGGCGCCGTGGCCGCCGCGGTCGACGTCCCGGTCATCGCCATCGGCGCCGTGACGGTGGAGCGCGTGCGCGCGCTGCTGGCCGCCGGGGCGCACGGCGTCGCCGTGGTCGGGGCGGTGTCGGACGCCGCCGACCCCGCCGCCGCGGTGCGGGCGCTGCTGGCAGCACTGTCATGACGGTCCTGGCATGACGGTCCTCGCGTGACGGTCGTCGTCGCGGGCGGCGGGCTGGTCGGGCTCGCGGTGGCCTGGCGGTCGGCTCAAGCCGGTCTCGAGGTCACGGTCGTCGACCCCGACCCGGGCAGCGGCGCCTCGCGGGCGGCGGCCGGCATGCTCGCCCCGGTCACCGAGGCCTCCTACGGCGAGGAGGCCCTGACCGCGCTCGCCCTGGACTCGGTGTCCCGCTACCCCGCCTTCGGCGCCGACCTGGTGGCCGCCTCCGGCGTGGACGTGCCCCTGCGCACCGCCGGCACGCTGCTCGTCGGCTTCGACGAGGACGACGTCCGGGTGCTCGCCGACCTGTCCGCCTTCCAGGCCTCCCTCGGGCTGGACGTGGAGCGGCTGACGCCGCGGGAGGCCCGGCGCCGCGAGCCGTCCCTGACCCCGCGGCTGCGCGGCGCGCTGCACGCCGCCGGCGACCTCTCGGTGGAGCCGCGCGCCCTGCACGCCGCCCTGCTGGCGGCCTGCACGGCGTCGGGCGTGCACCTCGTCCGTGAGCGCGTGACCTCGCTGCTCGTCGAGCACGGGCGCTGCGTCGGGGTGGTCGGCGACGGACTGCACCGCGCCGACGACGTCGTGCTCGCCCTCGGCCCGTGGAGCGGTCGCCTGCCCGGCGCCCCCGCGCTGCCGGTGCGGCCGGTCAAGGGCCAGGTGCTGCGGCTGCGCGGCGAGCAGGTGCTGACCGGCACGGTGCGGGCGCTGGTCCGTGGCCGCGGGGTCTACCTGGTGCCGTACGGCTCCTCGGCAGGGACGCACGGCCTCGTCGTCGGGGCGACCGTCGAGGAGCTCGGCTTCGACCGCCGGGTCACGGCCGGCGCGGTGCTCGAGCTGCTGCGCGACGCCTACGAGGTCGTGCCGGCGGTCAGCGAGCTCGAGCTGCTCGAGACCTTCGCCTCCTGGCGCCCCGGCACGCCCGACAACGCCCCGCTGCTCGGGCCGTCGTCGCTGCCCGGCCTCGTGCTCGCGACCGGTCACCACCGCAACGGCGTGCTGCTCACCCCCGTCACCGCCGACGTCACCGCGGCCTACCTGGCCACCGGCGTGCTCCCCGACGAGGCGGCGCCGTTCAGCGCGAGCAGGTTCGAGCGGCAGCCGTGCGCCTGACCGTCAACGGCGACGCCGTCGAGCTGCCCGCGGGCACGACCGTCGCGGACCTCGTCGCCGCCCGCGCGGAGGGGCAGCGGCGGGTGGCCGTGGCGCGGCAGGGCGACGTCGTGCCGCGCAGCACCTGGGAGCAGACCCAGCTGGAGGAGGGGGACGTCGTGGAGGTCCTGGTGGCGACCGCAGGTGGCTGACGACCTGTTCACCGTGGCGGGCGAGACGTTCTCGTCGCGCCTGCTGCTGGGCACCGGCGGGGTGCCGAGCATGGAGGTGCTCGAGCGCGCGCTGACGGCGTCAGGCAGCCAGATCGTCACGGTCGCCCTGCGCCGGGTCGACGCCGCGGCAGGTGGCGCGCTGCTCGACGTCGTGGAGGCCGCCGGGGTCCGCCTGCTGCCGAACACCGCCGGCTGCCGCACCGCCCGCGAGGCGGTGACGACGGCGAAGCTCGCCCGGGAGGCGTTCGGCACCGACTGGGTGAAGCTCGAGGTCATCGGCGACGACGACACCCTGCTGCCCGACGCCGTGGAGCTGCTCGACGCCGCCGAGCAGCTGGTGCTGGACGGCTTCTCGGTGTTCGCCTACACGAACGACGACCCGATCACGGCCCGGCGCCTCGCCGACGTCGGGTGCGCCGCGGTCATGCCCCTGGGCTCGCCGATCGGCAGCGGGCTCGGCATCCGCAACCCGCACAACATCGCCCTCATCCGGGAGGCCCTGACGGTCCCCGTCGTGCTCGACGCCGGCATCGGCACGGCGTCCGACGCCGCGCTCGCCATGGAGCTGGGCTGCGACGCCGTCCTGCTTGCCACCGCCGTCACCCGCGCGCAGGACCCGGAGCGGATGGCGCTGGCGATGCGCCACGCGGTCGAGGCAGGGCGGCTGGCCAGCCGGGCCGGCCGGATCCCGCGCCGGTGGCACGCCCAGGCCTCGACGTCCTGGTCCGGGATGCCGTCGCTGTGATCACCGACGTGCTGGGGCGGCTGCTCGTGCTCACCGACCGGACGCAGTGCACCCGTCCGCTCCCCGACGTCGTGCGGGCGGCCGTCGACGGCGGCGCCCGGACGGTGGTGCTGCGGGAGAAGGACCTCCCCGACGACGACCGCACGCGGCTGGCCGAGCAGCTGCAGGCCCTGCTCCCGGGCGACGGCGTCCTCGTGCTCGCGGGGACGCGGCTGCCCGGCGACGCCGTCCACCTGTCCGCGTCCGACGCCGTCCCCGAGCCCCGGCCCGTCCTGCTCGGTCGCTCCTGCCACGGGGCGGCGGAGGTGGCGGCCGCCGGCGACTGCGACTGGGTGACCGTCTCGCCCGTGCGCCTCACCGCGAGCAAGCCCGGCTACGGCCCGGCCCTGGGCCTCGACGGGCTGGCCGCGTGCACGGGAGGTCCGCCGGTCTACGCCCTCGGGGGCCTGGGCCCCGACGACGCCGCGGCGTGCCTCTCGGCGGGCGCCGCAGGGGTGGCCCTGATGGGCGCTGTCATGCGGGCCGCGCACCCGGACCGCGTGGTCACCGACGTCCTCGGAGCCCTGGCATGACCACGCCCCCGGTCGCCCTCACCATCGCCGGCTCCGACAGCGGCGGCGGGGCGGGGGTGCAGGCCGACCTCAAGGCCTTCGCCGCGCACCGGGTCTTCGGCACCACGGCGGTCACCGCGCTCACGGCGCAGAACACCACCGGTGTCCTCGGGGTCCACCCGGTACCGGCCGCCTTCGTGCTGCTGCAGGTCGAGGCCGTCCTCGCCGACCTCGGCGTCGGGGCGGTGAAGACCGGGATGCTGGCGACCCGCGAGGTGGTCGAGGCGGTCGCCGGGCTCGCTGCCGCGGGGCGGCTGCCGCACCTGGTCGTCGACCCCGTCATGGTCGCCAGCAGCGGCGCGCGGCTGCTCGAGCAGGACGCCGAGCGGGCCTACGTCGACCTCCTGCTGCCGCACGCCGAGGTGCTCACCCCCAACCTGCTCGAGGCGCAGGTGCTGCTCGGCGCGGACATCACGACCCGGGACGAGCAGCGCGAGGCGGCCCGCGCGCTCGGGGCGCTCGGGCCGCGGGTCGTCGTCGTCAAGGGCGGGCACGCGGTGCGGGGCACCGAGGCCGACGCCGTCGACGTCGTCTGGGACGGGCAGCAGGTCAGCGAGCTGTCCGCGCCGCGGCACGACACCCGCAACGACCACGGCACCGGCTGCACCTTCGCCGCGACGACGGCCGCGCTGCTGGCAGGGGGGCAGTCGCCGGCGGAGGCGGTGCGGGGCGCGAAGGCCTACGTCGCGGCGGCGCTGGCGGGCGGAGCCACCTGGCGGCTCGGGGCGGGCCACGGCCCGCTCGACCACTTCGGCTGGGCCGGGACGGCTACTCCATCGCCTTGAGCATGTCCATCATCTCCAGGCACGCGGGGCACACCGGGTACTTCTTCGGGTCGCGGCTCGGGATCCACTTCTTGCCGCAGAGAGCCTCCGAGGGCGTGCCCTCGACGGCGCTCCGCATGATGGAGTCCTTCTTCACGTAGTGCGAGTACTTCGGCTCGTCGTTCCCGTGGTCCAGCTCGGGGTCGACGACGGGACGGGTGTCGAGCTCGGTCATGCCGCCAGGGTACGGCCGCGGCGCCGCCCGGCACAGCCGTTCAGGCGTGGTCGCGCCGTCGCAGCTCGCCGTCGGAGACCGCACGCAGGCGCGGCCGGTCCGCCGGTCCGGCCTGGGGGCCGAGCGCGGCGAGGGCGGCGTCGCGCCGCTCCTGCTTGAGCAGGGCCAGCTCGCGGGCCATCGCGTCGCACCGCTCCCCGTAGGCCCGCAGCGCGGCCAGCGCCTCGTCGCGCTCGCGGACCACCTCGTCGTACTCCTCGACCCACACGGTGTAGACCGGCTCGACGCGCGCCGGCCGGAGCACCTGGCGCAGCCGCACGGTCGCGAGCAGGGCACCGACCGCGAGCCCGGCGCCCAGGAGCAGCCCCACCCGGGGGCCGCCGCGGTCCAGCACGGTCCCCGCGACGGCCGTCCCGAGCGCGACGCCGAGGAAGCCGGCGGTGCTGGCCCAGGTGAAGGCCTCGGTGCGGCTGTCCTCCGGCGCGACCTCCGTCATGACCATGAACTGCGCCGACGTCGCGGGGGCGATCAGCGTGCCGGTGAGCAGGAGCAGGGCGGCCATGCTCCACAGGTCGACGGCGAGCAGCGGGGACAGGCTGAGCAGGACGGTCGCCGCCATGAGCGCGACGAGCTGGTCGGGCACCGGGGAGGTGCGGGGACGGCGGCCGTAGCACCAGGCGCCGAGCAGGCTGCCGGTGACCAGCGCGCCGAGCAGCGGGCCGGTGGCGCCGGCGTGCCCCTCTCCTGCCGCGAACCGGGCGACGCTGACCTCGAGAGCGCTGAACCCCGCGGTGCCCAGCAGGACGACGGCGGTGAGCAGCCGCACCGGGCGCAGCCGCAGCGGCCCGACGAGCCCGGTGGGGCGCGGCGAGGAGCGCCGGGTCCGCCACGAGCGCGACACGGGGCTGGCCGCGAACGCCAGCGAGCCGCCGCTGACGAGCGTGACCGCCGCGACCAGGGCGACCAGGGGGGAGGCGAGCAGGACGAGGACCCCGACCAGCGCCGGGCCGGCGAGCTCGGCGACCTCGACGAGCAGCGACTCGACGGCGTACGCCGCGGTGCGCAGCCGCTCGGGCACGAGCAGGGACCACAGCACGCGCATGCACGACGACGCCGGCGGGACGGCGGCTCCCGCGAGGGCGGCGCCCGCCAGGGCCAGGCCGGTGGCGGAGCCGGCGGCGCCGAGGACCAGGACGACGCCGCAGAGGTGCAGCAGGCTGCAGGTCACGAGCACGCCGGTCTGCCCGCGGCGGTCGACGGTGCGGCCCAGCACGGGCGCCACGACCGCGGCGCCCGTCGCGAAGCAGGAGTTGACCAGGCCGGCCGTGAACCACGAGCCGGTGCGCTCGTGGACGAACAGGAGCAGCGCGAGCAGCTCCATGGTCACGCCCACCCGGGACAGGCCGTAGGGGCCGGCGGCCCGGAGCACGCCGGGGACGCGCAGGACCGCGGGAACGCCGCCTCCGCTGATCGTGCCCACCCCCTCGTGTCCGCGCTTCCGACCGTGATCGGCAGGGAGGGCCGGGAGGTGAAGGGACGGCAGGTCAGGACAAGGGCTCAGGCTCCGGGCCTTCCCGGCCGATGGGAGGGCGAGCACCGGCGGAGCGCCGGGACGACGACACGACGACACGACGACACGGGGAGGTGCGCGCAGCGTGCGGTGGAGACCGAGCCGGCTGGACACCTACATCGGCGTCCTGTGCCTGCTGGCGGTCGCGTGCGTGGCGCACCTGTCGCTGCTCGTGGCGACGTCGGACCTGCAGCGCCCCAGCAGCGTGGCGCTGACGCTGGCCGCCCTGATCCTGGTCGGCGAGGCCTACCCGATCGTCATCTCCCGCGGGGAGGACGACGTCGACGAGGTCACGATCTCGGCGACCTTCGTGCTCGGCGTCGCCATGCTCGGCCCGCTCTGGCTGCTGGTGCCCGCGCAGGTCGTCGCGGCCACGGTCGACGACGTCCGCCGGCGCAAGGAGGTGCGCAAGCTCGTCTTCAACAGCGCGCAGCTCATCCTCACGGCGGCGGCGACCCGGGCGGCCTTCTGCCTGATGGCCGACCGCGGCTACCTGGCCGACGCCTCGCCGGTCACCCTGCGGGACGTCGGGGCCGCGCTGTTCGCCGGGGCGGTCTTCTTCGTCGTGAACAACGGGCTGACCGGCACCGTGGTCGCGCTGGCGATGGACCAGCCGATCCTGCCGCACCTGCGGGAGGACACCCGGCTCCAGCTGTCGACGTCGGGCGTGCTGCTGTCCTTCGCCCCGGTCATCGTCGTCGCGAGCGACTTCTCGCTCCTGCTGATGCCGCTGATGCTGCTGCCGATCTTCGCGGTGCACCGGAGCGCGGCGCTGGCCGCGGAGCGCGAGCGCCAGGCGCTGCACGACGGCCTGACCGGACTGCCGAACCGGCTGTTCCTGCACGAGCGGACGACCCGCCTGCTCGGTGAGGCCGAGCGCACCGGGGCGACGACCGGGATCCTGCTCCTCGACCTGGACCACTTCAAGGAGATCAACGACACCCTGGGGCACTACGTCGGCGACCAGCTGATCCGCGAGGTGGCGCACCGGCTCCGCAACGCGCTCCGGGAGGGCGACACCGTGGCCCGCCTCGGCGGCGACGAGTTCGCGGTCCTGACCACCGACCTCGCCGGGACGGAGGACGCGCTCCAGGTCGCCGCGCGGCTGCTGGAGTCGCTGAGCGAGCCGCTGACCATCGACGGCGCCCGGCTGCACGTGCAGGCCAGCATCGGCATCGCCCTGAGCCCCCAGCACGGGCACGACGCGCAGTCGCTCCTGCAGCGGGCCGACGTCGCGCTGTACGCCGCCAAGGAGACCCGAGGCTGCGCGGCCCTGTACGCGCCGGAGGGCGACCTGCACAGCCCCGAGAAGCTCGCGATGCTCGGCGAGCTCCGCGAGGGGATCGGCGCGGGGCAGCTGACCGTCCACTACCAGCCCAAGTGCGACGCCCGGTCCGGCCTGCTCGTCGGCCTGGAGGCCCTGGTGCGCTGGCAGCACCCGGTGCGGGGCCTCGTGCCGCCCGACGAGTTCATCCCCGTGGCCGAGAACACCGGCCTGATCGGCGCGCTCACCCTCGAGGTGCTCGACCAGGCGCTGCAGCAGGCCCGGGCGCTCCGGGACGCCGGCCGGCCCCTGGGCGTCGCGGTCAACCTGTCCGTCCGGGTGCTGACCGACCTCGACCTGCCGCGCCAGGTGGCAGGGCTGCTCGGCCGCTGGGGCGTGCCGGCCGAGTGCCTGACGCTCGAGGTCACGGAGTCGACGATCATGGTCGACCCGGTGCGCACCATGCAGGTGCTCGGGCTGCTGCGCGACATCGGCGTCGTGCTGTCGATCGACGACTTCGGCACCGGCTACAGCTCCCTGGCCTACCTCAAGCGGCTGCAGGCGCACGAGCTCAAGATCGACAAGAGCTTCGTGACGGCCATGTCGTCGAACTCCAACGACGCCGTGATCGTCCGCTCCACGATCGAGCTCGGGCACAACCTGGGGCTGCGGCTCGTGGCCGAGGGCGTCGAGGACGCCGCGACCTGGACGCTGCTGAAGTCGCTGGGCTGCGACGTCGTGCAGGGCTACTACCTCTCGCGCCCCATGCCGCCGCAGCTGCTGCTCGACTGGATCGCCGGGCACGAGCACTCCGAGCAGCGGGTGCTGGCGCGCAGCTAGTCCTCCGGGGCCACGAGAGTTGCTCCGAACGGCCGTACGGAGGAGCCCGGACCTGTCCGAAGACGAGGGTGTCGGCCCGCCCTCCCGAAGGAGAAGTCATGCGCAGCAGGTACGTCCGATGGTGACCCGGACCCCGGCTCGCTCCCACCACAAGTGGTAGCAGTCGCCCTCCAGCGTTGACAGCCGGTCCCGGGCCCCCGGACCGGCTGTCTGCCGTCAGTCCTCCGGCGGGTTCCCGATCACCTCGGCGTAGGCGTCGACCCGCCGGTCCCCGATCGTGGTCGGCAGCTCCAGGTGCCAGGCCCCGCTGGGCAGCACCCCGGCGCCTCCCCGCCGCTCCAGCACCCGCAGCTGCGCGACGACGTCCTCGCCCGCCGACTCCGGCGGCAGCTGCTCCCAGAACGCGAAGCCCCCGGCCTCCACCAGCGCGGCGCGGTCGAACAGCACGCACCCGGCCAGCCACGCCACCTTGTAGGCGCGCCAGCCGCGGGGGTGCGGCCCGAGCCGTCGGTCCAGGTGCACGAGGTTGGCGGCGTTGTGCAGCCGCCACCGCTCCCACCCGGGAGTGTCCTTGCGGACCACCTCGGGCTGCACCGGCCCGTCCCACTCCTCGTACGCGGCCTGCTCGTGCGGCCGCTCGTCGCCGGCGAACGACAGCCCCTGCATGGCCATCCCGACGAAGCCCGCCCCCGTCTGCTCCAGCGCCTCGAGCAGGGTCGCGAGCGCGGTCGGGTCGAGCAGGACGTCGTCGTCGAGGTAGAGCACCCGGCTCGCGCTGCTCCGCTCGAGCAGGTGCTGCCGGTGCTCCGCGATCCCCCGGCGCGGCAGGTGCTGCGCCGCCTCGACGACGTCGCCCCGGTGCGCGAGCACCCGCAGGACGCCCTGCACCGCGGGGTCGTCGTAGGCGGGGGCACCGTCGGTCTGGTCCGACAGCAGCAGCCGGAACCCGTGCACGCTCTGCGCCGTCAGGCCGGCGAGGACGGCGGCCAGCGACGACGGCCGCCCGCAACAGGGGAGCAGGACGTCGAGGTCGAGCGGCGTGCTCACGTGGTGGTGCGGATGCGCTGCAGCAGACCGGTGGTGCTGCGGTCCTCGACGTAGCGCAGGACCACCACGCGCCCGCCCAGCCGCTCCACCAGAGGAGCCTCCGGCAGCATCTCCGGGGTGTAGTCGCCGCCCTTGACGTAGACGTCCGGGCGCACGGCCTCGAGCAGGTCAGCAGGGGTGTCGCCGTCGAAGACCACGAGGTGGTCGACGGCGCCGAGCGCACCGAGGACGGCCGCGCGGTCGTCCACGCCGTTGACCGGCCGGTCGGGCCCCTTGAGCCGCCGCACGCTGTCGTCGCTGTTGAGCCCGACGACGAGGACGTCGGCGAGGGTGCCCGCCTCCTGCAGGTGCGCGACGTGACCGGCGTGCAGCACGTCGAAGCAGCCGTTGGTGAAGGCGATCGTCCGCCCGGCGGCGCGGTGGGCCGCGACGCGGTCGCGGAGGCGGCCGAGGTCGAGCAAGCGGTCGTCGTCGCGGGAGAGCGCGTCGCGCAGCTCCGCGGCGGTGACGGGCGTGGTGCCCCGGCGCTGGACCACGACCTGCGCCGCCGCCTGCGCGAGGGCGGCGGCCAGCGCGGGTCGACCGCCCGCCGCGAGCCCGACCGCGAGGGCGGCGGTGAACGAGTCGCCCGCACCGGCCGCGTGGTCGTGGGGCTGCGGCCGGGCGTGCAGGCGCACCGGCTCGTCGGACGCCGTGAGCACGACGGCGCCGTCGGTGTCGAGCGTGACGCAGGCGCACTCCGCGCCCAGCGCCTCGAGCACCCGGGGAGCGGCCGCGACCACGCGCTCCGCCCGGTCGGCGCCGGGGGACAGCAGCGGCGCGACCTCGTCGAAGTTCGGCTTCACGGCGCGCGGACGGACCGGCGCCCACCGCAGCGGGCTGCGCGCGTCGACGACGACGCAGGGGTGGCGGAGGGACGCGACCTGACCGACGGCGCTGTCGGGGAGCACCCCCAGGCCGTAGTCGCTGACGACGACGGCGTCGGCGGAGAGCGCGTCCCGGTGCAGCCGGGTGACCAGCCGGGTGAGGGTGGCGGCGGCGAGCGGGCCGACGTCACCGGTGTCGTAGCGGGTGATCATGTGGCCGGCCGCGCTGATCCGGCGCTTCGCGCAGGTGCGGCGGCCCGGTTCGACCAGCACGTCCTCGACGCCGACCCCGGCGGACCGCAGCAGGCGCCGCAGCAGCACGCCGTCCTCGTCGTCGCCCACCACCGACAGGAAGCGCACCCGGGCGCCGAGCGCCGCCAGGTTCACGGCGGTGTTGGCGGCGCCGCCCGCGGCGTACTCCTCGCTCCGGACGTCGACGACCGGCACGGGCGCCTCCCGCGACAGCCGGGTGGTGGGCCCGGACAGCCACCCGTCGAGGACGGCGTCGCCGACGACGAGCACCTCCACCGCCGGCGCCGCCTTGAGCAGGGCCAGCAGGGCGCTCACGGCCGCACCGCGTCCTCGAGCACCCGGGTCCAGTCGCGGACGAAGCGCTCGATGCCGAAGCGCTCGCGGGCCAGCCGCTGCGCGCCGGCCGACAGCGCGGCGGCCTCGTCCGGGTCGTCGAGCAGCCGCTGCACGTGGCCGGCCAGCTTGCGGCGGTCGGTCTCGACCCAGCCGTTCACGCCGTTCTGCACCGCCGTCGACATCTCGGTGGTGGCCAGCCCGACGACGGGCAGCCCGAGCGCCATGGCCTCGCACACCGCGAGCCCCATCGAGGTGTAGCGGATCGGGTTGAAGAAGCACCGGTAGGACGGCAGCCGCCGGTGCAGCTCGGTGAGCTTCACGTCGCCCAGCCAGCGGCGGTAGGCCTCGCCGTTCATGCCGGCGAGGTCGACCGGCACCTGTGCCGCGACGTCGTCGAACACGTCCGGGCCGAGCCGGCGGCCGCGACGGTAGAGGTTGTTGACCACCGTGACCGCCGCCGCGGTCTCGCCGGTCCAGGGCACGTCCCGCGGGACGACGACGCCGTGGTCGACCACGCGCGTCGGCGTGATGCCGTTGTCCCACATGAGCTCGTTGAACGGCGTCACGTGGACGAGCGTGGTCGCCTCGTCCTGCACGGGGTGGAGGGCGTCGTTGGGCCAGCCGTTCGGCGGGTCGTGCTCGATGTGGACCCGGGGCACCTCGTCGACGCGCGGGCCCAGCAGGTCGTGCCGGTCCCTGTCCCAGTTGGTGCGGTGCTGTGTGACGACGACGTCGAGATCGAGGCCCGCGACGTCGGCGGCGGGCACCTCCACCACGTTGTCGGGCCAGGGGAACGACGCCGTCCGGCCGCCGTAGCCCTCCGCGCCGTCGGGGCGCACGGGCAGGTACCAGGTGACCGGCACCTGCGAGAGGTAGTAGAGGTAGGAGCCGTGGACGTGCCAGGTGAGGGCCTTCACGCGGCGAGCTCGCGGGCGGCGGCGACGACCGTCGACGGGGCGACGTCGAGGCACTGGAGCTGGTAGGGGCAGGCGAACAGCCGGCAGGGCGAGCACGGCGTCGGGACCCGGAGCAGGCGCGACGGCGCGCTGCGCGGCGCGAACTGCGACTCGTCCTCGGTGCCGGCGAACAGCGCCACGACGGGCGTGCCGACGGCGTCGGCCAGGTGCATGCCGCCCGAGTTGTTCGTGACGGCGACGCGGGCGCCGGCGATCATCGCGACGAGCCCGGGGACGTCGAGCCGGCCGGACAGGTCGACCCCGCCGACGGCCTGCACGAGCGCGCGCTCCTTCTCCGTCCCGACGACGGCGACGGGGAGACCGAGCCCGGCGGCGACCTCGGCGAAGCGCTCGACCGGGTAGCGGCGCGACGGGCAGGAGGCACCGGGAGCGAGCACGGCGTAGTCGGCGGGCAGGCCGACCTCGCGCCGGAGCGCGTCCGCCTGCGCCCGCGCGTCGGCCGGGACGTCGAGGTGCAGGTGCGTCCCCTGGGAGGGCACCCCCACCGAGTCCAGCAGGGCGAGGGCGCGGTCGCTCTGGTGCTGCTCGTCGCCCGGGGCGCGCAGCCAGTGCGACAGGACGCTGCCGCCGAACTCCTTGCTGACGCCGACCCGTACGGGCACGCCGGCCAGGTAGGCGGCGTAGCCCATCGCGTGCGGCGACTGGGCGAAGGACGTGAACACGACGACGGCGTCGTAGCCCCGCAGCGACTCCACGAGCGCGAGCTCGCGGGCGGGGTCCTGGGGGAGCTGTCCGCTGGCGTCCTGCCACACCGCGCGCAGCACCCGGACGTCGTCGACGTCGGGCAGCAGTGGGGCGAGGGAGGCGCCCGCGGGGCTGGCGAGCAGGTCGAGCGCGGCTCCGGGGGAGAGCGCGGCGCGCAGGGCGCGGAGGGCCGGCGTCACCATCACGACGTCGCCGAGGTTGTCCAGCCGCACAGCGAGGACCCGGCGCAGCGCACGCCAGTCGACGGGGACAGCGGACAACGGACCGCCTTCCGGAGCAGGGGCTGGTGCGGACAGCCGACCGCTACCCCGGGCCCTGCCGAGGAAACGGGCTCGCGCGGTTACCGGCCGTCTCGGGGCGGGCACCTGCCGGGCGAGCACCTGCTTCCCCTCGACCCTCCCGGAGGACCCGCATGGCCACCGCGACCGCGGAACGACCCAAGAGCAAGGACGCCGGCAAGGGCAAGGCCGGCGAGAAGGCGGCGGAGGCGGCCAGGACGAAGGAGAAGGAGCGCGCCGCCAAGGCCAAGGAGAAGGAGCGCCTGGCGAAGGAGAAGGAGAAGGCGGCCAAGGCCAAGGAGAAGGAGCGCCTGGCCAAGCAGAAGGAGAAGGAGAAGGCCGCCAAGGCGAAGGAGAAGGAGAGGGCGGCGAAGGCCAAGGAGAAGGAGCGCCTGGCCAAGCAGAAGGAGAAGGAGAAGGCCGCGAAGGCCGAGCAGGAGCAGCGGGACGCCGAGGCCGAGCGCGCGACCGCGGACAAGGACGGGGCCCGGGCGCGCAAGGCCCCCGGCAGCCGCGCCGGCACCGGCCCGAAGAGCCGCAGCGGCTCGACCCGGCCCGCCCGCGCCGGCTCGCCGCGCCCCACGGTGCACGAGGCCGGCTGGATCGCCGAGGAGCTCGGCAAGGCCGGCGCCGTGTCCCGGTCCACCAAGCGACCGACGCTGGCGGCGTCGTTCACGACCCGCGACCACGACGTCATCCGGCGCTGGGCGGAGAGCCGCGGCGGCGTGCCCGCCGACGTGCGTGGCACCGGCGACCGCGACAGCTCGCCCGGCGTGCTGCGCATCGAGTTCCGCGACGAGGCCGACCGGCTCGAGGACGTCGGCTGGGACGCCTTCTTCTCGACCTTCGACGAGAGCGACGTCGACTTCCTCTACCAGGAGTACACGAAGGACGGCGGCGAGAGCCGCTTCCACAAGATCGTGCGCGCCGACTCCTAGGTTCGCGCCTCCGCGGTCGGGGGCAGGCACCGTCCGTGACGGTCCCTGCCCTCGACCTGCCCTCCGACCCGCTGCCCGCCCGGCTGCCCGGCGTCCGCCGGATCGCCGTGCTGCGCGCCAACGGCGTGGGCGACTACGTGGTCGCCGAACCGGCCCTCGCCTCCCTGCGCGCGGCCTACCCCGACGCCGAGATCACCCTGCTCGGGGCGGCCCACACCCGGCCGCTGGTCGAGGACCGGCCGGGCCCGTGCGACCACTACGTGCAGGTGCCGCTGACGAAGGGCGTGCGGGTCGGTCCGGACCCCGATGCCGCTCCCGAGGTGGTCGAGGCCTGGTGCGCCGAGCAGCGCGCGCACCGCTACGACCTCGCGGTCCAGCTGCACGGCGGCGGCCGCAACAGCAACGCGCTGCTCCTGCGCCTCGGCGCCCGGCACACGGCCGGCACCGCCACCCCCGACGCGCCGAAGCCGGACCGCTGGACGCCGTACACGGCCTACCAGCACGACACGCTGCGCTGGCTCGAGGTCGTGGCCACCGTCGGTGCACCGGCGCTCCGGCTCGAGCCGCACGTCGCGGTGACGGCGGCCGACCTCGCGGAGTCGCGGTCGGTGCTGCCGCCCGAGGGCCGGCCGCTCGTCGCCGTGCACCCGGGCGCCACCGACCCCCGTCGCTGCTGGCCGGAGGAGCGCCTCGGCGAGGTGGCGCGCACGCTGGCCGACCGCGGTGCCCGGGTCGTCGTCCTCGGCGGTGCCGGTGAGCAGGACCGCGTGGACCGGGTGGTCGCGGGGTTCGGCGGCGACGTCGAGACGGTGGTCGGCGGCACCTCGCTCGGCGGACTGCTCGGCACCCTGAGCCGGTGCGCCCTGCTGCTCGGCAACGACAGCGGCCCGCGCCACCTGGCCGGCGCCGTCGGGACGCCGACCGTCGCGGTGTTCACCAGCGCCAACCTCGCCGACGTCGCGCCGCTCAGCCGCACCTGGCACCGCATGACGGTGTCGTGGGAGAGCGCCTGCTCGGTCTGCGGCACGCGCGTGCTCGGCGGCTCGTGCCCCTGCCGGGCGAGCGCCACCACCGACGTCGGGGTGGAGGAGGTCCGCGAGCTCGCGCTCGACCTGTGGGACCAGGTGGTCGCGGCCGGGCGCACCGACCGCGACGTCACACCGGACGCGGAGGTCGGGGCGGCGTAGACGGGGTAGTCGCTCTGCACCCCCTTCGAACGAGCACCGGAGCACCCCCTGTCGACCGTCCGGACCCAGCTGCAGAAGACCGCCCTCGAGACGTTCGGGTGGGAGGACCTGCGCCCCGGGCAGCTCGAGGCGATGGAGGCCGTCATGGCCGGCCACGACACCCTCGTCGTCATGCCGACCGGCTCCGGCAAGAGCGCGGTCTACCAGGTGCCCGCCCTGCTGCTCGACGGTCCGACCGTCGTCGTCAGTCCGCTCATCGCCCTGCAGCGTGACCAGGTCGCGACCCTCTCGGCCAACGAGGACGCCGGGGGCGCCGTCGCGGCGAACAGCACGCTGTCGAAGTCCGACCGCGAGGAGGCGTTCGACCGGCTGCAGCACGGCGAGGTCGAGTTCTTCTTCCTGGCGCCCGAGCAGCTGAGCAAGCCCGAGGTCCTCGACGCCGTGGCTGCCGCGAAGCCGTCGCTGTTCGTCGTCGACGAGGCGCACTGCCTGTCCAGCTGGGGCCACGACTTCCGCCCCGACTACCTCAAGCTCGGTCAGGTCGTGGAGCGGCTCGGCCACCCGACCGTGCTGGCGCTGACCGCCACGGCGTCGCCGCCGGTGCGCGAGGAGATCGTCGAGCGGCTGCACCTGCAGGACGCCGTGCAGGTG
>JAODNQ010000137.1 GCA_025464695.1 Frankiales bacterium | reverse complement strand
GCCGAACGCGGGGGCCTGGTGGACGAGGCCGGTGCCGCTGTCGGTCGTGACGTACTCGGCCGTGCCGACGTAGTGCGCGTCCTCGATGTCGATCCACTCGAAGGGCCGTGAGTACGGCGTGTGCTCGAGCGACTGGCCGTCGAACGTGGCCTCCACGACGGCGCCGTCGCCCAGCACCCCGAGCAGGGGCTCGGCGACGACGAGGAGCTCCTCGCCGACGCGCGCCTTGACGTAGGTGACGGTGGGGTGGACGGCGACGGCCGTGTTCGACACGAGCGTCCACGGCGTGGTCGTCCAGACGAGCAGGCTCGCGCCCTGGTGCTCCCCGGAGGTGATCGGGAAGCGGACGTACACCGACGGGTCGACGACGTCCTGGTAGCCCTGCGCCACCTCGTGGTCGGACAGGGCGGTGCCGCAGCGGGGGCAGTACGGCGCGACGCGGTGGTCCTCGACCAGCAGACCCTTGTCGGCGATCTGCTTGAGCGACCACCAGACCGACTGCACGTAGGACGCGTCCATGGTCCGGTAGGCGGTGTCCATGTCGACCCAGTAGCCCATGCGCGTGGTCATGCGCTCGAACTCGTCGACGTGCCGCACGACGCTCTCGCGGCACTTCGCGTTGAACGCGGCGACGCCGTACGCCTCGATGTCCTGCTTGCCGGAGAAGCCGAGCTCCTTCTCGACGGCGAGCTCGACGGGCAGGCCGTGGCAGTCCCAGCCGGCCCGGCGCGGGACCGACCGGCCCTGCATCGTCTTGAAACGGGGGAACAGGTCCTTGAACACCCGGGCCTCGACGTGGTGGGTGCCGGGCTTGCCGTTCGCCGTCGGGGGGCCCTCGTAGAACACCCACGGCTCGCCGTCCGCGGTCTGCTCGAGGCTGCGGGCGAAGACGCGGTCGCGCTCCCAGCGGTCGAGGACGCCGCGCTCGAGCGCGGGCAGGTCGACCTGGGCGGGCAGCTGCTTCACGGGTGGGTCTCCTCCGTCGGTGGTGCTCGACGGAGGGACGAGACCGGTGAGGTCCCGCGGTACCACCCTCCTTGCCGCTCGCGCGCGGCCGCTCTTGTCGTGCGGCGTCGCCGGGACTGCACGAGGCTGATGTTCACGGTCGGGCTGGCCCCCGGGCTCGCACCGTCCCCGGGTCGCTCCTGGCTGCGCGCGGCGCTACTGGTCCTCGTCCAGCGACCCCCCCAGCGTAGCGGCGGACGTCCACCGCGTTCCCGGCGGACCGTGCCGGCGGTCGCCTGACCTCGGCACCCCGTATCCTCGCCACGCCTCGGACCAGAGCGGACCGGGCGCGAAGGGGGCTCGCATGGCCGCGGGAGGCACCGGCATCACCGGCAAGCTGCGCGGACTGCTCGGCCGACGCGGAGGCAGCGCCCCCGCCGACGCCGCTCCGACGCCGCCCGACAGGACGCCGGCTCCTGCGCCTGCGGCGACGACGTCCCCTGCGCCGACCGCCCCTGAGCCGACCGCCTCCGCGCCGGCCCCGGTGCGCAAGACCTCGAAGGCGTTCCCGCCGAAGGCGGCAGCGGCTGCGGCCAGCGCACCGAGCGTGGAGCCGGTGCCGGTGCCGGTGCCGGCGACCTCGACGGCGCGGGGCGCGAAGAAGGCTCCTGCCGCCGCGAAGGCCGGTCCTCGGAAGACCAGCCCAGTGAAGGCCGCGCCGGCGAAGGTCGCGCCGGCGAAGGCCGTCGCAGTGAAGGCCGCGCCGGCGAAGGTCGGGGCGGCGTAGCAGGCCGTCGCCGCGAAGGCCGCCCCCACGAAGGCCCCCGCCGCCAAGGCCGGTCCTGCGAAGAAGGCACCGAGCAGGTCTGCTGCGGCGACGGCAGACGCCGTCCTCGACGTCGTCGCGCCGCCCGTGACCAAGGCGGCGGCCGCCCCGAAGCCGCCCGCGAAGCGGCCGACCAAGGCGCCCGCCGGGACCGCGCCCCGAAAGACCACGTCCGCGAAGGCTCCGGCAGGCGCCGCTGCGGTCGAGCCGGCGGCTGCACCTGCGACGAAGGCCGCGCCCACGCAGGCCCGGACCAAGGCCGCGCCCACGACGCCCGCCGCGGCTCCCTCCGTGAAGGCGACGACGGGGCCGTCGGCCACGAAGGCCCCGGCCAAGGGCGCCAAGGCCGAGAAGACCCTGGCCGAGAAGACCCTGGCCGAGACGACCGCGACCGAGAAGACCCCGACGGACGCCCCCGCCGCAGCGGTCGCCCCCGCGGCCGGTCCCGCTGCGCCGGAGACCCCGGCGCCGGCCGCCCCCGCCCGCAAGGCCGCGAGGAAGGCCCCTGCACCCGCCGCAGCCCCTGCCGACGCCACAGCCGCCGCCGTCCCCACGACGCCGAAGGGCCCCGAGGCCGCCCCGCCTTCGACCCCGGTCAAGGCGACGAAGGCCCCCGCCAAGGCCGCCAGGCCGACCAGGCCGGCACAGCCCGCCGTCCCGCCCCTCGACCCCGCCGACGTCTGGTCGGAAGGGGAGCTCGCCGACGTCCGCGGCGAGCTCGCCGTCCAGGCGCGGGAGCTCCGCGGCGAGATCGACGACGCCGAGCGGGCGGCCGACGACCTGCAGCAGAACGCCGTCGGAGAGGGCCCCGGCGACGAGGCCGACGCCGGCAGCAAGACCTTCGAGCGCGAGCACGAGATGTCGCTCGCCAACAACAGCCGCGACCTCCTGCAGCAGGTCGAGCGGGCGCTGTCGCGGGTCGACGACGGCACCTACGGCCGCTGCGAGAGCTGCGGCAACGCGATCCCGAAGCCGCGCCTGCAGGCCTTTCCGCGGGCGACCCTCTGCGTGAGCTGCAAGCAGCGCGAGGAGCGTCGCTGAGCGGCGTCGACCCGGTCCCGGCAGTCGTCCCGCCGCGCCGGGCCCGGCTGCTGGCCGTCGTCGCGGTCCTCGTGCTGGCGGCGGACCTCGGCAGCAAGGCCTACGTCGTCGCCGAGCTGGAGGGCCGGCGCGTCGTCGACCTCGGCATCATGCGCTTCGCCGTGTCGCGCAACCCGGGCGCGGCGTTCTCGTTCGCGGAGGGGGCGACCCTCGCCTTCACCGCGGTGGCCGTGGCCGTCGTCGTCGTGATCCTGCGGACGGCGAAGCGGCTCCGGTCGGCGGCCTGGGCGGTCAGCCTCGGGCTGCTGCTGGGTGGAGCGACCGGCAACCTGGTCGACCGGCTGTTCCGGTCGCCCGGCGTCGGGCGGGGCGAGGTCGTCGACTTCCTCGACTTCAAGGTCTGGCCGGTGTTCAACCTGGCCGACAGCGCGATCGTCTGCGGCGGGATCCTCGCGGTGCTGCTGAGCCTGCGGGGCGTCGAGCTGGACGGCCGGCGCCCCGGCGCGGACCCCGGCACCGGCGACGGCAGCGGCGCGGACCCGGCGACAGGCACACTGGACGCGTGACCGACCGCCGCTCCGTGCCCGTGCCCGAGGGCCTCGACGGTCTCCGCCTCGACGCCGCCATCAGCCGCCTGTTCGGCCTGTCCCGCACCGCCGCCGCCGGGATCGTCGACGGGGGAGGCGCCTCGGTCGACGGCCGTCCCCGTGGCAAGGGCGACCGCGTCCTCGCCGGGGCGACCCTCGAGGTCGACCTGCCGAGCCCCGACCGTGCCCCGACCCTCCCGCCGGTGGTCGTGCCCGGGCTGAACGTCCTGTACGAGGATGACGACGTGATCGTCGTCGACAAGCCGGTCGGCGTCGCCGCGCACCCGAGCCCCGGCTGGGAGGGCCCGACCGTGATCGGCGGGCTGGCCGCCGCGGGACACCGGGTCAGCACCAGCGGCTCCGAGGAGCGGCAGGGCGTCGTGCACCGGCTCGACGTCGGCACCAGCGGCGTCATGGTCGTGGCCAAGAGCGAGCACGCCTACACGGTCCTCAAGGACGCGTTCCGGCACCGCACCGTCGACAAGCGCTACCGCGCCCTCGTCCAGGGCCACCCCGACCCGATGACCGGCACCATCGACGCCCCGATCGACCGTCACCCGACGTCGTCGTACAAGTACGCGGTCGTCCAGGGCGGGCGCGACAGCGTCACGCACTACGAGACGGTCGAGGCGTTCCGACACGCGACGCTGCTGGGCATCCACCTCGAGACCGGGCGCACCCACCAGATCCGCGTCCACATGGCGGCGGTCGGCCACCCCTGCGTCGGCGACGTCACCTACGGCGCCGACCCGACGCTCAGCAAGCGCCTCGGGCTGGGCCGGCAGTGGCTGCACGCCGTCCGGCTCGGCTTCCACCACCCGTCCGACGGCCGGTGGGTGCAGTTCGAGAGCCCGTACGCCGCCGACCTGCAGGTGGCGCTCGACAGGGTCTCCGCGGCGTCGTGAGCCTGCGCGACCTCGACGCCCGACTGGTCCCACGGGCTGCGCAGCGGCTCCGGGCGCTGCTGGACCGCAGCCGTCCCGCTCGCCCCGGCCGTCCGGCCGGGCCGCTCCGCCGCCTCGACGACCGGTTCACCGCGCGCGGCCCGCTGCGCCTGGTGCGGGACGTGCCGCAGGTCGGCCTGCTCGTGGTCGCCGCCGTGTTCTTCAGCGGCTCGGCGGTCGCGCTGTCGCGCAGCGGCGACGACGACCCGTCCGCCGTGTCGTCGTCCTCCCGGGTCCTCGGGCCCGAGCTCGGGGCCCCGGTGGCCGACTACGTCGCCGCCGTCCGGGCGCGCGCCGTCGAGGAGTCCCGCGACCACCCGCGCCGCGAGCACGTGGCGCTGGTGAGCCTGTCGGGCTACCGGACCCCGGAGCAGGCGCAGGCGCTGCTGGGCGGTCTGGAGGTCGAGCGCGCGTACCTGCGCGTGCCGGGAGACGCCGCGACCGAGGTCCTGCCGGCCGACGTCCAGGACCTCGTCGGCGACCTGCGGCTGCTCTACGCGGCGACCGCGACGCGCAAGGCCGACGACCAGGAGGAGTTCCTGGGCCTGGCGCGGTCCATCACGCCGAGCGACCCCGAGCAGCGGCGGTTCAAGGAGTTCTACGAGACGTCGGCGCGGCTGGCCGGGCAGGAGGCGACGGCGTACCGCACCGGCTGCGCCTGCCTGTTCTCCGTCGTGGTGACGGGCCGGGCCGACGCGCTGGCCGCGCTGCCCGCCCTCGACGGCGTCCGCGCGGTGGAGCTGGCCGACAGCGGGCTGCGGCTGGCGCAGCTGCGGGTCCGCCCGCTCGCCCCCGAGCAGACGGCCACGGTCTCGGCCGAGGTGCCCGTGCTGCCGAGCCCTCCGAGCGCCCCGCGGTGACGCTGCAGGTGGGCCTGGCGGGCCCGGCGGACCTGGACGAGGTCTACGCGCTGCGCCACGAGGTGTTCGTGGTCGGGCAGGACGTCCCCGAGGACATGGAGCGCGACGAGCTCGACGCCGACGCCCTGCACGCGGCAGCACGCCTGGACGGCGTCCTGGTCGGCACCGGCCGGCTGCTCGCTCCGGGCGCGGCTGGGCCGAGCGCGACGATCGGGAGGATGGCCGTCGCCCCGGCTCGTCAGGGGACCGGCGTCGGCGCCGCCGTGCTGGACCTGCTCGTGCGCCTGGCGCGGGAGCGGGGGTGGCCCGACGTCGAGCTGCACGCGCAGACCCACGCGCTCGGCTTCTACTCCCGGGTCGGCTTCGTGCCGTTCGGGGAGCCCTACGACGAGGCCGGCATCGAGCACCTGAGCATGCGGCTGACGCTGTGAGGCAGCGCACGTAGCCTGGTGCTGTGCGCCGACTCGTCCCGTTCCTCACCCTCGCCGCCCTGCTGCTCGTGACCGGGGCGGCCCGCGCCGCCGGCCCGGCCTACGCGCCGCTGGACCAGCCCGGCCCCCGGCTGACGGTGCCCGCGGCCGACCTCGCGCGCTCGCTGGTCTGCACCGGAGACCTGCGCGGTGCCCGCCTGACGCCGGTCCTGCTCGTGCCCGGCACCACCCTGACGCCGGCCCAGTACTCCTGGAACTACGCGCGCTCCTTCCGCGCCCAGGGCCGGCCCTTCTGCACCGTCGCCCTCCCGCGGCAGGCCACCGGCGACATCCAGGTCGCCGGCCAGTACGTCGTCAACGCCGTCCGCACCATGCACGCTCGCGCGGGCCGGAAGATCGACGTCGTCGGGCACAGCCAGGGCGGGATGGTGCCGCGCTGGGCGCTGCGCTTCTGGCCGGACACCCGGGCCATGGTCGACGACCTCGTCGGGCTGGCGCCGTCCAACCACGGGACCGTCGTGTCCGCACCGCTCTGCGTCAGCAGCTGCCCCGTCGCGTTCCGCCAGCAGACCGTCGGCTCCCGCTTCCTGGCCGCGCTGAACAGCCGCACCGAGACCTTCGCCGGCATCGACTACACCTCGGTCTCGAGCCGCTACGACGAGGTCGTCGTCCCGAACGTCGACCCGGCGTCGGGCAGCTCGGCGCTCCGCACCGGCGCCGGCCGACGCGCGAACCTCGGCGTGCAGCAGGTCTGCCCGGCCGACGTCGCCGACCACCTGGCGCTCGGCACCTACGACGCCGTCGGCTACGCGCTCACGCTCGACGCGCTCGACCACGCCGGCCCCGCCGTCCTGTCGCGGGTCCCCGCCTCGGTCTGCACGCAGCCGCTGGCCCCGGGCGTCGACCCCCTGCGCTTCCCGGCGAACGAGGCCGCCCTGCTCACGCTGCTCGCCCAGGGCGCGGCCACGGCGCCGTACTCCGCCGCCGAGCCCGCGCTCGCGCCGTACGTGTTCGCGCGGTCGCGGTAGGGGAACCGCACGACCGTGCCCGACGACGACGTGCTGCAGGAGCTGGTGGACCGGCTGGACGACGCCGTGTGGCGGCTCGCCACGGCGGAGTCCGTGACCGCGGGCCTGGTGGCCAACGCCGCCGCCCAGGCGCCACAGGCGAGCGAGTGGCTGCTCGGCGGGCTGGTGGCGTGGCACCCCGAGGTCAAGCAGGCCCGGCTCGGCGTCCCGCCCGGGCCCGTGGTCAACGCCGAGACCGCCGCCCGGATGGCCACGGGCGCGGCCGAGCTGCTCGGGGCGGACGTGACCGTCAGCACCACCGGCGTCGGCGGGCCCGACCCGGAGGAGGGGCAGCCCGCGGGCACGGTGTTCGTCGGTGTCCTCGTGGACGGCGAGGTCACCACGCACGAGCTGCACCTGGACGGCGACCCCGAGGCCGTCTGCACGGGTGCCGCGGACGCCGCCCTGCGGCTCGTGGTGGAGCGGCTGCGAGCAGCCGCCGGAGCGTGAGAGCGCCGACGCGGATGCGGCCCCGGTGCGTCGCTGACCGTTCCTGTCGGACCCGCGTGGCACTCTCTAGAGCAGCACCAGCACGGCCCGCCTTCCCCTCGGACCGACGCTGATCTTCCAAGCGTGCAAGGTCTGAGGAGGCGGTCGCGGCGTGGGTGACAAGGACTCGTTCGTGCACCTGCACGTGCACACCGAGTACTCGATGCTGGACGGCGCGGCGCGCCTGGACGACCTGTTCGGCAAGGCCGTCGAGCTGGGGATGCCCGCTCTGGCGATGACCGACCACGGCAACGTGTTCGGGGCGTACGACTTCTGGAAGAAGGCCAAGGCCCACGGCATCAAGCCGATCATCGGCACCGAGGCCTACCTCGCCCCGGGCAGCCGGTTCGACAAGACCCGTCACCGCTGGGGCGCCGGCGGCGAGGACGACATCTCGGGCGGTGGCGCCTACACGCACATGACCATGCTCTCGACCTCCACCGAGGGCATGCACCGGCTGTTCAAGCTCTCCAGCCTGGCCAGCCTCGAGGGCTACTACTACAAGCCGCGCATGGACAAGGAGCTGCTCGCCGAGCTCGTCCGGCCTGGCCTCGACGTCATCGCCACCACCGGCTGCCCGTCGGGCGAGATCCAGACGTACCTGCGGATGGGCGAGTACGAGAAGGCGAAGAAGAGCGCGGGGGAGTTCCGCGACATCTTCGGCGCGGACAACTTCTACTGCGAGCTCATGGACCACGGCATCGAGATCGAGCGCCGGGCCCAGAAGGAGCTCATCCGGCTCGCCCGGGACCTCGACATCCCGTTCCTGGCGACCAACGACCTGCACTACACGCACGCCGAGGACGCCCGCGCCCACGAGGTGCTGCTGTGCGTGCAGTCCGGCAAGACGATGGCCGACCCGAACCGGTTCAAGTTCGACGCCAACGACTTCTACCTCAAGAGCGCGCAGGAGATGCGGCGCCTGTGGAGCGAGTTCCCGGAGGCGTGCGACAACACGCTGCGGATCGCCGAGCGCTGCTCGACCGACTTCGACGAGGGCGCCGACCTCATGCCCCGGGTCCCGGTCCCGGACGGGTACACAGAGGACACCTGGCTGCGCGAGCAGGTCCACGCCGGGCTGCGCGAGCGCTTCAAGGGCGAGGCCCCGCCGGAGGGGCACACCCGGCAGGCCGACTACGAGGTCGACGTCATCGTCAAGATGGGGTTCCCGGGGTACTTCCTGGTCACCGCCGACCTGTGCCGGTACGCCAAGGCCAGCGGCATCCGGGTCGGCCCGGGCCGCGGCTCGGCGGCCGGCTCGCTGGTGGCCTACGCGCTGAAGATCACCGAGCTCGACCCGGTCGAGCACAAGCTGCTCTTCGAGCGCTTCCTCAATCCCGAGCGCGTCTCGATGCCCGACATCGACCTCGACTTCGACGAGCGCCGCCGCGGCGACATGATCCGCTACGCCACCGAGAAGTACGGCGAGGAGCGCGTCTCGCAGATCATCACCTACGGGACGATCAAGGCGAAGCAGGCCGTCAAGGACGCCTC
>JAODNQ010000123.1 GCA_025464695.1 Frankiales bacterium | reverse complement strand
TGTTGACCTCGAGGAAGGAGATCAGGCCGTCCGCGCCGACGAGGAACTCGCAGGTGCCGGCACCGACGTACTCCGCCTCCTTGATGATCTTCTTGGAGGCGTCGTACAGCGAGGCGATCTGGTCGGGCGTGAGGAACGGCGCAGGGGCCTCCTCGACGACCTTCTGGTAGCGGCGCTGCAGCGAGCAGTCGCGGGTGCTGACGACGACGACGTTGCCGTGCGAGTCGGCCAGGACCTGGGTCTCGACGTGGCGCGGCTTGTCGAGGTAGCGCTCGACGAAGCACTCGCCGCGGCCGAAGGCGGCGACGGCCTCGCGGACGGCCGACTCGTACAGCTCGGGGACCTCGTCCTTGGTGCGGGCGATCTTCAGCCCGCGCCCGCCGCCGCCGAAGGCCGCCTTGATGGCGACCGGCAGGCCGTGCTCCTCGACGAACGCCAGGACCTCGTCGACGCCCTTGACGGGGTCGGCGGTGCCGGGCACGAGCGGGGCGCCGATCTTCAGCGCGATGTGGCGGGCGGTCGTCTTGTCGCCGAGGGCGGCGATGGCCGCCGGCGAGGGACCGATCCAGGTCACGCCCGCGTCGATCACGGCCTGCGCGAACTCGGCGTTCTCCGACAGGAACCCGTAGCCGGGGTGGACGGCGTCGGCGCCGCTGTCCTTGACGGCCTGCAGCACCTTGTCGATCCGCAGGTAGCTGTCGCCGGGCGTGGTGCCGCCGAGGGCGTAGGCCTCGTCGCAGACGCGGACGTGGAGGGCGTCGAGGTCGGGCTCGGCGTACACCGCCACCGACTGCAGGCCGGCGTCCTTGCAGGCACGGGCGACACGGACGGCGATCTCACCGCGGTTGGCGATGAGCACCTTGCTGATCTTGGGCACGCGAGAGCTCCCTGAGGCTGGACGTCCGGGCGAGCGTACTGAGGCCCGTCCGGCCGTCCCGAGGGGGTCGCCTACCGCAGCACCCCGGTGTGCCCGAGCGAGTACCTGCCGGGCTGCGGCCAGACGGCCAGCCCGTGCGGCTCGCGGCCCACCGGGACGCGGGCGAGCAGGTGCCCGTCCGACGTCCGCAGCGCGTAGACCTCGTCGTCGCGGCGACCGGACAGCCACAGGACCTTGCCGTCGGCGCTGACGCCGCCCATGTCGGGGCTGCCGCCGGGGACGGGCCACGTGGCCCGGACCTCGCCCGTGGCGAAGCTGATGACCGAGACGCTGTGGCCGGCGCGGTTCGAGACGTAGAGGTCCTTGCTGTCGCGGCTCGGGTAGAGGCCGTGGGCCTCGGCACCCGTGCGGACGAACCCGGTCCTGGCGAGCGTCCCCGCGTCGATCACGTGCACGCCGCCCGCGTCCATGTCGGCGACGTAGTACCGGCTGCCGTCGGGGCTCAGCTTCACGTCCTGCGGCATGGCAGACGCGCCGAGGGCGATCGTCTTGACGATCCGCAGGTCCGCTAGGTCGACGTCGAGCAGGGTGCCGTCGAACTCGCAGCTGGCCAGGAACGAGCGGCCGTCGGCGGCGAAGTCGGCGTGGTTCACGCCCTTGCACGGCACCCGGATCGACGTCACGAGGCGCATGGTCTGGGCGTCGCGGACGTCGATGCGCCGCAACCGCTCCGCCATCACGAGCGCGTAGCGGCCGTCGGGCGTGAAGTACAGGTTGTAGGGGTCGTCGACCGGGACGGCCGGGCCCTTCTTGAGGCCGGTGCGCGGGTCGAGGGGCTGAAGGTCGTTGCTGATCGAGTCGTTGACCCACAGCGTCTGCAGGTCGTAGGACGGCACGACGTGCTGCGGTCCGCGGCCCACCGGGTAGCGCGCCACGACCCGGTACGTGGCCGGGTCGATGACCGTGACGTCGCCCCCCGCCAGGTCCGGGACGTACACGCGGCTGCCCTGGCCGGCGGTGGCGGGGCTGAGCAGGCCGGGCCGGTCGGCGGCGTACACGTCGCGGGGGTCCGGCAGCGCCGGCACGGGTCCGGGCGCGTACCCGCCGGGCGGCGTCGAGGGGGCCGTCGTCGGGCTCGCGGAGGTGCCCGCCGACGGGCTCGGGGCCACGGTCCCGGGGGAGCCGGCGGCCGAGGGCGGGCGGGGCGCGGCAGACGTGCAGGCGGCCAGGGCCGCGGACAGCAGCAGGCCGACCAGCAGGTGCGCCGGGGCGCGGCGGCAGGGGAGCACGTCGCCTCTCAGAGGGGGTCGGTGTCGGTGTGGGTCAGGGCTGGAGGAGGCGGGAGGCCGTCACCGGGGTGAGGCCCTTGCGGCGCAGGCCGTCGAGCAGGCGGGGCAGCGCGGTCACCGTGCCGGGGTGCCCCAGGTGGAGGCTCACGATGCTGCCCGCGCGGACCGCCGACAGGGTGCGCGACACGACGAGGTCCGCGCCCGGGTCCTGGTGGTCGCGCGGGTCGACGTCGAAGCCCAGCAGCAGGTCGTACCCGGACCGGCCGGCCTCCTCGCGCTCCACGGCGTTCGACCCGGACCCGCCGGAGGGCCGGAAGTGGGCGCCGGGGCTGCCGGTGAGGCGCTGCAGCAGGTCGCGGCAGCGGCCGATCTCCTCCGCGACGGCGTCGCGCCCCAGCCGCTTCATGGTCGGGTGGGTCATCGTGTGGTTGCCGAGCTCGTGGCCGCCGGACAGGACCCGCTCGGCCAGGGCGGGAGTGGTCTGCAGCCAGGTGCCCACCGCGAGCACGGTCACCGCGGCTCCGCCGCGCTCGGCCTGCTCGAGCAGGCGGGTGCCGAGGGCGGGGTCGCCGGCGCCGTGGAAGGTCAGCGCCACCTCGGGCCGGGTGCCCGGACCGCGGTCGACCTCCCGCACCGGGCCGGCCGGGGTGGGGCTGGGCGAGGGCGACGGGCTGCTCGAGGGGCTCGGGAGTGGTGCCGACGGCGTCGGGCGTGCGGGGGCGGGAGCGGCGTCGGGCGTGCTCCGGGAGCAGCCGGCGAGGGCCGCCGCCGCGGCCGCGAGCAGCACGGAGCGGCGGGTCGGGAGCACGCCGTCGACGCTAGCGCCGCCAGGACCGGGGCGGCCTGCGAGGTCAGGCAGGCTCCAGGCCCTGCCAGCGGCTGGTCAGGACAGCGGCAGGCCGGAGGCGCGCCACGCGTCGAGGCCGGGGGCCGGCAGCGCGGGACGCAGCGGGCTGCGCCACAGCGACGGCG
>JAODNQ010000109.1 GCA_025464695.1 Frankiales bacterium | reverse complement strand
AACAGGCGACGACAGCGAGCACTCGGCAAGCTCACGCCGGTCGAGTACGAACTCGCCTTCACCCGTCAGGCCGCACTCGCGGCATAGTCCAACTCAAGCAGTGTCAACCAGACCTGCAGCAGACCCGCTCGTCACTGAACGCCGGAGCGCCGGCCAGGAGCTCGCGCTTGAGGGTGGCGTTGAACGACTCGGCGAGGGCGTTGTCCGCGCTGCTGCCAACCGCGCCCATCGACTGGACGATCCCGAGCTGGGTGCAGAGCTCGGCGTAGGCCCGGGACGTGTACTGCGCTCCGTGGTCGGCGTGGAACACCGCCCCGGCCAGGCTCCCGCGGGTCGCAAGCGCGTCCCGCAGGGCGGCGTTGATGAGATCGGTGCGCATGTGGTCGGCGACGGCCCAGCCGACCAGCCGCCGGCTGTAGCAGTCGATGACGGTCGCGAGGTACAGGTTCTTGCCGAAAGCGAGCGGCAGGTAGGTGATGTCCCCGACGTATTTGAGGTTCGGGGCGGGGGCGGTGAAGTCCCGCTTCACCAGGTCCTCGACCTTGACATCCGCGGGCTCCGGGACGGTCGTGCGGACCCGCCGGCGCAGCCGCAGCCCGGGCAGGTCGTGCTCACGCATGACCCGGGCGACGCGCTTGTGGTTCACCCGGTCCTCAGGCGCGACCCCGTCGTTGAGCTCGGCGGTGACCCGCGGAGCCCCGTACGCGCGATCGCCGCCCTGCTTGGGGTCCTGCACGACCTTGATCTGCGCGGCGAGGACCGCATCAGCGGCGACCCGCTCCGCCCTCGACGGCGCGGCCTTCTCCCACGCGTAGTACGCCGAGCGGCAGACCTCGACGCCCTGGCACAGCCGCTTCACCTCGAAGGCGTCCCGGTGGTCGGCAACGAACTGGAAGCGGCTCACCAGATCGTCTCGCCGGCGAAATACTTCGCCGCCGACCGCAAGATCTCCCGCTCGGTCGTGAGCTTCGTCGTCTCGGCCTCCAGCTCACGCACCCGGGCCTCGAGCCGCGCGAGCTTCACCGCCTGCGACTCCGCCCGCCCGTTCCCGTCAGTTCCTGGGGAACTGCCCCTGGCCGCCGCCGGCGGCGACCCCGGCGCTGCTGTCGTCGAGCCGCTCCCGAACGTGGCGACCCAGGCCGCCAGCGTGCCCCGGGCCAAGCCCAGGTCCCCGGCGATCCCTGACAGCGTCGCGCCCTCGGTCTGCTCGTACAGGTCCACGGCCTGACGCCGGAACTCATCGGAGTACGTCTTGCGAGCCATGCTCGAGATCATCTCGCTTCCTCCAGCAACTGCTGGAATCAGCGTGTCCACACTTCGGGGTCAGGCCCCACCAGACCCACCGGTTACGCAGACAACCTTTCACCCGCCGTGTTCGAACGCGCCGACCTCGACGACCTGCCGCTCGCTGATGCGCTCGAGTACGGCCGACGCGTCACGCACGTCCGCCTACCCGACGACCCCGTCCGGCGCGACGCCGTGAACGCCCTGCTGCAGACAGCCTCGCGGGAGGAGTCTCTTCAACGACTGCTCCGGACCCCGCTCCAGGTCCTGATCATGACGATCATCGCCGAGTCGTCCCGCGAGTTCTCACCCAGCCGCTACGGCCTATTCTGGGGCTACTACCAGACCATCGAACAGCGCGAACGCAACAAGCTGCTCGGGTCCTCGAAGCTGATCCGCGACCACGTCGCGGCCGTACTCGACCTGCACCGACGCGCAGGCCTGCTGCTCCAGCAGCGCGCCGAAACCGCCGCCGGCGCCGACAGCCTGCTGTCCCCGGCGGACCTGCGGGACATCGCGTGGCAGGTCCTCGACGACGCCGGGTACAAGCCGTCCGACGACGACGCAGCCCTGCTCGAGCAGATCGTCACCGCCGCCACACACCGGCTAGTCCTACTGACACCGCAGCACGACGACGGCCTGGGCTTCGACGTCCGCTCGCTCCAAGAACTCATGGCCGCTCTCGCCGTCACCACCGGCGCACTCGACGACGCCCTGCCGCGCCTCCAGCGCATGGCCGCCTCCCCGCACTGGCGCAACACGTTCCTGTTCGCCGCCGGCCGCTACTTCTCCGAACCCCAGCCCCACCAAAAGCAGGCCGTCACCGACCTCGTCCTCGACCTCGACCTGCACGCCGCCGAACGGCTCGGCCTCATCTTCCCCGTGAGCCCACAATTGGCCGCCGAGATCATCGACGACGGGATGGCCTCAGAGCCCAGGTACCTGCGCCGGCTCCTCGGGCACGCCCTGACCGCACTGCAGCACCCCAGAGGCCTTCGACGAGGCGGCCTACGCCAAGACGCTCATCACCGCCGCCCAGGCAGGAGCCACAGTCCGAAGCCTCGTTGCCGACGGCCTTCGAGACGCCCTCGGTGGGACCTCGGTGCCGCGACAAGCCGCAGAGCGCGTGCAGCAGCAGGTCGAGCTCATCGCGGCATTAACCGGAGCACCACCGACCGTTCTCGGCCTCGCCACCATCAAGCGAGACCCCGGGCGGTCGACTCCTCCCGAGCCCGCAGCCGACTGGCAGGCCTTCGAGGAGACGCTGACCGGCCTCGCGGAACCGAGCAGCGAGGCTGTCTTCGGCCTCGTCACAGCGCTTCTGCGGCAACTGGCCCAAAACCCCCCACGCCCTCCCGCAAGCTGGGACGAGGACCTGCAGGTGTACCTGTCAGACCCCTACGTCGCCGGCGTCGTCGAAGAGGCGCTTCTGCACGTGGCCGACGCCGAACCGCTGCTGATCGCGCTCATCCGGCACGCGGTCATGAGCAATCTCTGGCGCCAGCCGCTGACCTCTAACTGACCGCGACCCCAAGTGGTAAGCAGCTTGGCCTACGGCTGCGCCCTGCAGCCGGTCAGCCGTTGTCGTGACCGCCAACACGCGGCCAGCGCGTACGTCACCGCAGGGGGCCGGCCCTTGCCTCGCCTCTCGGCCGCGGACAACGACCCCCTCGTCGCCGCCTAGGGCGACGTCCGCGCGCGGGCCCCTGTCTAGCCGACCGAGCACCTCGCGTCCGCGCCGGGCGCTACCAAGCCCTGCAGAGGTAGGTGCCGGTTCAGCATCGCCCGGCGACGGTAGGTGCCGCCTTCTTCCGCGCGGAACCGGTGGAACGGTAGGTGCCGTTCTCACCCGATTTCCCACTCCAGGTGTCCGTCCTCGGGAGCCCCTCGCCCGGCCTCCGGCTCCAGAACCTCGTACCGCTCGACCAACGTTGCCGCCGCCTTCAGCCACTCCCCCCGCAACGCTTGGTGCTCTTCGAGGTCGGCCACCTCGTGCTCCAGCAGTGCCCGTCGCTCCGCCCAGGTGGCGAGACGCACGGCCTCCTTCGACTGGCTCACCTTCGCCGTGACGCCGACCTCGGACAGCCGCGACAGCACCGTCTCGGCCTCGACCAGCTCGCGGCGTGCAGACGCCAGCCTTCGACCCAGGTCCGCTGGCCCTTCCGCCAGCCGCTCGCGCAGCTGGTCCCGCTCGTCCTCGTCGGACTCCCTCCCTCGTGCACGAGCCGGGTCGCTGCGTCCGGCGGCACTGTCCAGGGCCATGGGCTCGGCACCGCTCCGCTGGAGCGCCGAGACGAACGCTCCCAGCGGGTCCGTGGCCTCGCCGTGCTGCTCGCCGTGGCCGCACTCCTCGTGCTGCCCTTCGACCACGTAGAAGCGCGTCTCTTGCCGCGCGCGACTCGCCGCGGTGTAGCCGGCTTCCCGGTACGTGGAGTCCGAGGCCAGGACGAAGGCCCGCTCGACCGTGCTGCCCTGGGAGATGGATGTGGTGATCGCGTAGGCGTGCTGAACGTCCTCGTACAAGCGGGGAAGCACCACAGGGCGCCCACCCGACGCCGGCTCGACCAGCAGCCCGAAGTCCCCGACCGCCCGCACAGTCCAACGATCACCGTTGAGCACCTTGAGGCGCGAGTCGTTGCGCCGTGTGACCACCTTGTCCCCGATGGCGAACAGTCGGCCGGCGTGCTCGACCTCGTGCGCCGGCAGCCGGCCCTGCCCACGCAGCGCAGCCCTCGCCAACTCGTTCAACTTGTCCACGTCCGCGTTGGTCAGCCCGATCATCACGACCGACCCGTCCTCGGCCCCTTCGTTCCCGTAGGACTGGAGCCAGTCCCCGACGAGCCGCTGTCGAGCGTCGCGCCCGTCGTCGGCCCGGACCACCCGGCCCGCAGCGTCGTAGCCAGCCATGGCACGGGTAACGTTGCCCGTCCGCAACTCGGCGAGCCGAACCTTCTCCTCGGGCTCGACCTGCCTGTGGTTGGCCTCGAGCTCGACGACCGGCAGGCGGTTCAGCAGCCCCCGGTAGGCCCCACCGGCCTCGATCTCGGGCAACTGGTGCGGGTCGCCGACAAGCACGAGCTTCCCGCCGGCACTGTCGACGTGTTGGAGCAGCTCCGCGAGGGCGCGGGTCCCGACCTGGCCGGCCTCGTCCACCACGACGACCGTCCCCGGAGGCAGTCCTGGAGAGCGGGGATCCCGGAGGTCCAGCTGCGCACGGGCGAAGGTGAAGGCCGGCAGCCCGGTCTCCTCCGCGAGCACCTTCGCGGCGCGAGCCGCCAGCGTGACGCCGACGACGTGATGACCCGAGTCCTGCCATGCCTGTACTGCTGCGCCCATCGCGGTCGTCTTCCCGGAGCCGGCCGCCGCTGACACGAGCTGCACCAGGTCCTGGCTGAGGACGAGGCTCCGCACCATGTCGGCCTGTTCCTGGTTGAGGTGAGGTCGAGCCGCGAGCGCCTCCGCGACCGCGCTCTCCGGGCCACCTTCCGCGCGTCCGCGTCCGGCCTTGGCCTGCTCGACGACGCGCTGCTCGAGGGCCAGCAGGTCGAGCGTCGACCAGCGGAGCTCCGATCGACCGACGGGCACGAGGCCACCTCGGCGGCGGCGCAGGACCGGCTCGCCCCGGAGAGCGCGCTCGCGCTCGGTCAGCGGCAGCACCCGGCCGTCCTGCAGGAGCTCGTTCGCCTGACGCTCGACGTCCGTCACCGTCCCGCCGTCGGGCAGGGACACGGCGACTGCACGCAGCAGGTCCCGCTCGGAGAAGGTGCTGCTCGTCGCCGTGAGGCCTGCCGGCCCGAGGAGGGGCGACAGGTCCGGCGCCGCCTTCGTGCCGCTGCGCTGCCTGCCCGTCTCCAGGAGGTCCTCGACGGAGGCCGGCCCGAAGCCGGCTTCCGTCGCGCGCGCCTGCCACCGGCTCCGCAGCGAGTCAGGGTCGACGGTCGCCTCCTTGCGCTGGCGCGTGTCGAGCGTCGCCGCCTGCGCCGCGCGGGCACTGCTTAGCCCGCGGTCGTCGAGCGCCGACTCGATCTGCTGGCGACGGGTCGAGAACGTCCGGAGCACCTCGCGCGGGATGTCCTCGAGCTCGCCCAGACCGTTGGGAGCGACCGTCCACGACAGGCCCAGGTCCTGCAGATGCGCGCGCAGGCTCGCGCCGTACAAGGTCCCGGCGGTCTTGGCCTGCACGTACAGGGCGCGGGCGTCGAGGGCTGTCCAGCGGCCGTCCTCACCGAGCACGCGGTTGGCCACGACGACGTGCGTATGCAGGTGAGGATCTCCCGCTCGGCTGGTCCGGTGGCGGAAGGCGGCGGCGACGAAGCCCCCCGTGCTGATGCGCTCCGCACCGGCGTGACCGCGGCGTGCGTCGGACGCCACCCGCTCGAGGTAGCCCAGGGCGTCCTGCACGGCGGCGTCGTGCGCCTCCTTGACCTTCTCGGCTAGGTCGGGCTCTCCCAGCCCGAACAGCAGCGAGGCGGACTTGGGCGCGGAGAAGGTCAGGTCGAAGCCGGGGACCTTGGTCGGACGGCCCAGAAGGCCGGGGACGGCGGGGTGCTGACCCCGGAGCAGGGCCGTGAAGGCCTCGCCGTCGACCTGCCCCGTCAGGCCGAGTCCCGGGGCACCAGCTCCGATCCACTGGCCCGGGGCCTCGCCGCCGTGGACGTAGTAGTCCTCGGCGCCGTCGGCGACGGCGTCCAGGTAGTAGCTGGCCTGGCCCGCACCCAGCTTCCCGATGCTCAGCATGAGCGCAGTCTGCGCCACTGACACCACTGGTGCAAGTGTGTGAACGTCTGCTCGTCTGTACAACATTTACACTGCATGCTGCTGTCTGCTTCCAGGCGGGCAAGGTGAGCTCAGCGGCGGGCGACGACGGCGTCCATGGGCAACTGCCTCGTACGAGGCAGGCGGCAGGCCCGCGCAGCGCAACGGATGGGAGCCGTCAGAGCAAGGCGACGCCGTCGTGAGCACGCACCGCGGGGACCTGGTCCGCCCGCAGCGCGTCCAGCAGCCGGACCGCGTAGGCCTCGTCCATCAAGCCTGGCAGGTCCCCCGGCTCCACCCACCGGTGCTCGCGCACCTCGTCGCTCAGGCCGAGCTCGCCCCCCACCGGCCGGCAGAGGAACACGAGGGCGACGATCCCCCGCGTCATGTTCTTGTAGACACCGGTCAGCCGCTCCGGCTGCACCACCAGGCCGGTCTCCTCGCGGACTTCCCGGACGACGCCGGCCTGCACGTCCTCGTCGAGCTCGAGCACTCCCCCGGGAGGCTCCCAGTGCCCGTTGTCGGCGCGGCGAGTCACCAGCACTCGACCCCTGTCGTCGACAACGGCTGCAGCGACGCTGACGCTGTGCCGGGGCGATGCCACCACCTGGACCACCTTCCGGCGTACCGTGCAGGACTTGTACAGCCGAGTGTAGGAGTGCGCGCGTGCAGAGGGCCCTGGATCCGACGAGTGACCGTCCGGTGTTCCGGCAGATCGCTGACCTGCTGCGCGACGACATCATCAGCGGACGGCTTGCCGAGGGCGCTCGTCTGCCGAGCGAGACGCAGCTCGTCCAGGAGTTCGGGGCGGCGCGAGGCACCGTCCGTCAGGCGATCGCGCAGCTCAAGGCGGAGGGCCTGGCCGCGAGCGAGCACGGCCGTGGCGCCTTCGTCCGCCGGCGCCCGCCGGTGAAGCGGGTCGCCCAGGACCGGTTCGCCCGTCGACACCGCGACGAGGGCAAGGCGGCGTTCATCGCTGAGGCGGAGAGCGAGGGAGTGAGCCCCGGGGTCGAGGTGCTGCACGTCGGGCCAGAGAAGCCGCCGGTCGAGGTCGCCGAGGCCCTCGGGCAGTCGCCGGCCGACAAGGTGCTCGTCCGGAGACGCCGCTACCTCGCCGACGGCGAGCCCGTCGAGGTGGCGACGTCGTACATCCCGCAGGACATCGCGAGCGGGACGCCGATCGGCAAGAAGAACCCGGGGCCGGGCGGCATCTACGCCCGCATCGAGGAGGCCGGCCACCGGCTGGAGCGGTTCACCGAGGACGTGTCGGTCCGGATGCCGACCCCGGAGGAGGCCCGCACTCTCCGACTGAGTGCGGGGACCCCTGTGTTCCGGCTGGTGCGCACGGCGTACGCAGAGGGCGGACGGGCGGTCGAGGTCTGCGACACCGTGATGGCCGGCGACCGCTTCCTGCTGTCGTACGAGCTGCCGGCGAAGTAGCCGTCAGGCGATGTCGAGCTCCCAGCCGTCGTCGCTGCGGTACTGCTCGGGCACCAGAGCCACTGCAGGCCCCGGAGGCGAGCGGTCGGGCCCCCGGGCGTCGTCGAGCGTCTTGCTGATCTGGTCGACCCAGCCCGCCGCTGCCTGCACGAGGTCCCGCGCCTCGGTCAAGAGCCTGCGCGCCCCCAAGTCGTCCGGCTTGCTCTCGGCCAGGTCGCGGAGCAGGCCACGCGCCTGCTGCAGGTCTACGTCGGACTCGCGCCAGTACGCCATGGCTGACCGGAGCGCGTGGCGCTCCTCCGGGGGCTGGCCCGCCAGCGACTCCCGCTGGAGGACGTACCCGAGCTGGTCAGAGCGGTCCGACGCCCGGACCAAGAGCACCCGGGCGAAGTAGGTGGCGTTCTCCCAGCCCTCCTGATCAGCAGGCCGGCTCTGCTGTCCGCGCCACAGCCAGTGCCCGGCCGCCTCCAGCGCCGTGTCGACGTGGGCCAGCAGCTCCTCCGACGACGGCAGGTCGCCCGCGCTCATGACCACAGGGCTTCCCAGGCGAGCTGCTCGCCGGTGTGCCGGCTGCAGGTCGTCGCGTGGCCGGACTCCCGGTCCTCTGGGCCCCCGACCTGAGGTCCGAAGTCACGAACGACCTCTTCGCACGTCGTGCAAGTCCACAGGACGCCTCGGGCCGGCGTCCACCAGGGGTCGTCGCTGCGGGTGCCGAGCGCCGTCAGGTAGGCAGCGCTGGCGTCGGGACGACCGCCGTGCCGCAGGTCCATGGCCGCAGCGATCTCCTCCCACTCCTCGCCGTGGCCGCGGGCACGCAGCGCCTGGAGCCGGAGCTGCTCCTGCAGCTCGTGCCCCAGCTGACGCGCGGCCCGCACCGACGCGAGTGGCGCGGGCGCGGCGGGCTGCTCGAAGAGGGCGGGGTGGCGGAACAGCCCCTCGGCTAGCGGCGTGTGCTCCTGCAACGCCAGCTCGACGATCATCCTCGCCGCGGTCTGCGCGACGGGAGAGTCCGGTGCAGTCATGGTCTCCTCCTCGGTCGAGCCCGGTCGGGCTCACGCCGAAGAAGATGACACCGGCTACACGTCTGGACAAGTAGTCGTCCACAGGGCAGGGTTCTGCACATCGGGCAGCACGGCCCGGCACCAGCCGGAGCCACCCCGTACTGGAGGAACCCATGACCGCTGACGAGGTACTCGCCCTTCCCGCCGTCGTCGACCTGCCGACGGCCGCCCGCGCCCTGGGGCTCGGTCGCAGCGCCGCCTACCAACTGGTGCGTGCGGGGCAGTGGCCGACGCCGGTCATCCGAGTGGGCAAGCTCATTCGCGTGCCCACCGCACCCCTCGCCGCGCTCCTGGGCGTCGCGGGCTGATGGACGACGACCTGTGCGTCGAACCCCAGCGCTTCTCGATCGTCCCCGAGTGGATGATCGACGCCGACGTCAGCGATGCCGCCTTTCGCCTGTACGCCGTGCTGCTGCGGTACGGCGGTACGAGCGGCAGCCGGATGCCGAGCAGGAGCACACTGGCACGTCGGATCAGGAAGCAGTCCGTCGACAGCGTGGACCGCGCCATGAAGGAGCTCGAGCGGCTGGGCGCCGTCGTGGTGGAGCGGCGCAAGGACGGCGCCAAGCACCTCACGAACCGTTACCACCTGCGCACCTCGCAACCAGGCCGCAGCGCTGCGGCTACTTCCCCGACGCCGGCCGCCGCTGGCCGCACGGGCGCGGCCACGGCCGGCCGCACGGACACGGCCAGGGGTAGCCGCACTGGTGCGGCTCCGGTGGCCGCACCAGTGCGGCACGACCCAGAACCCTCTACCGAAAGCACCCTGACCCAACCGGCGGACCTGGCTCGGCGCGTGGTCGCTTCGCGGGCCGAAGCAGGGCTCTCGACCAGAGCGTGGGGACCGGACGCGATCGAGCGGGCCGTGGTTCGGGCCCAGGAGCGGGGCTGGCCAACGACTGGTGTCGAGGCGGCACTTCTCGCCGTCGCCGTCGACCCCGCAAGTCGAAGCCCGCTACGGGTCGCTGAAGCCGGGCCCTGGTGGGTCGGCGTCGTCGAGGACACGCCTACTGCCGAGCAGCTGGTCGTATGGGAGCACGCTCTCGACGAGCTCGACGGACAGCGGGTCCTGTTACAGAGGAGGGCCCGCGAGGAACTGCGGAACGAAGGTGTGCGTGCTACCCGGACGACGGTCCTGGCCAGGGCAGCGGCCCTAGCGGGGCTCGACACCGCCGGCCGGTCGGGGGCTTTGGCACAAGCACGCGTCGAGGACCTCATGGAGTGATAACGGGACCTGCAGCAGAGCCCACTGAGCTTCGTCGTCCGCGACGTCCGCGCCGAGGTGTCGCACCTCGCTTCCTGCTCCAGCCCCTGCCCGCGCCTCCTGTTCGCACTTCCGCTGCTCCTGCCGTCTCGTACTAGGTCAACAGATCACCGGGTGTCCTCCACGGACACGATGCCCTCCCGCAGGGCCCACAGCGCGGCTAGGAGCCGGGAGGAGAAGCCGAGTTTCATCAGTACGTGACTCACGTGCGTACGAGCCGTGCGCTCGCTGATCAGCAGGCAGTCGGCGATCTCCTGGTTGCTCAGCCCCTTCGCAAGCAGGACCAGGATCTGTAACTCTCGTTCGGTGAGCGCGGCATCCCGCCCAGACCCGGCAAGCGACTTGGCCAGGGCCTGTGCCGCGCGAGGGTCGAGGTAGATCTCCCCCTTGTGCACCCCTCGGATCGCCTCAACGATCCGCTCCGCGCTGGACGACTTCTCCAGGTAGCCAGCCGCGCCCGCCTGGAGCAGCGCCTTGACACGCTCGGGCTGGACGTAGCTGGACAGGATAACGATCTTCAAGGTCGGGTGTAGGGCGTTCAGGGCGACCTGTGCACGCGCTCCGTCCAGTCTCGGCATTTGGACGTCCATGACGACGACGTCGGGCAGCTGGCCGGAGTTGGCGAGGACAGCCAGCTCGGACAGTGCCTGTTGGCCGTCGGCTGCCTCGCCGACCACGGACAGACCCTGCTGAACGTCGATGAATGACCGCAAGCCAGCGCGGACGAGACTGTGGTCGTCAACGATGAACACCCGGATCTCCGGGTGGAAGCCGGGCGCGTCTGTCGCGCGGCCGGTCACGACGCGACGACGGAGACGGGCACGGGCAGGAGGGCCTCGACCTCGGCGCCGCAGCCCCCCGGGCCGTTTCGGAGCTGGAGCGACCCACCTAGTCGCTCCACGCGCACCTGCATGGTGAGGAGACCGACGTGACCTTCGGGAACTGGCTCGTCACCGAAACCCCGACCGTTGTCGCCGATCACGATCTCCAGAGAGCTCTCGGCCCTAGGGCTGATGCGAACCAGCACGTGTGAGGCTCCCGAGTGCTTCCAGGCGTTGGTGAGCGCTTCCAGCACGATCTTGTAGACGTCGTGAGCCAGGTCCGGGGGAAGCCGGGTCAGGTCTGCGTCGCAGACCACCTCCACCGCGACGCTGGTGTCGACGGTCATCTCGCGCGCCTTTTTCCGCAGGGCTGGCAGCAGCCCGTCGGCCGTCGGGTCCTTGCGCACGGCTCGACTGAGGAGTTCACGCACCTGAGCCGCCGCATCGGCAGCGAGCGCTCGAGCTGTTCTCAGCTCGTCCGTGATGGCCGGCTCGCTCGCGCTCCCGCCCGCCAGGGCTGCGGCAGTGCCGAGGTGCAGTGACAGGGAGAAGAGCGTCTGCGCCACCGAGTCGTGCAGAGCCTCGGCGAGCCGTGCTCGCTCCTCCTCTAGTGCGAGCAGCCGAGCGGACTCGAACAGGCGAGCGCTGTCGATGGCGACAGCGGCCTGCTCCGCCATGGCCGTGAGGAACGCCATGTCTTCCTCCGTCGGATCGTCGTCCGACGCCAGGAAGCCTGCCAGCGCGCCGATGGGTTCACCGCGCACGATGAGGGGCAGCGCCAGGTAGGTGTTCCAGGGGAACTGCTCGACGTAGTCCCACACGGACCGCCACCGACTGTCCTGCAGGATCTGCTGCCGGAAGTCGCGGAAGAGCACCGGCTCCCGACGCTCACGTGCCGTGAGCGTGAATGGGTTCGCGCCGAGGGTCACCGCTGTCTCGATGCGCTCCGCCAGGTCCGCAGGGAACCCCGCACCACCGACGGCCTGATAGGTGTGCGGCACGTCGCCAGCGACGAAGATGGTGCAGGTCTCAAGGCCGGTCGCCTTGCGCACCTCCTCCGCCAGGGTGTCCAGGGACCTGCCGAGGTCCTCGGCGAAGGCCAAGGCGCTGGTCGCGGCCACGAACGCGTCCACCCGACGACCCTGCTCCAACGACTCGCTGACATCCCGGAACTCGATGCCCCAGGCGCAGGTCCCAGCCAGCGGAAAGGCCCTGACGACGAAGGTGCGCGCCGCGCCGGCCAGCTCGAGCGTCGTCTGCGTCGGGGCCTTGCGGTCGTTTTCGGTGGCGGAGAGCAAACGGCAGGGAGTTCCTAGGAGCTCTGCCGGGCTCGAACCCAGTAGGGCGTAGGTGGCGCGGTTGGCCCAGGAGTAGCGCCCTGTCTCGTCAAGGAGGGCGATGCCCGCAGGTGTGCTGTCGACGAGTGCGTGCAGGAACTCGTCGCTCGAGGGCGCGCGTGCCCCGCCCTGGTCAGCGGATGTTGCGCGCGTCACACGAGCATGATGCCCGCTGGAACCGTAGCGGTCGACCGTCCACCCCTGGTCCGAGGCGAGGGGCGAGCTGCAGTTGTGACCGGGGTCCGGCGTGGTCGCACGCCTTCTGAAGCCCGCAACTGTCTGTGCCCGGCTGATCATTCAGGTCGCCTCTGCCGGCTCACCTGTCGAACCTCCTGGACGGCGCCGACTGGCGAATGTCCGGCCCGACCAACACCGCCGATCGCCGCTGCGTCGGCGACCGGCCCTGCTGGTGCCTCCGGCACGACTAATCACGCACCCAGTGCGACCGCCGCTTGACGAGCACGGTGCGGATGCACCGTGCGACGAGCTGACCGTCGGCCTTCGTCGCGTAGTGCTGGAACCGCACAAGACCGGCGTCCTCGCGTTCGGCTCCGTCCGTTCCCAGGACCACCGTGAATGCATAAAGGACGTCCCCGTGGAAGACAGGCGCCGTGAGGCGCAGGTCGTCCAGTCCGACCTCGGCCAGGACGCTGTCGGAGGCGTCCTGGCTCGCGAGACCGATCATGACCGAGGCGGTAACCAGACCGAAGACGATCCGGCTGGCGCCCCAGGCGGAGTCCTTCATCGAGTCGTCGTTCCAGTGCTCCTGTGCGGTGTTCATGACGAGCTTCGACAAGAGCTGGTTCTCCACCTCCCCGATCGTCGACCCGCGCGCATGCCGCCACCGCTGCCCAGGCGTGTAGTCCTCGAAGAAGGTGCGGTGGTCGGTCACCGCCGTGCGGGTCATCGGCCTCCGCCCGCCGGCATGGCGAGGTTGGCCCGCGTGTACTGCACGACGACCTCCCCGCGCTGGTTGTGCCCTGTCGTCCGCCACGTGACGACGCTGCTGCCCGGGCGGCTGGAAGACTGCCGGACGCCCAGCACGGAGGAGGACGCGGTGAGCGTGTCGCCCGCCAGCACCGGTCGTGTGAACTGACACTCCGTGAGGAACAGGAACGGTCCGGCGGACTCTGACAGGTCCTCGACGGACAGACCGAAGACGGTGCAGAGCACGAGCATCGGGTGGATGACGGTGCCAGGCTGTCCCAGTGACCTCCCGTACTCGGCGTCGAGGTAGAGCGGGTTCCAGGAACAGACGAGTGAGCTGAACAGCGCGTTGTCGCTGTTCTCCAGCGTCCGCCCCCAGTGGTGGTCGAACTCCTGTCCTACGGCGAACCCGGCGACGTCCGGCCCTCGATCCCACAGCGGGAACGTCGAGAAGTCGGGCACCGCCTCAGGCGAGTCCGGGCGGGCCGCGAGGGAGACCGAGGCGCTCACGGCGCGCTGAAGGCCGACGCCGCGCTGCGGACCATCCCCGCAGTCCTTCCCTTGAACGCGGTCGCGAAGGCGAGCTTCCGGCTCGCCTCGTCGATCATCTCGTCACCGAGCATGGCGGCTCCGACCGCACCTCCGGCAGCGGATGTGTAGTAGGCGTACGCGTCCAGGATGAGCTCCGACCGGTCGTAGTCGCCCTGCGCGGGAGTGAAGACCTCGTGTGCGACGTCGATCTGTTTCGGGTGCAGCACCCACTTGCCGTCGTAGCCGAGGGCCCAGGCCTTGCGGGCCATGGTGCGGTACGAGTCGCTGTCGTGGACCTTGGGGAACGGTCCGTCGATGGCCTGCAGCCCGTGTGCGCGTGCGGCGGACAGGATGGTCATGAGGACGCTCTCGAAGGGGTCGGCGTAGGGGTTCACGACACCGATCGTCAAGGACGGGATCTTCATGTTGGCCATGAAGTCGCCCGGCCCGAAGATGAGCGTCTCGA
The DNA here is from genome assembly GCA_025464695.1 of Frankiales bacterium. Next base: position 40,707 of record JAODNQ010000109.1, on the reverse strand, counting down.
GCCTCTCGGACGCGCCCGCGATCGCGTCGATGCTGCGCAGCCCTCGCGGACCCTCGATCTGCGCCTCGATCCCGATCGAACCTTCGGCCAGGCCGAGCTGGCGCTCAAGCAGTGTCAGGGTCAGGTCCAGCCACTGGACGTCGCGAGCGGACTCCGCCTTCGGCAACATGATGCAGTCGAGGACGTCGCCGGCACCGAGGACGACCTCGGTGACGTCCTGCAGCGCCCACGGGGTGTCGACGTCGTTGATGCGCACGACACGGGTCGGAGCGAGCCAGTCGCCGTCGCGCAGCGCGGCGACGACCTTCTGCCGCGCCGCCGGCTTCTCCAGCGGAGCCACAGAGTCTTCGAGGTCCAGGAAGACCTGGTCGACCTCGAGGCCCTGGGCCTTCTTCAGCATCTTCTCGTTGCTGCCCGGCACCGCGAGGCAGGAGCGCCGGGAGCGCGTAGGGCGGGTCATGTCGGGTCCTTCGTGAGGTTGGTCGGAGCAGGTGAGCGCAGGGCCGGTGCGGGGGGCGGTGTCGCCGGGCCGGCAGACCGGCGGACCGGCCGCAGGGATCGCAGGAGCGGCTTCTGGTCGGGCCGTCCGAGGACGAGAGCGACCAGGGTGAGCACTCCCACGGCGATCAGCTGCTGCCCGCTGGGGAGGTTGAGGAAGGGGACGACGGTCTGCACCTGGGCGAGGAACACGGCGGCCAGGACGCAGGCCAGCGCCGAGCCGCGGCCACCGCCCAGGCTCGCGCCCGCGATGACCGGGACGGCCACGGCGAGCAGCGTGTAGCCCGAACCGATGCTTGCGTCGCCGACGCCGGTAATGCCCGCCAGGGGGATCGCTGCGAGGCCCGCGACGGCCCCTCCGAGGACGAAGCCTCCGACGCGGAATCGGGCCGACGGGATGCCGAGCTGGAGGGAGCGCGATGCTGAGTAGCCCACCGCACGTGACCGCAGACCGAGGCCGGTGAGGTTGAGCACCAGGTCGGCCAGGAGCGCGAGCAGCGCTGCGAGCAGGAAGACGACAGGCACTCCGCCGATCTCGGACAGCGTGAGGGAGGTGAGGTCCCCGCTGACGAGGCCGCCAGGCGACGGCCGAGCGATGCGGGCCAGGCCCAGGTAGATGCCGAGCGTGGCCACGGTCGCGATGACAGGAGGGATCTTGCAGCCGACCACCAGGACGGCGTTCCCGACTCCGAGCAGCGCACCGGTGACGATCGCGAGCACGACGAGCACGACCAGCGGGGCATCCGGTTGCATCGACAGCATCACCACCACGAGCCCCATGACCGAGCCCAGGGAGGCGTCGATCTCGCCGACGACGAGGATGGGCAGCTGGGCGAGGGCGACCAGGGCCAGCGGGGAGCTGGCGACCAGCATCCCGCGGATGTTCCCCCCGGACAGGAAGTCCGACGACTGCGACGTGGTGTACACGGCGAGCAGCGCCATCATGGCGAGGAGCAGCACGAAGGTCCCGATCTGCCAGGTGCGCTCACCGGAGACAGGCGTGTCGGCCCGGCTGGCGTTCCGGGCGGGGGCCCCGGTGCCGCTGTCCCCGCCGCTGGTCCCGGTCGTGAAGGCGTGGACGATGGCCTCCTCCGTTACCTCCTCGCCGTGGAGCTCGCGGTACACCTGACCTCGCACCATGACGAGCACGCGGTCGGCGAGCAGGCGCAGCTCCCCGGCGTCGGTCGAGGTGAAGACCACGGTCGAACCCGACGCAGCAGCTCCTTCGAGCGCCCGGTAGATCTCGAAGCGGGACCTGACGTCCACCCCCTCCGTGGGCTCCTCGACCAGCAGGACCTCAGGCCGCCGCGCGATGGCGCGGCTGATCGCGACCTTCTGCTGGTTGCCGCCGGACAGCGACGACACCGGCTGCTCCACCGATCCGCGCACCAGCCCGTACCGGTCGGCGAGGTCGACGGCCGCTCGGAGCTCCGGTCGACGTGCGAGCCAGGTCCACCAGTGCCCTCGCACGCTGTCGGAGGCCAGCGTGTAGTTCTCGCGGATGGAGAGCTGCCCGGACAGGGACTCCCGGGCCCGGTCGGCGCTGACGAACACGAGCCCGCGCGAGACGGCGTTCTCCGGCCCGCACACGGGCTCGCCGTTGAGGACCGCAGCTCCGCCCGTGACGCCGACACCCGTGAGAGCGCGGATGAGCTCCGCCTGTCCGTTGCCTGCGGCACCACCGATGCCGACGATCTCGCCGCGGCGCACGGCGATGGCCACGCCCCGGCACCGCTCCGTCGTGAGGCCCTCGGCCACGAGGACGACATCGCTGCCCGGCACGTGGTGCCGGGACCGCCCGAAGGCAGCGACCTCACGTCCGGCCATGTGGTCGACCAGCTCGCTCGCCGTCACCTCCGCTGCAGCGCGGGTCGCGATCACACGGCCATCCCGCAGCACCGTCACGTCCTCGGCCACCGCCAGGACCTCGTGCAGCCGGTGGGTGACGAACACGACGCACGCGCCGGCAGCCGCAGCAGCAGTCATGCTGGCGAGCACCCGTTCGACACCGCGTTCGTCGAGGCTCGAGGTCGCTTCGTCGAACAGGATCACGCTCGGGCGCGCAGCGACGACCCCGGCGATCTCGACGAGGCGACGCTCGTTGCTCGGGAGGGCTGCGACCCGGCTGCTCAGGCCCACGGCGTACAGTCCGAAGCTGTCCAGGAGGGCGCGCCGCCAGTCCACGCCGTCGGTCCCCTGGGTACCGGGCCCCGACGGCACCATCAGGTCGAGGTTCTGGCCGACGGACAGCTCCTCGATCAACGAGCCGTCCTGGTAGACGCACGCGACGGCGTCCGCCGACCGGGCCTGGCCGTGCACCAGGGACTCGTCGTCCCACAGGACGTCGCCACCGTCGCACCGGTGGATGCCGGCGATCAGCTTGACCAGCGTGCTCTTCCCGGAGCCGTTCTCGCCGACGAGCCCGTGCACGGCTCCTCGCGTGAACGTCATCGAGACCGCGTCGAGCGCCGTCGTCGAGCCGAACCGCTTGGTGACAGCCCGGACGACCAGGTCTCCTCGTGCTCGCTCTGCCTGGATGTCGCCGCCCGCGGGCGCCGGCGTGCAGGTGGGTTGCGCCATTGCCGCCTCCTCTCCCTTCCCGCTCGAGGTCAGCCCGCCAGGACTGCCTGCACGAGGGGCGCCGGCAGGACCACCGGTCCGGGAGCGTTCTTGGGCTGGCCGGCGACGAAGTCACCCACCTTCGCGGGCACGAACTGGTTCGGGAACACGACCAGGCTCGGCACCTGCTTGCCCGCGACCGAGTCCATGACGGCAGCGAAGGCCACGTTCACGGCGAAGTTGATGCTGCTCGAGGCCGTCAGGTTCCACGGGTCGGCGGACTTCTGGTCCGCCTCCCAAACCTCCAGCAGGCTGTTGTCCGTGGCCTGGGTGACCTGGTCCGGGACCGGGAGCTTCGCCTGCTTGAACGCCTTCACGACCGTGATCGTCTGAGTCGCGTAGTCGTAGAGCACAGCATCGATCTTCTTGCCGGTCGCGATCATGGCCGTGGTGGCCGTCGTGGTGCCCGCCTCCGACCAGTTGGTGTCAGCCTTGTACGCGACGTCGATCCCGGGTGCGTTGGCCTTGAGCCAGGCCTCCGCGCACTTCTGCCAGGCGACGCCCTTCGGGTTCCCCGGCACTCCGGTGAGGAAGGCGACGTTCCCGGTCTTGCCGACGGTCCTCTGAGCCGCCTGCGCCATGGCCTTGCCGTCGGCGCAGTAGTCGCTCGTCACCTGGGTGACGACCGCCTTCGTCGCGTCCTTGCCCGGGTTCCCGACGTAGGTCGCCACCGGGACGCCCGCGGCGCGGGCCTGCGAGAAGGCGGCGGTCATGGCCGGTCCGAAGTCGTCGTAGCTCACGACCGCCTTCACCTTGCGCGCGACCAGGCTCCGCAGCTGGGCCTGCATGGTCTGGAGGTTGCCGTCTGCCTTCTGGAACATCACCGTGCCGACGTCCGGGTAGGACGTCGCCTGCAGGGTGAAGGCCGCTCGGTTCATGAGGCCCCACGGGGTCAGCCCGCCGCCGAGGAGCATCGCGACGGTCTGCTTGCCGTCACCGATCTTGCAGACGTCCTGGGTCAGGCAGGAGGTCGCGGTCGCGACTTGCGCCTCCGTGTAGTCGCCGCCGATCTCCTCGAGGCCCTGGAGCACGACGGGGTCGAGCGTCTCGGGCTTGACGTCTGCGAGGAAGGCCGTCTTCAGGATCTCGCTGCGCCGGGTGTCCGACACCGCGACGGCCGCCAGGGCAGAGGCAGTCGCTGCGGCCGAGGGCTCGGCTCCTGCTGCTGAGGGCTCGTCCTTGGAGGAGGAGCCGCAGGCCGTCAGCGCCATGGCCAGGCTCGCGCCGAGGGCCAGCGCGACAGTGCTTCTGCTTCGACGGGTGAGCTGACTGTTCCGGGCGTTGTTCATGACGATCCTCTCGGGTGAGGCTGGGCCTCAGTGGGTGGAACGGGAGTTGGTGCGCTGCGCAGAAGGGGGTCAGGCCGCGAGCGCGGGTCGGCTCCGGGCACGTCGCCGGCGGAGCGAGCGGAGGCCGCCGAAGGCGGCCGCGCCCATGGCACAGATGAGGACCAGCCCCTGGATCACGCCCTGGACGCCGGAGGCGATGCCGAGAGCGGCCACGTCCTGGTTGATGAGGGACAGGAACAGCACTCCGGCCACGGTCGCGCCCGGGTGGAGCCGGCTGCCGCTCAAGGCCGCCCCGCCGAGGACGACGGCGACGACCGTGGCGAGCTGGTAGCTCTCGCCGAGGCTGAGGGTCGGCGTGCCGATCGTCCCTTGGAGCACCAGGCCGGCGAGGCTGTAGAGCAGGCCGGCGGCGGCGAACGCCCCGACCCGGTGACGAGTCGCCCGCACACCCTGGTAGGTGCTGGCCACCGCCCCCGTGCTGGCCGCGGTGAAGCGCCGCCTCAGGGAGGTGTAGCTGAGCACCACGCTGGCGACGGCGACCAGGACGACGCTGAGGAGCAGGATCGAGCTGACGCCACCGACGACGGTGCTGCTGGAGACGGTCGCCCAACGGGGCGGCACAGCGAGCGAGCTGACGCCGCCGTCGAACCAGATGCTGGCGACCCCGAGCATCACCTGTCCCGTCGCGAGGGTCACGACGAGGGAGTTCAGCTTCAGGCACTCGACGAGCAGTCCGTTGACGAGGCCGCAGACCAGACCCACGGCGAGGGCCGCAGCGGTCCCGCGGAGGAGCGAGTCGTCCTGCCCTGCGCTCGCCTTGATGAAGGTGATGCCCGTCAGGGTCACCACGGACGAGACGCTCAGATCGATCCCACCCGTCCCGATGACCAGTGACTGGCCGAGCGATGCGACGACGAGGACCCCGAGCAGCGGTGTCAGCGTCGCCAGGCCGCCGTAGCTCCCGATGGCGGGGAAGGCCGCGACGCTCACCACGAGCATCACGACCGCGACGGCCCACGGCAGGGCCACGACCCGGAGTCGCCACTGCACGTCCACGCGGCTGGGACGTCCGACCGGTCCCTCTTCGGAGACCTGGTGCCGATCACGCGACAGAGCTCTCACGCTCACCGTTCCCCTCGTCGACGACGCCTCGGACGCGGCTGCAGAGCCCGCTGGGCGGGCGGTGCGGCAGCGGGTGCGAGCCGCGATGCCTCTGGTGCCACGGGTGCTGGTGTGCTCCCGCTGGCTGTGTGACCTGGGCCACTCGTGCCCTGTCACGAGCGTCGCACAAGTTAGTTGTTTGTCAACTACTTACTTGCGCCCGAAGCTCCTGGCACAGCGCCCGCGGGAGGGCCCTCCTCCCGCGCCCCCGTGCGGTCGACCCTCGCGGCCGGCCGGAGGCCGAGGACGCGGTGCGGCTGTCCCCTCAGGAACGCGAGGCGCCGTCGTCGGGCGGCTGGCCCCACGCGAGCCGCGGCGGCCCGAGTGCCCGGCGGGCGCTCGCGCGGGTCCGCGGGTGTGCGGGCGCTCAGCGCTCGGCGAGCAGCGTCCGGACGGCGTCCGCGAGAGCAGACATCGCCCGCCGCGCCTCGGGCACGCGAGCTGCGAAGAACGGCAGGATGTGGATCATGTCCGGCCACACGTCGAGGTCCACGGAGACCCCTGCGTCCCGCAGCCTGCGAGCCAGGAGCAGCGAGTCGTCGAGCAGGACCTCCGCCGTCCCGACCGCGAGATGGGTGGGCGGGAGGCCTGTCAGGTCAGCGAAGACCGGCGATGCCAGCGGGTCACGAGGGTCACCGCCGCCGAGGTAGCGCCGAGCGTTCGCGGTCGTCCCGCTCGGGCTGACCACCGGGTCGACAGCCGCGTTGGTCTGCAACGTCCGCCCGCTCTGCGTCAGATCGGCCTTGGCCGACACCAGCGCGAGTCCGTGCGGCACGACGCCGTACCGGTCCCGCAGAGCCACCGCGGCGGCGACGGCGATGCCGGCACCGACGGAGTCCCCCCCGACGACGACGCGACTGCGGGACCCCATGACCTCGCGCACGACCCCGACCGTGTCGTCCAGCGCGGCCGGGAACGGGTGCTCGGGGGCGAGCCGGTAGTCGTAGGTCAGCACCGACGACCGGGTCAGCACGGCCACACGCGCGGCGAGGTCGCGGTACGACGTGATGGACCCGAGGGTGAAGCCACCGCCGTGCACCCAGACGACGACACGTCCCGCCACCGCACCGCTCGGGTGCGCCCACTCTGCCGCCGTGCCCGCGACCGTGCAGGCTTCGAGCACGACCTGTGGCGGGTCGTAGAACGTGGCGGCGAACGCCTCGAAGGCCGCCCGCTGCTGGGCGATGGGCGCCGTGTCTGCGTCGAACGGTCGGGACCGCAGACGCTGGACCAGCTCCGCGAGCTCCGGACTGCCGGCCACCCGCGCGACGCTCGCGACCTCGCTGCCCCTCAGCGCGGGCCGTACAGGAGCTTCAGGTCCTCGGCGTACTGGGCCAGCTGCCCCAGCACGTCGTAGCTCCCGACGTCCGAGAGCCAGAAGTAGGAGATGCCACGCAGCGTGGCGCTGAACTGGCCGGCGATGACGTCCGGGGCGATGTCCGTACGAACGGTCCCGGCGTCGACGCCGGCCTGCACCAGCAGGCAGACCGAGCTCAGGTACTCGTCGTTGAGCTCCGACAGGTGGGAGTGGATGTCGGAGGCCGGGTTCACGGCCTCGAACAAAAGCGAGTAGAACGAGCGCAGGGCACCGGGGTTCCGCTCGATCTCCTGTCGCACCTCGAGGATGATGAACGTCAGCGCGTCGACACCCGTACGTCCTGCCGCCGTCGTCAGCATCTGGTCGCGGCCGAACCGGCGCGCCATGCGGTCGATGAGCGCCTCGAGGAGGCCGGCCTTGGTGCCGAAGCGCATCGTCACCAGCCCGTGGCTGTAACCCGCACGTCGCCCGATCTCCGCGAGGGTCGTCCGCGCGTAGCCGCGTTCGGAGATGAGCTCGGCCGCCGCGTCCAGGAGGCGCCGCGTCGACAGGTCGGTGCGCTGCGCCTGACGCCCTTCAGGGGCAGCCGAGCGAACTCGTGTCGCCTCGCCCTCGCCCATCTGCTCCCCCTCCACCGTTGCCTCCTTGCGCGTCACCACACAGCGGGTCCGCGACCGGCCGACAGCCGTACGGTCCCGCCCATCTTGAGGCACGGCGACCTCTGCGTGCGGCGGCCGGGCCGAGCCGTCCTGGACGTCGCGGCCCGTCACCGCAGGTGTCACTGCACGAGGCGCTGCACCACGCTCTACCGCACGTTGTAGATCGACTTGAACGTGTAGTAGCTCGCCAGGGCCTCGGGACCCTGCTCGCGGCCCATCCCGCTGGCCTTCACGCCCCCGAAGGGTGACGCGGGGTCGTTGACGTAGGAGTTGATGCCGATGCTGCCGGTCGCCACGCGGCGCGCCACGTCGACCGCCCGCTCCTCGTCCGAGCTCCAGACCGATCCGCCCAGGCCGAACTCGCTCTCGTTGGCGAGCCTGATGCCGTCGCCCTCGTCCTCGTAGGGGATCACCACCAGCACCGGCCCGAAGATCTCCTCCTGGGCGATCGCCTGGTCGTTCGTCACGCCGCCGAAGACGGTCGGCTGCACGAACCAGCCGGGCATGTCGGGGCGGCGGCCCCCCGTCGTGATGGTGCCCCCGTCCGCCTTGCCTCGCGCGATGTACCCCTCGACCCGGGCACGCTGCCGCTCGGACACCAGAGGCCCGACCTGCGTGCTGAGAGACATCGGATCGCCCACGACCAGGTCCTTGACGATTTCGGTGATCTGGTCCAGGAAGATCCCGTAGGTGGCGCGCGGCACCAGGATCCGGGTGGAGGCGTTGCAGGCCTGCCCGTTGTTCATGAGGGTGGCCCCGACGAAGGCTGCCGCGTGAGCTGTGAGGTCCGCGTCGTCGAGGACGACTGCGGCAGACTTGCCCCCCAGTTCCAGGGTCACAGGTCGCAGCAGCCGCCCGCACACCTCCGCGATGTTGCGGCCGGCGACCGTGGAGCCGGTGAAGGTCACCTTGTCCACGCCCGGGTGAGCGACCAGGTAGGCCCCCACCTCCCGGCCGGCCGGGACGATGTTGAGCACGCCCGGCGGAAGACCCGCCTCCACCACGGCGTCCGCCAGGATCAACGAGTCCAGAACGGTCTCGGGGGACGGCTTCATCACCACCGTGCACCCCATGGCGAGCGCCGGCGCGAGCTTCACGAAGGCCAGGGCCTGCGGGAAGTTCCAGGGCACGATGGCGCAGACGACGCCGACCGGTTCCCGGCGCACCAGGGTGGTGCCTGCCATCATGGCCGGCCGCCGTTCCTCGAGGTAGCCGGGCTCGCTGACGAGACCGCTGTAGTACCTCAGGAGCATGGCCGGGAAGCCGCTCTCGACCGCCTGCGACACCGCCAGCGGCATGCCGTTCTGCTGCGTCACCGCCCGGGCGGTGTCCGCTCCACGCCGCTCCAGCGCCACGGCGAGGCGCTCGAGCACTGCCCCCCGCTCCTGCGGCGTCCAGCTGGCCCAACCCGTGGGGTCGTCGAAGGCCCGCCGTGCGGCGGCGACGGCCTTGTCCATGTCGGCCTCGGTGCCGTCGGGGACAGAGCCGATGACCGCCTCCGTCGCCGGCGAGACGACGCTGATGCGAGCCGCAGCCGAGGCGCTCACCCACTCGCCGCCGATGAAGAGCTGGTCGCTGTCGAGGGTCTCGAGAAGGACGGTCATGCGCTTGCCTCCGCGTACATCAGCTTGCTGGCCAGGATGAGATCTGCTGCTCGTTCTGCGATCATGACCGTGGGGGCGTGGGTGTTCCCCGAGGTCACGCGCGGCATGACCGAGGCGTCGACCACCCGCAGGCCCTGCACGCCGTGGACCCGGAGCTCGGGGTCGACGACACCTGACCCCTCAGGCCCGATCCTGCAGGTGCAGGCTGCGTGGAACATGTGCTGGGCCTCAGCCCGGACCCACGCGATCATCTGCTCGCGCGTGAAGTCGTCGCCCGGGTCCACGTGGTCGGCCAGGAGGTCGGCGAGCGGCGGTTGCGCGGCGACACCTCGGACCATCTCGATCGCGCGCAGGACGGCGTCGACCTCGGAGTCGTGGGTGAGGTAGTTGGTCCTGATGCGGGGCTGGTCGGACGGGTCGTTGCTGCGGAGCGTGACCGATCCTCGCGAGACCGGTGTGTTCAAGGTCAGCGCGATGGTCATCCCGGGACGTCCGGGTCGGCGGAAGCCGTGGTCCCAGAAGTAGCCGGGGACGAAGACCACCTGGAAGTCAGGGCTGGACAGCGTCGGGTCCGAGCGAAGGAACAGGGCGGTCTCGGCAGCGTTGGTGGTCAACATCCCCGTGCGGCTGGTCTGCCACTCCTCCATGTGCTTCGGGTCGGCGGCCTCGGCGAGCGTCGTCGCCCCGGGAGTGTCGTAGTGCAGGAAGACCTGCGGGTGGTCCTGCAGGTTCTGGCCCACCTGGGGCGAGTCGACGACCACGTCGATGCCGTGCTCCCGCAGGTGTGCTGCCGGTCCGATGCCCGACAGCATCAGGAGCTGCGGCGAGTTGTAGGCGCCCGCGCTGAGGATGACCTCGTGAGCGGCCGTGACGATCTTCGTCACGCCCTCGTGGACGTACTCCACGCCCATCGCGCGGCCGTCGACGATCAGGACCCGCTGAACCATCGCTGAGGTGATGACATCGACAGTGCCGCTGGCCTGTGCCGGTCGCAGGAACGCGTCCGCGGAGGACACGCGCTCCCCGCCGTGCGCGTTGACCTGGAGGAACCCGGCGCCGTCCTGCGACGCACCGTTGAAGTCGGGGTTCCTCGCGAAGCCTGCCGACACGGCCGCCTCGATGAAGTCCTGGGCGTAGGGGGACATCCACCGCTGCGTCGTGACGTGCAGTGGACCGTCCTGCCCGTGGAACTCGTCCTTGATGTCCGCGTTGTTCTCGGACCGGATGAAGTACGGCAGGACGTCGTCGTAGGACCACCCGGTGGCCCCGAAGTCACGCTGCCAGGAGTCGTAGTCCTGGCGGTTGCCCCGCACGTAGAACATCGCGTTGAGCGAGGAGCTGCCGCCGAGCATCTTCCCGCGCGGGAGGAAGACGCACCGGCCGTGGTAGCCCGGCTCCGGCTCGGACGTGTAGTTCCAGTCGTTCGGGCCCTGGAACATGCCGCTCCAGATGGCCGGGATCTTCACCATGGGGTTGTCGTCCGGACCACCCGCCTCGAGCACGACGACGCGACTGCCGTCGGCGCTCAACCGCTCGGCCAGCACGCAGCCGGCAGACCCTGCGCCGACGACGACGTAGTCGCTGTCAGTGATGTGGACGTCCATCGATCCTCCTGTGTCCGGCAGTGCCTGGGGCAGCCGCCGTTCCGGCCTGCACAGCGGCCGTAGGGCCGACCGTGGTGTAACTCACATCATACGCAGTTGTTAGTTGGTCAGCAAGCAGTTATGGCCGCGGCAGCCGCCTGGACCCGCAGCCAGGCCGGAACGAGGCGCAGCCGGACGAGTGCTGGGGTACGGCCGCGCGCGACGGCAGGTGCCGCGACCCCCGCTGGGACGGCGAGCCCGTCTCTTCTGCCGAGGGAATGGCTGGGGCGCCCGGCCGTCGTCGTCGTCGTCGAGCTCAGGAATGCCCGGCAGCGCGGCGCACCTGGGCGAGCTCCTCGCGCCAGCGGGGGCCCTGCTCGTCCAGCAGTGGCGCCCGGCGCAGCGGACCCGGCTTGGTGAGGCTGAACTTGATGGGCGAACCGGCGATCACCGCGGGCTTGGCCGACCCGGGGCTCTCCACCTCCACCAGCATGTCTCTGGCCCACGGGTGCTCGTCCGCGAAGATGTCCTCGATTGTGTTGAGCGGACCGAAGGGGACCTTCCCGCCGAGGAGCTCCGCCAGCTCGTGTCTTGTGAAGCGCGCCGTCCAGGTCTGCAGGATCTGGCGGATCTGGACCCGGTTCTGCGACCGCGCCCCTTCGTCGACGAACATCGGATCGGAGATCAGTTCCGGCATGCCCATGATCTGACAGAGCTGGGCCCAGCGCGCCTGCGTCGTCGCGGCGATCGCGATCCAGCCGTCCTTGACCTGCAGGACGTCGAAGGGCGTCAGGATCGGGTGCGTGTTCCCGATCGGACGAGGCACCTCCCCCGTGTAGGAGTGCTGGTAGACGATGCGCTCGCACAGCGCCAGGATCGAGTCGTACATGGCGATGTCGACCTGCTGTCCCTCGCCGGTGCGGTCGGCGTGGCGCAGCGCACCCAGGACGCCGAGCGCCAGCAGGGTGCCCGGGAAGATGTCGCCGACCCCGGGACCGATCTTCACAGGGCTCCCGTCCTCGGTGCCCGTGATGCTCAGGGCGCCGGCCATCGCCTGGATGGTGACGTCCATCGCGGGCCACTCGACGTACGGGCTCTTGCCGGCCCAGTCCGCGCCGAAGCCGGTCAGGGAGCCGTAGACCAGCTTCGGGTTGACGATGCGGACGTGCTCCCACCCGATGCCGAGCCGGTCGACGACCCCGGGCCCGAAGTTCTCGAGCAGCACGTCGGCGTCGGCGAGCAGCGCGAACAGCTCCTCGCGACCAGCTTCCGTCTTCAGGTCGACGGCCACGCTCTGCTTGCCGCGGTTGATGCTCTGGAAGTAGCCGCCCAGCCCGCCAGGTGCGTCCGCGGGGAACGGGCCCACGTGCCGGGTGACCTCGCCCCGAGGCGGCTCGACCTTGATCACCTCCGCGCCCATGTCGCTGAGGAGCATGCTGCAGAAGGGGCCTGCGAGCGCAGCGGTCAGGTCGACGATCCGGACTCCGTGCAACGGCCCCGTCACGACGCGGTGCCCGGGCCGGCCGAGGCTGCCGCGGCAGGTGCCACGGACGGACGTCCGCCGGACGCGACCGGCGCCAGCGTGAAGTCCTCCATCGCTCCGTCGGCCCGGAGTCCACGCAGCAGCTCGTAGTAGGCGAGCGGTCCGTCGCCGTACCTGCCGCCGGAGAAGAGGTCTTCGAGCTTGCTCGCGCGGCCCTCCGCGTTGAAGTAGCCGGGGGTGCACTGCTGGTAGAACTCGAAGTTGGCGAGGTTCTTGGGGTGCGTCCGGATCTCGTCGACGTAGGCGTCGATGTCCGCTGAGCGGGGCTCGATGGTCAGCATCCCCTGCTCCCGCATCTCCGACATCACGTGCGCGATGTACTTCGCCTGCTCGTCGAGGATGTGGACGGCGTTCACCGCCGCGGCGGTCTGCACGTTGCTGCCGACGAAGAACAGGTTCGGGAAGCCGTCGGTCGTGAGGCCGTAGAGCGTCCGTACCCCTGCCCCCCAGTGCTCGGACAGCGGACGCTCCCGTCCGGTGATCTCGAACCCGGTCAGGTGCTGGTAGCTGATCCCGGCTTCGAACCCGGTGGCGAACACGAGGCAGTCCACCTCGTAGGCGGTGCCCGCGATGACCACCCCCGTCTCGGTGAACCGTTCGACGCCCCGTCCCTCGGTGTCGACCAGCGTCACGTTGGGCCGGTTGAAGCTCGTGAGGTAGTCGTCGTGGAAGCCCGGGCGCTTGCACCACCACCGGTACCAGGGCTGGAGCGCCAGAGCCGTCGCAGGGTCTTCGACCTCGTCGGTGACGCGCTCCCTGAGCGCGTTCATGATCTTGAAGTCGACGACCTCGCTGAGGTAGGCCAGCTCCTCGGCCGTCGGTGTGCGCCCGAGCCGACGCCCCACCTCCTCAGCCGAATCGGGAGCGAGCTCCGTGAAGATCTCTGTCCAGCCGTCCTGGACGAGGTCGACGGCCGGCTGCAGCCCGAGGACCTTCCCCTGGAAGTTGTCGCGACGGGCCTGCTGCCACCCCGCGCGCGAGGTGTCGACCCAGTCCGGACCGGTCTCCTGCTGTGCGCGGACGCCGACTGTCGAAGGGGTGCGCTGGAAGACCAGGAGCTCCTTGGCGTACTTGGCCACTTCCGGCACGACCTGGAGCGCCGTGGCCCCGGTACCGATGATCCCTACGCGCTTGTCAGCCAGGCCCGTCAGCCCGCCCGAAGCGTCCCCGCCCGTGTAGGCGTAGTCCCACCGGCTCGAGTGGAAGGTGTGTCCGCGGAAGTCCTCGACGCCGGGGATGTTGGGAAGCTTCGGCAGGCTCTGGCGACCGCAGGCAGGGACGAAGAAGTCTGACGTCATCGAGTCGACGCGGTCTGAGGTGATCAACCAACGAGCGTCCTCCGCCAACCAGACAGCGTGGGAGATCGACGTCTGGAAGCACGCCTTGTCGTAGAGGCCGTACGCCTTGCCGATGCGCTGGCTGTGCTCGAGCAGCTCGTCCGCGTAGGAGTAGCGGTGCCTCGGCGCGTACTCGAGCTCCTCGAGCAGGGGGAGGTAGATGTGGGACTCGATGTCACACATCGCCCCGGGATAGCGGTTCCAGTACCAGGTGCCACCGAAGTCCGAGCCGACCTCGATGATCCGCAGGTCGGTGAACCCGGCCTCCCGCAGGCGCGCTCCGACGAGCAGTCCCCCGAACCCGCCGCCGGCGATGATGACGTTCGTGTGGTCCTTGATCGGTTCGCGGACGTCCTTGCTGGCCCACGGGTCGGCGCCGAAGTGGGCGAAGCGACCTGAGGCACCGGCGTACTGCCCCTTGCCCTCCGGGCGGACCCGCCGATCGCGCTCCGCGTCGTACTTGGCCCTGAGCTCCTCGACATCGAAGTCCAGCGGTCCGACCAGCGGATCGATCGTCATTCCTGTCCACCTTCCAGGGGTGAGCGTGGGGTCGCGGGGACGCCCGCGTCAAGCAGCGTGCGGAGGAGGCCTCGAGGCCCCCAGCGCCGACAGCTGCTCTGGTGATCTGCGTCTCCTTGTCGCCCCAGTGAACTGGCCGAGAGCCGATCCGTTGAGCGACGGTGGTCGCGACGGCATGAGACATCTGTCCCGGACAGAAGCACGGTGCGGACGCATCGACCCGTCGAGCACCGCCGTCGGTGTGGCACTCGCGCTCAGCACGTGGGCACCGGGCAGCCGGCTGCGGCAGCAGCTACACGCGGGGCGCACCCGCTCCCGGGACCGATGTCTCGGTGCCCTACGTCCCGGGTCGCTCGTGGAGCCGGATGCTCGAGCGTCTACTCGTGGACCAACGTGCCACCACGGCGACGACACCACACTGCACCCCCGGCGTCCAGGAGCTCCCATGACCAACCCTTCGGCAGCTCAGCTCCTGCTTGCGCGGCGGGACCTCGATTTCCAGCTCTACGAGTGGCTGGACGCGGAGGGGCTCACCGACAGGGAGCGCTTCAAGGAGCACGACCGCGACACGTTCGACGGCGCGCTGGACCTGTGCGCCGACATCGCGGCGGAGTGCTTCGCGCCGCACAACAAGCTGAACGACAGCCGCGAACCCGTGTTCGTCGACGGTCGCGTGCAGATGAACCCGGAGGTCAAGGTCGCCCTGGACGTCGTCGCCGAGGCTGGCCTGCTCGGGCTGGGGATGGATGCGACGGTCGGTGGGATGCAGCTGCCCCAGCTGGTGCAGACGGCCTGCTACGCCTGGTTCCAGGCGGCCAACCCCAGCAGCTGGGGCTACGCGTTCCTCACGGTGGCCAACGCGAACCTGCTTCTCGCGCACGCCACCCAGGAGCAGGTGGACACCTACGTGCCGCCCATGTTGGAGGGCCGGTTCCACGGGACAATGTGCCTGTCGGAACCGCAGGCAGGCTCATCGCTCGCCGACGTCACGACGAGAGCCGAACCCCAGACAGACGGCAGCTACCGCATCTTCGGAAACAAGATGTGGATCTCGGGCGGCGACCACGAGCTGGGCGAGAACATCGTCCACCTCGTCCTCGCGAGAATCCCGGAAGGACCGACGGGGGTGAAGGGAGTCTCGCTGTTCATCGTCCCGAAGCACCTCGTCGGCCTGGACGGTCGGCTCGGGGAACGGAACGACGTCGTCCTGGCAGGGCTCAACCACAAGATGGGCTTCCGCGGCACGACCAACGCCCTCCTCAACTTCGGGGAGGGCGTGCACACGCCAGGAGGACGCCCCGGCGCGGTCGGCCACCTGGTCGGCCAGCCTCACGCCGGGTTGGCGTACATGTTTCACATGATGAACGAGGCGCGCATCGGGGTCGGAGCGGGTGCCACGGCGCTTGGCTACACCGGGTACCTGAAGTCACTGGCCTACGCGCAGACCCGCAGACAGGGCCGGCTCGCCGGCAGCAAGGAGCCCACGACGCCCCAGGTCCCGCTCATCGAGCACGCGGACGTCCGGCGCATGCTGCTCGCGCAGAAGTCCTACGTGGAGGGTGCGCTCGGCCTCGTCCTGTTCTGCGGCCGGCTCGTCGACGTCCAGCGGACAGCCTTGACCCCCGAGGAGGGTGCCCGCGCGACCGCCCTGCTGGACGTGCTGACCCCGATAGCGAAGAGCTGGCCGGCGCAGTGGTGCTTGCACGCCAACGACCTCGCCATCCAGGTGCACGGCGGGTACGGCTACACCCGGGACTACGACGTCGAGCAGCACTACCGCGACAACCGGCTCAACCCCATCCACGAAGGCACTCACGGCATCCAGGCGCTGGACCTGCTCGGGCGCAAGGTCGTCATGCACGACGGTGCGGCGCTGACGGAACTGGAGCGGACGATCCGCGCCACCATGAGCCGCGCTACACCGGGCGAGGCCGAGGACCTGTCCGCGCTGCTGGACGGGGCGCTCACCAGGCTGATCGACGTCACCCGTGCGGTCCACGCGGCCGACGTCGAACCGGCCGCGCGGCTCGCGAATGCTTCGCTGTACCTGGAGGCCGCCGGGCACATCGTCATCGCTTGGATCTGGCTGGAGCAGTTCCTAGCGACCGACACCCATGAGGACGACTTCTACCACGGTAAGCGGTGCGCCGCGCGGTACTTCTTCCGCTACGAACTTCCCCGCACGACCGCTCAGCTGGATCTCCTGGAGCAGATCGACCGGACGACCCTGGACGCCAAATCGTCCTGGTTCTGAATCGTGCATTCAGGTCCGTGTCGAGCAACTGCCGCAGACAACTCCGGTTCCCTCGGACCACCCGACCGTGCGCGAATGGTCGCGGTGCTCCTGGAGATGCGTCTCGGCCGTGTTGCGGCGGTGTAGGCGGTCCACTGCGATGACCCGCGCCTCCGAGCGTCCACTCCTCTTCGGTGGACAACGTCGGAGCCCACGGTTCGGCAGGCTCGTGCAGGCCAGGGCCCCAGTAGGCCGGCGCAGGCTCCGGGTCCCGCCGCCCCGTGTCGCCGCGGCGTCAGCCGACCGGTGCCGGGGTGGCGGCAGCCGGCCGGACGAGGGTCTTGAGGGCCACGCTCGTGTCCGACGCCTGCTCCGCCGGGATGTTCGCCCCCGTGGTCAGTGCACGACGGACCGCCATGTACTCCGCCGTCCTGTTGACGCTGTCGCCCGCGATGAGCTGTCCCTCGCGGTAGTACAGCACCGTGAACTGCTCCTCCTCCAGGCTCCCGCGCACCAGCAGGTGGTCGTAGCCGCTGGACAGCCCCGCGATCTGGAGCTTGAGGTCTGCCTGGTCGGACCAGAACCACGGGACGGCGTCGTACGGCTCCTGCTTGCCCAGGATGGTCGAGGCGGCGACCCGGCCCTGGTCCTGGGCGTTCTGGACGGACTCGAGCCGCACGGGTCCTTGGGCACGCGGGTGCTCGGAGACGGTGCAGTCGCCGGCGGCGACCACCCGCGGGTGCGAGGTGCGGGCGAAGCGGTCGACGACGACGCCCCCGTCCACGGTCAGCCCGATCTGCTCGGCGAGCTCCGTGCGGGGGATGACGCCCACCCCCACGACGACGACCTGGGCGGGCAGCACCTCTCCGCTGTCCAGGACGACACCGGTCACGGCACCGCCGTCCCCGACGATCGCTGTCACCGCGCTGCCGAGCTCCACCCTGGTCCCGCGCCGTCTGTGCGCCGCCGCGAGGAACTTGGACACGACCGGTGCGACCGACCGGGCCACCAGGCGGGGGGCGGCCTCCAGCACCGTCACCTGCTTGCCCAGCTTGCGGGCGACCGCCGCCGCCTCCAGTCCGATGTAGCCCCCGCCGACGACGACGACCTCCCGCGCAGCGTCCAACCCTGCCGACAGCCGAGCGGCATCCGCGAGGTCGCGCAGGTAGAGCACGCCGTCCAGGTCCGCTCCCGGGACGGTGAGCGTCCTGACGCGCGACCCCGTCGCCAGCACGAGGTGGTGGAATGCGAGGTCACGACCGGCCGCGGTGCGGGCCAGCCCAGCGTCGACGTCCACGTGAGTGACGCGGTCGCCGAGCACGAGCGTGATGTCCCTGTCGGCGTAGAAGTCGGCGTCACGCAGGCGGAGGCCGTGCGCGTCGGCCTCGCCCGCCAGGAACGCCTTGGACAGCGGCGGGCGCTGGTAAGGCAGATCGGGCTCGGCGCCGACAAGGACGATCGAGTGCTCGTAGCCCCCGTCACGGAGCGACGCCGCCACCTGAACGCCGGCGTGGCACGCGCCGACGACGAGCGTGCCTCCCGTCACACCTGCACCGGAGGGACGACGACGCTCAACCCGTCGAGCTCGGGCGTGACGTCGAGCTGGCAGGAGAGCCGGCTTCCGGGCAGCCGGTCCGCGAGCGCCTCGTCGAGCATGTCGTCCTCGAGACCGGCCGCCGGGCCCACCACGGCCTGCCACACCTCGTCGACGTAGACGTGGCAGGTGGCACAGGACATGGACCCGCCGCACTCGGCCACGATGCCAGGAACTCCGTTGCGGGTCGCAACATCGGCGACCGACTGCCCCTCGGGCGAGTCGATCTCGTGCCGCACTCCGGAGGGGTCCGTGTAGGCGATGGTCGGCATCTCAGGTCCGTTCGACGGTGGAGGTGAGCTGGGTCACAGGTAGGTTCCGAACGCTAGGCAGGTGGGGGTGGCTGGTCGATCCAGCTCGCGCAGGTCCTCGGTCCACTTCGCGAGGTAGGCAGCGACGAATGAGCAGAAGTCGTATGTTTGTGTGACAGTTGCCACTCAGGGGGGTTCCAGCACGTGGCACGCGCAGCAGTTCTCGCCGGGGCGGACCGGACGAACCATCAGGTGTCCGACGTCCCCTCGACGTTCCACGACGTCCACGAGGCTCAGGACGCGGCCACCGCGGTGTACTTCCCGCATCGTCTCGACGTGCTGGCAGATCTAGACGACTTCGACATGCATCTGGACTCCGCCACCATCGGCTCCGTCACCGCGAGCGTCCTGGCCTTCGGCGCCGAGGTGCAGATCGAGACCGACGACATCGAGGTCGCCTACCTCGTCAACGTGCCGCTCGGTGGCGTCTTCACCTCGGTGCACCAGGGCGCCACGATCGTCGCGGACCAGAGGACCGCCCTGCTCCACCTGCCCGTGGGCCCCAACTGCCTGCGCGGGTTCGGGCACGGCGAGGAGATGTTCGGCCTCAAGATCGAGCGGCAGGCTCTGGAGACGGAGCTGGCCTGCCTCCTGAACCGCTCGGTGGCCGGCCCGCTGCTGCTGTCACCCACCCTCGACCTCAGCTGCGGCGCGGGCCTGCAGTGGTGGAACCTCGCACGGTGTCTCGTGGAGCTGGTCAGGGGGCCGGCCGACCTGTTGACACGGCCCATGGTGGCCCGTCCCCTCGCGAACAGCCTGGTACGCGGGCTCCTCTACGCAGCCGAGCACCCCTACCGGCAGGAGCTGCACGAGAACACGTCTGCCGCGACGCCCGCAGTGATCAGGCGGGCCATCGACCTGCTCGAGGCCCGTCCCGAGTACCCGTTCACCGTCTCCGAGATCGCGAGGCAGAGCGGCTCCAGCGTGCGAACGCTGCAGGCCGGGTTCGAGAGGCACCTGGGCACATCGCCGATGGCCTACCTCAAGAACGTGCGGCTCGGGCGGGCGCACGCCGACCTGCTCGCGGGGGACCCGGCGGAGTCGAGCGTGCTGGACATCATGAGCCGCTGGGGCTGGACACACGTCGGCAGGTTCGCTGCTGTTTACAGGGCCGCCTACGGCGTGAACCCCTCGGAGACGCTGCGCAGCTGCTGAGGCAGCCCCACGGGGACCCGGACGTGCTCGGGCCGCCCCTCTCCCGAGGCGCTTGTGCGAGGGCGGCCGCTGTCGGCCTGGTCGCGGTCGGCGTCGCCGACCCGGGCCACGGCGCGCCGACGCCGGTCGACCCGTGCGGGCCGACCGGCGTCGGGGGGTCACCCGGCCGTCTGCAACGCCCTCACCGGGGTGAAGGTGACCGGCAGGTGCTCGAGGGCCATCACGAGGCCGCCCTCGAGCGCTCCGTAGCCCACACCCCCGTCGACCTTGTAGTCGGGGAGGCGGAGCAGGACCTGCTCCAGGGCGATGCGCATCTCCGCCCGTGCAAGGTTGATGCCGAGGCAGCGGTGGATGCCCCAGCCCCAGCCGACGTGCTGGTTCATCGGCCGGGTGATGTCGAACCGGTCCGGGTCCGGCGTCGCGCGCTCGTCGCGTGCCGCGGCGCCGAGGCAGAGGAGGACGTCGGAGCCCTCGGGGATGGCGACGCCCCCGAGCGTGGTCTCCGCCGTCGTGAAGCGGCGGAAGGCCTGCAGGGGCGGAGCGATGCGCACGGCCTCCTCGGCTGCTCCCGGGATGAGCGAGGGGTCCGCGATGAGCTTCTGGCGCACGTCCTCGTCGATGCCCACCTGGTGCAGGAGCGTGCTCATGCCGGCGACGGTGGAGTGGAAGCCCGCCAGCAGGAACGACGTGATGAGCGACAGCAGGTCGCCGTGGTCGAGCCGTCGGCCGTCGAACTCGCGTGTGGTCAGCTCGGTCAGCCAGTCCTCGCGCGGGCTCTCGCGCCGCGAGGCGGTCTCGGCGAGGACGAACTCGTTCATCGCCACCGCCCAGTCGCCGAACTTCTCCGTCGCCTTCGTCTCGAAGAACATCCGGGTCAGCGACTTCATCTGGTCGCGCGACTCCCCCTCGAAGCCGAGGATGTCGGCGATCATCCCGGTGGGGATGTGCATCGCGAAGTCGGTGACGAGGTCGGCCCGCCCCGTCTCGATGAAGGCGTCGATGGCCTGGGTGACCGCCTCGAGGATCTTGGGCTCGAGCTTCCGGATCGCCGACGGCGTGAACGGCTCGTTCATGACCCGCCGCCACCAGGTGTGCTCGGGGCGGTCGTGCTCGATCGGCACGAACGTGGGGTGCGGGTCGGGCGGGTAGATGATGCCCTGCGCCGAGGAGAACAGCTCCGCCGCCTTGGCCGCCTCCCGGACCTCCGCGTCACCGGTGACGAAGAAGAAGCCGGTGTGGGCCTCGCTGCGCCCCACGGGGCACTGCCCGCGGACGTCGGCGTAGCGCTCCCAGACGGCGTCCCCCGTCACGCTGGTGTCGTAGAGGTCGAAGTCCTTGCTGTCGTACGTCGCCATGTCGAGGTCCTCAGCTGTGATGGTCGGGCGGGGCGGTGAGCAGGGTCAGAGCGAGGACGTGGCGTCCGTGAACGTCATCGCGGCGCCGCCCGTGGCGAAGCCGCCGATGTCGGCCGCAGCGGCCTGTCCCTCGGGGGAGCCCAGTGCCTGTCCGGCAGCCTCGCGGCTGGCGAAGGTGATGACGGCCTGGAAGTACGACGCGGGCGCGGAGCCGTCGAGGGTCTCGCACTTGCCGGCGGCGAAGGCCTGCACGCCGGGGATCTTCCGAGCGAGCGGCAGGTGCACGCTCTCGTAGTGCTCGTCGAAGGCTGCGGGGTCCGTCGGTGCCCCGTACGTGATCGTGACGAGGTACACGAGGTCCTCCTCCTGGTAGGGAAGCGCCTGGTCCCGGCGAGGGCCGGGTGCGCTCCTGGGAGGCCGACCGTATGAGCCAGGTCACATCCCGGTCGATCCGCCGGGCGCAGCGGAGGAGTCCCATTCACGCAGCGCCCGGCACCTGCTGGCGCGTCAGTCGACCAGGTCCAGGCCGGCCCCGACCACGCTGTCGGTGTCGAGCCCGTGGTAGCGGTAGACGTCCTTCACGTCGCCGGACTGCCCGAACCGCGTGACGCCGAGGTGGGTGGCCGGCACGCCGTTGATCCCGGCGAGGAACGCGAGGGTGTGGGGGTGCCCGTCGAGGAGCGTCACCATGGGCAGGGAGCGGTCCTGCGGGAAGAGCGTGTCGAGGATCCAGGTCGGCGCGCTCCCGTGTCCGCGCCGGGCCTGGACCGCCTCGAACAGCAGCCCCGGGTTCGTCACGCACACGACGTCCGCCCCGAAGCCCACGGCGTCCAGCCGCTCCGCGGCCTCGAGCGCCTCGGGCACCAGCGCGCCCATCGCACAGATCGTGAGGACCGGGCGCTCGTGCCGCTGCAGGGTGTAGCCACCGGCCACGACGTTGCGGCGCCGGCGCTCACGACCTGCCGGGTCCTGCGGCACCTGGGCCAGCTTCTGGTCGATGAGGCGGGTCGACAGCCGCAGGTACGCCGACTGCCCGTCCGGACGGCCGAGCTGTCCGAGGCAGGCCAGCAGCATCCACTCGGCGTCGAGGGCGAACGCCGGCTCGTAGCTGACGCACCCCGGCTGCTCGAGGCCGATGCTGGGCGTCTTGATGGACTGGTGTGCCCCGCCCTCGGGCGCCAGGGTCACGCCGGAGGGCGTGCCGACCAGGATCGACTGCCCGCCCGCGTAGATCCCGAACGACCACGGCTCCAGCGCCCGCTCCACGAACGGGTCGTACATGACGCCGATCGGCAGGAGCGGCTGCCCCCACCGGCTCCACGTGGTGCCCAGCTCGCCCAGGACCCCGACCAGGTTGGTCTCGGCGATCCCGAGCTCGACGTGCTGGCCGGTCGGCTGCTCCCGCCAGTGGAGGACCGTCTCGGCGTCGTCGTGGAACCAGTCCAGCTGCTCGTCCTGCGACCAGACACCGACCTTGTTGACCCATCCCCCGAGGTTGGTGCTGGAGCTGACGTCCGGGCTGACCGTCACGATGCGGGCGCCGGCCTCGGGCGCGGCGCGGCGCAAGTCGAGCAGCGTGCGTCCGAGCGCTGCCTGCGTGGTCGCCGCACCCGACGGCGTGCGCCCCAGGTCGGTCGGGACCTCGACCGGCGCCGGGGCGAGGGCCTCGGGACGCCGCAGCCGGGCGGCGGTGTCCGCGCACAGCTGCTGCGCCGCGCTGCCGACGGGGAACGTCTGCCAGGGCTGGTCCACCGGGACGCCGACCCGGTCGGACAGCTCCGTGAGCTGCTCGAGGGAGAGCAGTGCCGAGTGGTTCGACGGGTGCCCCTCGCTCGCGAGGCCGTAGCCCTTCACGGTGTACGCGAAGACGACGGTCGGCCGCGTGTCGTCGATGTCGGCGAACGCAGCGCGCAGCGCGACGAGGTCGTGGCCACCCAGGTTGCGGAACGCCGCGTGCAGCTCCTCGTCGGACACGCCGAGCAGCACCGTCTGGACCTCGCGGCCCAGCTCGTCCTGTCCGCAGAGCCGCTCACGGAGCTGCTCTGGCGTCGCGCGCAGCAGTCTCTGGTACTCGGGGTTCTCCATGCCGTCGATGCGCGTCCGCAGGGCTGCGCCCCCCTGCCGCGCGAACAGGCCCTCGAGCAGGTGCCCGTACTTGACGCTCAGCACCTGCCAGCCGGCGGCGGCGAACATGCCCTGCAGCCGGTTCGCGCCGATGTTGGGCACCACGCGGTCGAGGGACTGCCGGTTGAGGTCGACGATCCACACCACCTCGCCGAGCCCGGCGACCATGGGGTCCAGGACGGCCTCCCAGACGGCGCCCTCGTCGAGCTCGGCGTCCCCGACCAGCGAGTACTGGCGTCCCGTGCCGGCACCGCCGAAGTGCCCCTCGACGTAGCGTCGCGCCAGCGCACCCCAGATGGGGGCCGTCGCGCCGATGCCGACCGAGCCGGTGGAGTAGTCGGCAGGGTCCGGGTCCTTCGAGCGGCTCGGGTAGCTCTGCAGGCCGCCGAACTCCCTGAGCGTGGTCAGGTACGACTCGTCGAGCTCCCCCAGCAGGTAGTTGATCGCGTGCAGGGCGGGCGACGCGTGCGGCTTGACCGAGACGCGGTCACCCGGCTGCAGCTGGTCGAACCACAGCGCGGTCATGATCGTCACCATCGACGCCGTCGACGCCTGGTGGCCGCCGACCTTCATCCCTGACGGGTTCGGCCGCACGCGGTTGGCGTGGTCGATGATCGCCGAGGACAGCCAGAGCAGCCGCTGCTCGACCTCGCGCAAGGCGTCCAGGACCGGGTCGGTGGCGTGCACGGGCTGTGAGTACGTCGTCAAGGGTTCCTGCTCTCGGGGCTGACTGCAGTGCGGGGGGTCGGGCGACGAGCGCGAGGCCCGGGACTTGAGGGTCCCGGGCCCCTCGGGGGCGTGGGTCAGACGCCGAGGACGGTGCTCAGCGCGTTCGTCAGCACGCCCGCGGCGTCGGGGGTGACCTCCTGGCTGCGCCACGCCACGTGGTTGTCCGGGCGCACGAGCACGGCGCCACCCGGCTGGAGCTGGCTCACGGTCGCCCACGTCCCGTCGATGTCGGTGTGGTCGCCGCCGATGACGACCGGCTTGACGGTGACGCCGGTCTTCTCCGACGCCACCGCGGCCGCCTCGGCCCACGCCGAGCCCTCGGGACCCGTGATCAGGACGAAGGCGCTGTCCGTGCCGGTGAGGTCGTGGGTCGACACGCGGTGGCCGTCCTTGTCGAGCCACGCGTGCGGAAGGCGCTGTCCGGGCTTCGTGGAGGGCGCGTAGATGCGCCCCCGGTCGTCGCGGACCGCGGGCTGCGACCCGTCGTCGATGACAGCCCCGCCCTCGTAGTCGAAGCCGATCTCCATGTCGTGGGCCTGGAACTCCCAGCTCTGGGTGTCGATCGCCACCTTGGACCGGGAGCGCAGCGCGCGGCCCAGCCGGGTGTCGGAGAACAGCGCCTGGAAGGCGGCGGTGTTCACCTCCTTCGGGGCCCCCGGGGTGAGGCCGATGCCCGCGTCGATGACCGCGTGGTTCATGAAGGCCAGCAGGGCCCAGTCCGCGCCGTCCGTCGCGACTGGGAGCCGCTCCTTCTCGTAGGAGTCGAGCAGCGCGTCGCCGGCCTTGCCCGACAGCACCTGCGCCAGCTTCCACGTGAGGTTGTACGCGTCCTGGATGCCGGTGTTCAGGCCGAGGCCGCTGGTCGGCGGCTGGCGGTGGGCGGCGTCGCCGGCGAGGAAGACGTCGCCGTAGCGCCACTGCTGGGCGACGACGCGCTCGAGGATCCAGTGGCTGACCTTGTGGACCTTCGGCTCGATGTCGGGCAGGCGCAGCAGCGTCTTCATCCGCGGGACGATGGCCTCCTCGTTGAAGCGCTCGTCGTCGTCGATCATGTAGGCGAAGTGCAGGACGAACTCCTCGGAGTTCTTGCCCCAGGTCGGGCCCATCTGCACGACGACGCCGGAGCCCCAGGAGTGCTCGCCCTCGGGGTTGAGGAACCAGTTGATCAGCGTGCCGTCGTCCCAGTACTGCGAGAGGTCGCAGCTGAAGTGTGTGCTGACCATGTCCAGCATGTTGGTGGGGCCGGCCATCTCCACGCCGAGCTTCGGCCCGGTCGTGCGCCCGCCGTCGGCGGCGATGACGTACCGCGCCTTCACCGTCAGGTCCTCGCCCTTGGTGTGGTCGGTGACCTGCACCGTGACGCCCTCGGAGGTCTGCTCCCAGCCGGTGACCTCGTGGTTGAAGCGGATCTGCCCCGGCGCGCGCTGCTCGGCCTGGGCGCGCAGCAGCGGCTCGAGCCGGAGCTGCGGGTAGTTGCTCGACATGGTCGGGCTGTCCGCCTGGTAGCGCTGGAGCAGCTCGCCGCCCCCGAAGGAGTCCATCTCGTGGATGAGCTTCTGGTCGAGCGGCCCGTCGCCGCCCATCGACGTCGTCCAGCGGACCTTGCCGAACTTCTCGATCGGGGCGCCCACCTCCAGGATGGCGTCCTCGACGCCGTGCTGGCGGAAGGCCTCCATCGTGCGCTGGTTGAGGTAGTGGGCCTTCGGGAGGATCGAGGTGCTCTCGTGCCGCTCGACGAGGAGGTGCTCGACCCCCAGGTTCGACAGGAAGATCGAGGCGGACAGCCCGCAGCCGCCACCTCCGATGATGAGCACGGGGACCTGGACTTCAGACATGGCTGACGCCTTTCTGGACGGAGGTGAGCGGTGCAGGGGTGAAGCGGTGTCGCATCTGGCCCAGACCCTCGATGCTCGTGACGAGCTCGTCGTCGGGGGTGATGAGGCGCTTGGGGTCGCGCGTCCAGCCGATGCCGCTGGGCGTGCCGGTGAAGACGACGTCTCCGGGCAGGAGCACGACCACGGAGGAGAGCCGGGACACGAGCTGCGCGACGCTGAAGATCATCTCGCTGGTGCGCGCGCTCTGCATGACCTCGCCGTTGAGGGTGCAGCTGATGGCGAGGTCGTCAGGGTCGGAGAGCTCGTCGCGGGTCACGAGGTGCGGCCCCATGGGGGCGAACCCGGGGAAGGACTTCCCGAGGTTGTACTGGTTCGGCGCAGGGGGCCGCAGCTGGGTCTCCCGCTCCGACAGGTCCTGGCCGATCGTCAGCCCCGCGACGTGGGACCACCCGTCGGCCTCGGACACGTGGTGTGCGGTGCGGCTGATGACCGCGACCAGCTCCGCCTCGAAGTCGGTGGAGCCCTTTGGCAGCTCGATGGTCTGGAACGGGCCGGCGACCGAGCTGGGGAACTTGGTGAAGACCATCGGCTCCTCCGGCGCCTCGAGCCCGGCCTCGGCGGCGTGGGCGCCGTAGTTGAGGCCGATGGCGAACACCTGGGGCGGACGCGGCACCGGCGAGCCGAGCAGCTCGTCCTGCACGGGCTGCACGTCCTGGGGCCTGATGCCCGCGGCGACGCCGTCGGCCCAGGAGCAGAAGGCGTCCCACTGGGCGTACACCGCCTGCGGATCGGCGCTGAACGCGCCCTCGCTGACGGTCTCGACGTCGACGAAGCCGCCGTCGACGAGCAGGCCCAGTCGGCCTGCTGAGTTGATGGTGCGCACGGAGCTCCTCGGGAAGGTGTGGCTGGTACGTGGTCGCGCGAGGTGGCGCGGACGGTCAGGAGGGCTGCAGCGCCGGGACGGTCGCGCGGACTAAGTCCGACACCGCTCGTGCGGGTCGTCCGAGCAGGACCGGGACGTCGTCGGTCACCTCGGCCGCGCCGCCCTGCCGGAACAGCTCGAGCATCTCGGCGAGGTGGGCGCCCTCCCACGCGGAGGCGCCCGCCGCGCACGCGGCGGCACCTGCCGCCCGGGGGTCGCTCTCGCGGACGACGACGTCCCTGCCGAGGACCGCGGCGAGGTGACCGGCGATCTCGGCGTAGGTCGGGGCGGTCGGGCCGGTCAGGGCGAAGGTGCGGCCGTCGTGCCGGCCGTCGAGCATCGCGACGGCAGCACACGCACCGATGTCGGCGCAGTCGACCAGCGCGAGACCGGCCCCGGCCAGCGGGTCCGCCACGACACCGGTGCTGCGTGCCGCAGCCGCGAGCGCGAGGACGAGCCCCTGCATGAACGCGTTCGGGCGGAGCACGACGAACGGTCCGCCCCCCTGCTGCAGCTCCTGCTCGACGCGCCAGTGCTGGGCGCACGCGTCCGGACCGTCGGGGCGGATGCCGGCGCTGGTCCCGGACAGCTTGACCACGCGCGCTCCCGGTGCCGAGCTCCGGACGACGTCCAGGACGCGGAGCTGCGTCTCGGCCATCGCGGGCCCGTGGGGGGTGAGCAGGAAGACGCTGTCGACACCCTCCACCGCCGCGCGGACGGCGTCGTCCGACGTCAGGTCGCCCTGACGCACGTCCACGCCTGCCGGCAGCACGGCTGCGGCCCGCTCCGGGGACCGCGCCAGGACCCGGACCTGCGCGCCCTCCAGGAGCAGGTGCTCGACCACGTGCGGTCCGACCCGGCCGGTGGCACCGAGCACCAGCGCGGTCACGAGCGGACCTCGACGCGACGGGCTGCCCGCGCCCGGCGCCCGATCTCGACGAACACGGGGAGCACGTCGGGACGGTCGATGACACCCACCTTGACGACGTCGTCGATCTCCGCGCCCTGGATGAGCCGCTTGACCGGGACCTCGAGGCGCTTGCCGGTCAGCGTGTGCGGCACCGCGGGCACCTCGAGGATCTCGTCCGGGACGTGCCGGGCGGTGCAGGCGGAGCGGATCCGCTGGGAGATGCGCGTCCGGAGGTCCTCGTCGAGCTCGACACCGGGGCTGAGGACCACGAACAGCGGCATCCAGTACTGCCCGTCCTCGAGCTCGGCCCCGATGACGAGGCTGTCCGCCACCTCGGGCATGGCGTCGACGACGGCGTAGATCTCCGCGCTGCCCATGCGGACGCCGCGGCGGTTGAGCGTGGAGTCCGACCGCCCCTGGATGACGGCGCTCCCGCGGTCGGTGATCGAGATCCAGTCACCGTGCCGCCACACGCCCGGGAAGTGGTCGAAGTAGGCGCTCCGGTAGCGCTCCCCGTCGGGGTCGTTCCAGAAGTACAGCGGCATCGAGGGCATGGGGGCCGTGACGACCAGCTCACCCGTGGCGCCGTCGGGCACCGGGTGGCCGTCGTCGTCCCAGGACTCGACCCGGGTGCCGAGGAACCGGCACTGCGACTCCGCCACCACGACCGGCTTGAGCGGACAGCCACCGACGTAGGGGGTGCAGACGTCCGTGCCGCCGCTCGGCGAGTCCAGCCAGACGTCCGGCTTCACCGCGTCGTAGACCCAGCGCCAGCCCGCGGGCGGGAGGGGCGAGCCCGTCGACATGATGCAGCGCAACGCCGACAGGTCGTGGCTGTCCCGCGGGCGGAGGCCCGCCTTCGACGACGCCACCAGGTGCCCCGCGCTCGTCCCGAAGAACGTGACCCGCTGCTCCGCCACCGTGTCCCAGAGCGACTGCGGCTCGGGGTACGCGGGGCTTCCGTCGTACAGCACGACGGTGGCCCCCAGCATGAGGGCGTCGACGAGGACGTACCAGATCATCCAGGCCGTGCTCGTGTACCAGAAGAAGCGGTCACCGGCCTGCACGTCGTTGTGCAGGCCGAGCCACTTCAGGTGCTCGACCACGATCCCGCCGTGGCTGTGCACGATGCCCTTGGGCAACCCGGTCGTCCCCGAGGAGTAGAGGATCCAGAGGGGGTGGTCGAAGGGGACCTGCTCGAAGACGAGCGGGACGTCGTCCCCGCCGACGGCGTCCTCCCACGCGTGCCACCCCGCCTGCGGGGCCCGGTCGGACCGCCCGACGAGCACGACCTCCCGGACCGTCGGCAGGGTCTCCACGACGGCGGCCAGCTCCGCCGACCGGTCGTAGTGCCTGCCCCCGAAGCGGTAGCCGTCGCACCCGATGAAGACCGTCGGCTCGATCTGGCGCAGCCGGTCCGCCGCCGCGTCGCTGCCGTAGTCGGGCGGGCAGCAGGCCCAGACCGCGCCGAGCGAGGCGGTGGCAAGGAGCGAGACGACGGCGTGCTCGGTGTTGGGCAGGTAGCCGGCCACCCGGTCACCCGGCCGCACGCCCCACGACCGCAGGTTCGCCGCGAGCGCCGCGACCTGCCGGCGGAGGTCGGCCCAGCTCAGCTCCCGTGCCGACTCGTCCTCCGCGAGGAGGACGAGGGCAGGGCGCTCGGTCGAGGCCGCGGCGAACACCTGCTCGGCGTGGTTGAGCCGCGCACCCTCGAACCAGCGGGCGCCCGGCATGCCCGTGGAGCTGAGGACGCGGTCGAAGGACGCCGAGGCCGTCACGCCGAAGAACTCCCAGAGGGTGACCCAGAACTGCTCGGGCTCCTCGACGGACCAGCGCCACAGGTCCTCGTACCCGTCGGTGCGGACACCGTGCGCCCCGCTCAACCAGGTCTGGTAGCGGGCCATGCGCGAGGCTGCTGCAGCCTCCACGGAGGGCTGCCACAGCACCTCCGGCGCAGCGTCGTCGCGCTGCGCCGGGGTCGACTGCTGGTTCACGGGGGCTCCTCGTCAGCCGAAGTGGACGACTTCCGCGTCGGCCGGGATGTCGTCGTCGACGGGGCTGCCGGCGGGACGCCAGAGCTCGTAGCCGTTCTCGCGGATGATCCGGCCGTCCTCGTCGAGCTCGAAGATGTGGACGACGCGCAGGCTCACGCGCGTCCCGGACGGGAGCGGGCAGCCGGGCACGTTCTCCTCGACGTCACCGAGGAGCGTCATGTCGGCGACGACGTCGTCGACCACGAAGTTGCCGGAGGCGAAGCGCCGGATCGGGGTCATGGAGTGGATCCCGTAGGACTGGAACATCTTGAGGTAGGCGGCCTTCACGGCCTCCTTGCTGCGGATGAGGACGCCCCGGGCCGGCACCTCCCAGACGATGGTGTCGCCGTAGAGGTCGATCGCCTTGTCGATGTCGGCCGGGTTCTCGTTGTGGAAGTGCGCCTCGACCACCCGCAGGTTGCGCTGGGTGATCTCCTCCGCCGTGAGCGGTGCCGTGGTCGTCATGGGAGTCCTTCCGATCGGGTGGGGCAGGACGCGTCGTCCGCCTGCGCGGACCGCCCGTCTGACCGACGGGAGGGGCCCTGAAGAGTGACGTGACCGTATGAGCGGCATCACACGACGGTCGATCCTCATAGCGCACTGCGCCGATCCTCATTGCGCAGGGCGGGACTCCCGAGCCGCGTCCGGCGGCGCAGCTGGTGGTCCCCCGGATGCTCCCGACCCGTACGGAATGTGGATGCTCTGGCTGCGCATCGCGGATGGACGCGGCGACGAGACCGCTCCTACCTTCGGCCCAGGCCAGAGAGATCTAGGTCACACGCCCCTCCTGGAGGGCGCCTCGCCGCAGCGCGAGGGAGCACCCCACCTGCTGGAACCGAGGAGTCGTCGCATGCGCCTTTCCACTGCTGCCCGCAGGAGGGCCGTCCGGACTCGGGGGCCCGTCGTGGGCACCCTGGCCGCCGTCCTCCTGCTGACCGGTTGCGGCAGCTCGCTGTCGCACGAACGGCTCCTCCAGGACGCCGCCGGCACGTACGGCGGGACGGCGGCGGGGACGCTCCCCGGTGCTGTGGCCGCCGGTGGTGGCGACCCGGGTGCCGCCGACGGCGACGCGTCCACCGGCCAGGGCGGCACGGGCGGCACGGGGGCGGCCGCGGGCACGACGGGCGCCGACACCGCGGGCGGCACCACCGGTGGGAGCACCGGCGGGGGGACCACGGGCGGGAGCACCGGGGGGAGCGCCGGCGGCAGAGCCACGACCGGCGATGGCGGTGGCGGCACCGGGGGCACGGTTGCCGCCGGCACGGGCGGGACCACGGGCGGCGCCCCGGGAGCGCCGAAGCCGGGCGGCTCGCCGGCGGACGGCGAGTCGACCACGGCCTCCTGCACCGGGACCAAGTCGACCATCGTCATCGGCGCGGTCGGCCAGCTCACCGGCGCGCTCGGCACCGCCTTCGTCGGCGGCAACAAGGCCGTGAGCGCCTGGGTGGCCTCGGTCAACCAGGCCGGGGGCCTGGGGTGCCACCCCGTCAAGTACATCACCGCCGACGACGGCGGCGACCCGAGCCGCCACCTGTCCCTCGTGCGCCAGCTGGTCGAGCAGGACAAGGTCATCGCGATGGTGCACCAGCCGGCGCTCCTCACCGGACAGGCCAGCGAGAGCTACGTGAAGAGCAAGGGCATCCCGGTCATCGGCCAGGAGGGCGGTGAGCTGCAGACCTACGACTCGCCGGTCTTCTTCAACCACGCCACGGCGGGCAACGCCCTCATCGACTTCACGCTGGTGGCCGGTGCGAAGGCAGCGCTCGCGGCCGGCAAGACGAAGGTCGGGACCCTCACCTGCCAGGAGGTGTCCTACTGCAACACCGCCGACAAGCGGTGGGCCGCCCTCGCGCCGGGTGTGGGCTTCAAGGCCGTGTACCGCGGTCAGGCCTCCCTGGTGAACGTCGACTTCACCTCGCAGTGCCTGGCAGCCAGGGACGCCGGCGCCCAGGCCCTCGCGGTCGCCTTCGACTCGACCGGCATCCACCGCATCGCCCAGTCCTGCGCGAGCGTCGGGTACAAGCCCCTCATCATCTGCACCTCCGTGCAGTCCAACCTCGACTTCCAGGACGACGCCAACCTGAAGGGCGCTGTCGTCGCCCTGAACGTGCTCCCTTGGTTCCTGGACAAGGAACCTGCGGTCCAGAAGTACCAGTCGACGCTGAAGAAGTTCGCGCCCGGTCTCGCCATCGACGCGTCCTCCATGAACGGCTGGGCCGCGGCTCAGCTCTTCGCCCAGGCGAAGTCGGCCTTCGCCGAGGACACGGTGACCAGCGCCGGCATCATCAAGTCCCTCGCCGGGGTCAAGGACAACGACCTGGGCGGCCTCACGTACCCGCTCTCCTTTGCTCCCGGGAAGCCCCAGGTCGCCAAGACCTGCGGCTGGGTCGTCGTCACGGGCTCCAAGTCCTTCAGCAGCGACGGCAAGCGGTTCTGCCGATGAGGGCACTCGGGCAGACGCGCGCAGCCTGGCGCGCGGTAGGCGCCCTGGCGGCCGGTGGGTGCGTGGTGCTGCTGACCGCTGTGCCTGCGGCGCAGGCACAGAGCGCCGCAGTGGCCTTCTCGGCCACGGCGTCGGCCGAGTCCGTCCGGATCGGCTCGCAGATCGCCAGCTTCCCGGCGACGAGCTCGCCGATCGACAGCGGCGGTCCCGCCTCGCAGGTCAGCCTCAGCAGCAGCGACGGCGGCTTCGCGCTGTCGGCGGCCCCCGACCCGGGCAGCTTCGCGACCAGCCTCCCCGGCCTCGGGGCCGGGCTCGCCGCCGGGCTGCTCCCCATCCCGATCCCGGTGCCCGTGCCCGGCTACCCGCTCACCGCCCGTGCGGACAACCAGAACCCGAGCCAGGTCGTCGGCGCCGGCGCGTACGAGCTCAACGCGTCCGTGAAGCCCACGACCGCCCGGGCGCTCACGACGACCGGCGGTTCGAGCCCGGCCGGGAACACGGCGACGATCCGGGCCGAGGCCCTCGTCGAGGCGACGTCGGCCGGGGTGGACGTGACCGCGGTGTCCGACGTCCAGGGCATCACCGTCGGGCCGCTCACGATCGGCCGGGTGCGGGCCGAGTCCGAGGTGTCGGCCGACGTGAACAGCACGCTGACCATGAGGTCCAAGATCGACATCGACGCCGCCACGATCGGCACGCTGCCGGTCGGCCTGACCCCCGAGGGGTTCACGGTCGCTGGTGCCCTGGT
This sequence comes from Frankiales bacterium, assembly GCA_025464695.1. Next base: position 8,185 of record JAODNQ010000109.1, on the reverse strand, counting down.
CCCCGCCGACACGCAGGGCGTGCTGAACGCGGTCTTGAGCGCGGCGAACGTCTCGGTCAAGACCTTCCCCGCGATGAAGACCAAGACGGGCGTGGTCAGCGCCGGTGTGGTCATCACCCAGAAGACGAACCTGCCGATGCTGGGCGACACCGTGCTGACGTACCGCTTCGGCGGGACCTCGGTCAACCTGCTGGCCGCAGCGGCGGACGCGGCCACCGACCCCGTTGGGACCGGCAGCGCCCCCCTGCCCCCGCCGGGCTCGTCGACCCCGGGCGACCTGCCCGTCGTCCCGTCGAGCGACTCCCCCGGCCTCTCCGCAGGGACGGACACGTCCACGGGGACGGACACCGCTCCCCTGGATCCCGTCGTGCCCGGCGGCTCCGCCGACAGCTCCGGGACCGGCGCCCTCCCGCCCCCGCAGGTCGACGGCACGGCCGGCGGCTCTGCACCTGGCACCACGAACGGGGGGTCGGGCGGCTCGCTCGTCCCCACCGCGCTCGCCATCCCGGCCATCGACAGCGACGGCCTCTACCTGTCCATCTGCACGGCAGGTCTGCTCGGGCTCGGCCTCATGCAACTCCTACGACTCCTTGGAGTGAAGCTCACATGGACTTCCTGAAGTGGTGCCGCAACGAGTGGGAGCGTTCGACCGCTGTCGCCTTCGTGGTCCTCGGACTGCTTGCCTTCACGCTCGGCTTCTTCGGACTCCGGGACAAGAGCCTGGTCACGGAGCAGGTGCCGTACGTCGTCTCGGGGGCGCTCTTCGGGCTGTTCCTGCTCGGCATAGGCACGACCATGTGGCTCTCGGCCGACCTGCACGACGAGTGGGTCAAGCTCGACCGGCTCGAGGACGTCGTGTCACGGTCGAACGCCGACGACGCCGCCCGGCACCGTCCGACACGTGCGGCCGAGAGCGTGCCCGTCGTCCTGTCCGACCCTCGCCTGGAGGAGCCGGCGTACGCGGAGGCGCGCGTGACGAGCAACGGCTCGGCCTCCGTCGCCCGGACCACGCGCAAGCGCCCGTCAGCGTCGCGCGTGTCCGGCGCATGACCAGCCCCCTCGAGCTGGGCGGCCGGTCGCTCTGGTTCGCCGGTCAGTTCGTGCAGCTGTGCCTGGCACAGGCGCTGGCCGCCGTCGTGCTGGCGGTCGCCGCCTTCGGCAGCAGCCACAGCAGCTCGCTCAGCACCCAGCTGAACTGGATCGTCCTGGCGATCGCCGGCCTGGCCATCGCCCTGGCCCCGAACCTCAGCTGGCTCCTCGTGGGCCGCCGGCGGATCGGGCTGCGTCGAGCGCAGCTGGCTGTCGATGTCGACGCCCGCTTCGCCCCCCGGGCCACCACCGCCCCGGACGAGGAGAGCCGGCTGGTCACAGCCCTGAACATGTCGCACTACCACCGGTCGGGCTGCCAGCTCGTCCGCGGCAAGGCGACGCACGCCGCGGACCTCCCGTCCCACCTCAGCGCGGCGCTCACGCCGTGCGGCGTGTGCAGGCCCTGATGCTCCCCTTCATCATCGTCGGACTCGTGACGGGGTCCATCTACGGGCTGGCCGGCGTCGGCCTCGTGCTGACCTACCGCACGACCGGCGTCCTGAACTTCGCCCACGGGGCGATCGGCGCGGCCGCCGCCTACTTCTTCTACGCACTGCACGTCGACCACGGCCTCCCGTGGCCGCTCGCCGCCGTCTTCTCGGTCGGCCTGTTCGGTCCGCTCGCCGGCCTGCTCATCGAGCGCGCGACGCGGTCGCTCGTCCGTGCACCCGTCGCCACCGTGGTCGTGGCCACCATCGGTCTGCTCCTCGCGGTGCAGGGCCTGCTGTACGTCGGCTTCGGCGACGACTTCCGCCGCTTCCCGGTCTTCCTGCCCCAGGGCTTCGTGACCGTCAGCGACGTCCAGATCACGTACGCCCAGATGATCACGGTGGCCGTGACCGTCGCCATCACCATCGGGCTGAACCTGTTCCTGCGCTCCAGCCGCACCGGTCTGACGATGCGCGCCGTCGTCCACTCTCCCGAGCTCCTGGACCTGACGGGCCAGAACCCCGCTCCGGTGCGCCTGGTCGCCTGGAGCATCGGCTGCACGATGGCTGCGCTGTCCGGCGTCCTCATCGCCCCGACCATCTCTCTCGACGCCTCGCTCCTGTCGCTCCTCGTGGTGCAGGCGTTCGGGGCTGTCGCGATCGGCCGGTTCGACAGCTTGCCGCTGACCTACGTGGGCGGGCTCGTCCTCGGCGTCGCGGCGTCGCTTTGCACGAAGTACCTCGGCGGCAGGCCTCCCCTGAACGGCCTCGCCAGCTCGGTGCCCTTCATCGTCCTGATCATCGTCCTGATGGTCGTACCGGCCGCGAAGCTCCCCGTGCCCCTCGGTCGCACCGGCGGGACGCCCAGCAAGCCGGTGGCGCTGCCTCCCCGCGTCCGCCAGCTCGGCTACGCCCTGGGGGCGGCGGTGGTGGTCCTGGTCGTCCCGTTCCTCAGTGGCCCCCGGCTGCCGATCTTCACCAACGCCCTGGCCTTCGTCGTCCTGTTCATGTCGCTGGCCCTGCTGCTGAACACCTCCGGGCAGATCTCGCTGTGCCACGCGGCCTTCGTGGCGATCGGGGCCTCGACCTTCAGCCACCTCGCCAACGGGGGGACGCCGTGGCTGCTGGCGCTGCTGGGGGCGGGCGCCGTCGTCGTGCCCGTCGGAGCCCTGCTCAGCCTTCCCGCCATCCGCCTGTCCGGTCTCTACCTGGCCCTGGCGACGTTCGGCTTCGGCATCCTCATGCAGCAGGTCGTCTACGGGACGGGGCTGATGTTCGGCGACAAGCCCTTCCTGACCGCGCCCCGGCTCGAGGTCGGGCCCATCGACTCCACGGGTGACCGGACCTTCTACTTCCTCGTGCTGGTGATCGTGGCCGTCAGCGCGTACGTCGTCACCGCTGCGGGCCGTGCCCGGCTCGGTCGCCTGCTGCGCGCCCTGAGCGACTCCCCCGTGGGTCTGGTCACGCACGGCCTGAACGTGAACGTCAGCAAGACGCTCGTCTTCTGCATCTCGGGCTTCTTCGCCGGCATCGCCGGGGCTCTGTTCATCGCCCAGACCGGCACCGCCTCCCGCGACATCGGGTTCGGACCGCTGCAGTCCCTGTTGTGGCTCGCCGTCCTGGCGATCTGCGGAGGCAGCGTGGTCAAGGCCTCCGTGCTGTCGGCGACCTTCCTCGTCGTCGTCCCCTCCTACATCACCTCCGTCTCGCAGAACGTGCAGCTGGTGCTGTTCGGCGCAGGCGCGCTCGGTGTCGCTCTGCTGCTGCGCACCGGCTACGACTACGGGGCCTTGTTCTCATCCCTCGCGTCGCGCTCCAGCCAGCGACTCATCCACCACCCGCTGCGTCTGCAGCAGCGGAGCCTGAAGGGCGCATTCGAGTCATGAGGCAGACCGTCGAAGCCGCGTCCCGCGGCCTGTCCGTGCAGGACGTCGTCGTCCGCTACGGCAGCCACGTCGCCGTCAACAAGATCTGCCTCGAGGCACCGCTCGGCGAGGTCACCGCGCTGATCGGCCCGAACGGTGCGGGCAAGACCACGACCTTCAACGCGTGCAGCGGCCTGCTGCGGCCCACGTCCGGCCGCGTCGACCTGCTCGGCGCGGATGTCACGTCCGCGACGCCGCAGAAGCGCGCGCAGCGCGGCATGGGACGCACGTTCCAGCGCATGGAGCTGTTCGACTCGCTCCCGGTGCGGGAGAACGTCGCCCTGGGGCGGGAGGCGGGCATCGCCGGCAGCCGGCCCTGGCGGCACCTGCGCGGCTCACGCGCGCAGGACCGCGAGCTGGCGGCGATCGCCGAGAGCGCGATCGAGCAGTGCGGGATCAGCGAGCTGGCTGACCGGCGGCCGGGTGACCTCAGCACCGGCCAGCGGCGCCTCGTCGAGCTCGCCCGCTGCATCGCCGGCGGCTTCCAGGTGATGCTGCTCGACGAGCCGTCGTCGGGCCTCGACAAGGGCGAGACCCTGGAGTTCGGGCGGATCCTGCGCTCGCTGGCCGAGCAGGGGATCGGGATCCTCATCGTCGAGCACGACATGGGCCTCGTCATGAGCATCTGCGACTACATCTACGTCCTGGACTTCGGTCAGCCCATCTTCGAGGGCACCCCGGCCGAGGTCGCCGCGAGCCCGCTGGTGCGAGCCGCCTACCTCGGCAGCGACTCGGTCGAGGACGCGCTCGAAGGCTCGGCCCCCTGATGCTGGAGCTCAAGAACGCGGTCGCCGGCTACGGCGACACGACCGTGCTGCGCGGCATCGACCTCACGGTGCCGGACGGCGCCGTCGTCGCGCTGCTCGGTGCCAACGGTGCCGGCAAGACGACCCTCCTCCGCGTCGCGAGCGGCATCGTCGGTCTCACCAGCGGCGCCCTCGTGGTCGACGACGTCGACGTGACCGGCGCTGCCCCGCACCAGCTCGTGGAGCGCGGTGTGTGCCACGTCCCGGAGGGCCGGGGCATCTTCCCGCCGCTGAGCGTGCGGGACAACCTGCTCCTCCAGTCCGCCAAGGGCGAGGAGGACGCGGCCATCGAGCGTGCAGTCTCCGCCTTCCCCCGGCTCGGCGAACGGCTCGCGCAGATCGCCGGGACCATGAGCGGCGGCGAGCAGCAGATGCTCGCCCTGGCGCGCACCTACGTCCAGCACCCCACCGTGGTGCTCCTGGACGAGGTCAGCATGGGCCTCGCCCCGAAGATCGTGGACGAGATCTTCGATTTCCTGCGCCTGCTCAGCCAGCAGGGCACCGCACTGCTGCTCGTCGAGCAGTACGTCACGCGCGCGTTGGACGTCGCCGACTACGTGTACCTCCTGAACCGCGGCGAGGTCGCCTTCGCCGGCGAGCCCCAGGAGCTCGACGGCGAGGACCTGTTCGCCCAGTACGTCGGCGCCGACGTCGGTCACTGACCGCACCGCCACCCCGGGCGCCCGCCCGCCCACCACACACCCCTGCTCCGCAGGCGACCCGAGGACGACCACCAGCGATGTCCGTTTCTGTCAGCATGCCCGCGCTCGGTGAGAGCGTCACCGAGGGGACAGTCACCCGGTGGCTGAAGCAGGTCGGTGACCGCGTCGACCTCGACGAGCCGCTGCTCGAGGTCTCGACGGACAAGGTCGACACCGAGATCCCGTCCCCTGCGGCGGGCGTCCTCTCGTCGGTCCTCGTCGAGGAGGACGCGACCGTCGACGTCGGCACGACCCTGGCGGTGATCGAGGACGGTGCCGATGCCGGAACCATGGAAGCGGCAGCACCGCCGGCCGACGTCCCGGTACCAGCACCAGCACCTGCACCTGCACCTGCACCTGCACCTGCACCTGCACCTGCACCTGCGGCGGCTGCTCCCGCGCCTCCTGCTGCGCCTGGAGCGTCCGTGAGGACGGCACCAGACGGCTCCCTGCTGACACCGATGGTGCTCAAGCTGACGGCCGAGCTCGACGTCGATCTTGCGAGTGTCCGCGGGACGGGGGCGGGCGGGCGGGTCCGTCAGCAGGACGTGCGGGACGCCGCCGCCGGCGGACAGCCGTCGGCCAGCGCTCCCAGCACGCCCTCCCCGGGCGCCCCGGGTCGGAGCGCGTCTGCCGCTCCGGCCGCACGGCCGAGCGTTGCAGTCCGGCCCGCGTCGCCGCCCGCCGCCCCGACCGTCGGGGGCGGCGAGACCCGCGCCCTGAGCCGCCTGCGCAAGGTCATCGCCACGCGCATGGTGCATTCGCTGCAGGTGAGTGCACAGCTCACCACCGTGCTCGAGGTCGACATCACCGCGGTCGCACGGCTCCGCGAGGCGGCCAAGCGCGATTTCTTGGCCCGCCACGGCAGCAGCCTGACGTTCCTGCCCTTCATGGCCGTCGCGGCGGTCGAGGCGCTCAAGGTGCATCGGAACGTGAACGCGAGCCTGGACCTCGACGCCGGCACCGCGACCTACTACGACGCTGTCCACCTCGGCATCGCCGTGGACACCGAGCGCGGACTGCTCGTCCCGGTCGTCCGGGACGCCGACTCCCTTAACCTCGCGGGCATCTCCCGTCGGATCAACGACCTGGCGGAGCGCACCCGGAGCGGCACGGCGACCGCGGACGAGCTCGCAGGCGGGACGTTCACGATCACGAACACCGGGTCACGCGGGGCGCTGTTCGACACGCCGATCATCAACCAGCCGCAGGTCGGCATCCTCGGCGTCGGTGCCGTGGTGGAGCGACCCGTCGTCGTCCAGCACGCGGAGCTGGGCAAGGTCGTGGCCCTCCGGTCCATGGTCTACCTCGCGCTGACCTACGACCACCGCATCGTCGACGGTGCCGACGCCGCCCGGTTCCTCACCACGATGAAGGACCGGCTCGAAGGCGGCGCCTTCGGGGCCGAGCTCGGGCTCTGAGCCAGCCACGTACGACGCCCGGCCGTCGCGCCACAACCCGTCCCAGCACGTCCATGATCGACCGAGAGGTGTTCCGTGCACGAGGTACGCGCTGTTGTTGCTGGTCGCAGAGGTGCCCCGGTAAGGGTCCAGACGGTCCTCGTTCCTGACCCTGGCCCTGGCGAGGCCCTCGTGCGGGTGACCGCGTGCGGGGTCTGCCACACCGACCTCCACTACCGCGAGGGCGGCATCAACGACGACTTCCCGTTCCTGCTCGGTCACGAAGCTGCCGGCATCGTCGAGTCCGTCGGTCCGGACGTCACCTCGGTGGTCCCGGGCGACGTGGTCGTCCTCAACTGGCGTGCGGTCTGCGGGCAGTGCCGTGCCTGCAAGCGAGGCAGGCCCTGGTACTGCTTCTCCACCCACAACGCGACCAGCACCATGTCGCTGACGGACGGGACGGTCCTGTCACCGGCTCTGGGGATCGGGGCCTTCGCCGAGAAGACGCTCGTCGCCGCCGGCCAGTGCACGAAGATCGACCCGCAGGCAGACCCTGCGGCTGCCGGCCTGCTCGGCTGCGGGGTGATGGCCGGCTTCGGTGCAGCCGTCAACACCGCACCTGTGACGCAGGGCGACACCGTCGCTGTGCTGGGCTGCGGGGGTGTGGGCAACGCGGCGATCGCCGGGGCGATCTACGCCGGCGCTCGCCAGGTGGTGGCGGTCGACCTGGACGACCGCAAGCTCGCTTGGGCGAAGGACTTCGGTGCCACGCACTTCGTGAATGCCGGAAGGGAGGACGTGGTCGCCCGGCTGCGGGCGTTGACTAGCGGGTTCGGTCCCGACGTGGTGATCGACGCGGTCGGGCGGCCCGAGACGTTCCTCCAGGCCTTCCACGCTCGTGACCTCGCCGGGGTCGCGGTCCTCGTGGGTGTGCCCGATCCGTCCATGCTCTTCAAGATCCCCCTCATCGACGTCTTCGGGCACGGTGGGTCGATCAAGAGCTCGTGGTACGGCGACTGCCTGCCGGAACGCGACTTCCCCCTGCTGATCGACCTCTGGCAGCAAGGCCGCTTTCCCTTGGACAAGTTCGTCACCGAGCGCATCGGACTGGACGACGTCGAGGAGGCGTTCCACCGGATGGAGCGCGGGGAGGTCCTGCGTTCGGTCGTGGTCCTGTGACGCCTGGAGCACAGCGGTGCCTGACGTCCCCGCGACCCGAGCCAGCCGCGCGACACGAGGGCTGGGGCGGTGGTCTTCGGCTGCTCGCACCCGCCCCGTTGCGCACACTCCGGGGACCGCGCGGAAGTCCCTAGCGGCACCTAGCGACCAACGGCCGGCAGCCGGCGCATGTACCGGCCAGTGGAGGTGTCGTTCGTCGTACAAGCGGAAGACCGCGCACCATGGAGCACCTGATCCCGCTCTGCGACAGCTTGGCTGCGCGGGTCCGGGCGGAGCGGCGCGTGCACGTCGCGCTCGTGAAGCACTCTCAGATGACGCGCGAAGCAGCCGCTGCTACCCGAAGCCGCGTGCGGGCAGTGCTGGAGGAAGCGCGAACGGCTGAGGGCCAACCCTCGGCCTGAAGCGTGCCCGTCGCACTGCGCGGGCGTTAGCGTCGGGCAGAGGCTCAGGTGGGCTGGACGTCGTCCATCGGTTCCCGCGTCTGCTCGACCACGTTCTGCCGGAGCGTCCTAAAGGCTTGACTGGCTGCCCTTGTCTCGCGCCGGGTCTGATGGAGGCTCTCATCGCACGCGAGGATGAGAGTCATGGCAGCACCGAGGAAGTACCCGGACGAGCTCCGAGAGCGGGCGACCCGGTTGGCGGTCGAGGCGCGGCGTG
>JAODNQ010000040.1 GCA_025464695.1 Frankiales bacterium | reverse complement strand
CGCGGTCCTGCTCGACTGGGCGGCCTGCACCAGCCCGTGGACCGCGGCGCTCGGCGACGCCGAGGACGGTGCGTACGGGCTGCAGGTCCGGGCGGTCGACAAGGCCGGCAACACCAGCGCGCCGCTGGGATCGGAGTACGTCCTGGACCACACCGCCGGGGCGTTGGCCGGGTTCACCGACCTGCCGCCGGCGGTGGCCCGGGACGACACGCCCACCTGGGGGCTCGAGGTCGAGCCGGGGCAGACCCTGCAGTGCCGGCTCTCGGGCCCGGACGCCGTCGGCGCCTTCGCTGCCTGCGGCACCCCGCCCCCCCGCGGTGCCGCCGCGGTCGCCGCCGGCACCTACACCGCGCCGCTCACCGGCCGGCCGGACGGCGCCTACGTGGTCGAGCTGCGTGCCCTCTCGACGACCGGCACGCCCGGCCCGGCCAGCCGCGCGACCTACGTGCTCGACCGCACCCCGCCCCGCGCGGCCCGGCTCACCGCCGAGCCCGACGCCGTCGGGAACGAGGACAGCGTCACGTGGGCGTGGGACGCCGACCCGCAGGCGCTGGTCGACTGCCGGCTCCTGCACGACGGCGCTCCTCGTGCCGGCTCCTCCGGCACCTGGGCTCCCTGCCGCGGGCAGTACCCGCTCGACCTGGACGGCGCGCCGCAGGGCACGTACACCCTGCAGGTGCGCACCCGCGACGAGGCGGGCAACCTGGGCGACGTGACGTCGGGCAGCTACCGCTACGACACGGTGCCCCCTGCCCCGGTGTCCTTCGTCGGGGACCCCGTGCTGGCCCCCGGCGGACGCACGCTCACCTGGACCTTCGCGCAGGCGGGCGACGCTCGGGCGCAGTGCACCGTCGTGCGTGACGGCCAGGCCGTGGCGCCGGCGCAGGACTGCTCGCGCACCTTCTCGGTGCTGCTGTCGGGCCCCGGCACGTACGAGCTCTCCGTCGCGGTGCACGACGACGCCGGCAACCCCGGGCTGGTCGTCGCCCGTGACAGCTACGACGTCCTGGCCGCGGCCGAGCCCGTCCGGGTCGTGGACGACCGCCCGCTGCCGCCCGTGCCCGGCGGCAGCGCGGGTGCCGGCCCCGGTGCCGGCCCCGTCACTGCCCCGTCCGTCCCGGTCGTGCCGTCCTCGCCGGGCGCCGCCCCGGCCGTCGTCGACGGCGGGACCGCCCCGTTCGGCCCCCCGCTGCCCGGTGGGGTCGGCGTGCCCGCCCCGACCGGGCCGCAGCTGGTCGACGTCGCCCGCACCACTCCGGTCGTCGGACCCGGCAGGGAGGAGGCCGACCTGCCCGGCCCCGTCCAGGGGCTGGTGGACACCGTCAAGCGCGCCCTCCCCGACCGGATCACGCTGCCGAGCGCCGCCGAGGTGCCCCAGGCGATCGGGCGGGTCTTCGGCGACACCTTCAAGAAGGCGGCCCGGCAGCCGACACTGCCTCTGGCGGTCGTGTTCGTCGTCGTCGCGTTCCTGCTCGTGCAGAACCGCATCGACCGGCGCGACCCCAAGCTCGCCTCCGCACCCGTGGAGGCCGAGCCCGAGCTGACCTTCGGCCCTGTCCTCCGCCTCCCGCGGCAGGACGGCCCGGGGCACGGCGGACCCGCAGGAGGGGTGCTGGCATGAGCCTCCGTCCTTCGAGCACGCTGAGCCCGGTCGAGGCCGTCCCGGTCGCCGACCGCCTGCGCGTCACCCAGTACCTGCGGGCGGCGGCCATCGGGCTGGTCCTGCTGTTCGCCGCCGTCGCCCCCGAGGCGCTGACGCCGGGCACGCGGCTCACGGTGACCGCCACGGCCTACTACGCCGGTGCGGTCCTGCTGGGAGAGGGCGTGTCCCGCCTGCTGCGCGGCCGGGTGGTGCTGGTCTTCAGCGTCCTGCTGATGGTGGACGGCGTCTGGCTGGCCTGGATCTCCTACCTGACCGGTGGGACGACGAGCCCGCTGCGGTACCTCGTGCTGCTGCACCTCGGTGCCGTCAGCCTGCTGGCGTCCTACCGCACCGGCCTGAAGCTCGCGATGTGGCACTCCCTGCTGCTGTTCGCCACGACGAACGCCGTCCAGGGCGAGGTCCTCGAGGCGACCGGCCCGGTCGGCGCCGTGCGCGGGATCGGGGGGACCGAGAACGAGCGGCTCGCCGTCTTCGTGCTCGTGCTCTGGCTGGTCGCGGTGTCGACGTCGGCGCTGTCGGCGGTCAACGAGCGCGAGCTGCGACGACGCCGGATGGACCTCGAGGCCCTCACCGACCTGGCGCTGCGGCTCGAGCGCACGACCGACTCCAAGAGCGCCGCGCTGACCCTGCTCGACTCCGCGGTCGACACGTTCGGCTTCTCGCGCGGCGTCGTCGTCGCCGGGCCCGAGGGGCAGCTCCCCCTGCTCGCGTCCTTCGGGCTGGAGGACCTCACGGCGCGCCGGCCCGGCCGACCGGGCGCGAGCGCGGTCATCTCCCTGGCCCACGAGACCCGGCAGACGCAGCTCGCGTCGGGGCTCGACCTCGAGAGCGACCCGTGGCTGTCGCGGCTGCTGCCCGACGCCCGCAACGTCGTCGTCGTCCCGCTGTCGGCGGAGAACCGGCCGCTCGGGGCCCTCGTCCTCGAGCACGACCAGCGCGCCGGCAGCCGGATCCAGCGCCGGGTCGTCGCCTCCCTCGAGCGCTCCGCCTCCTACGCCGCCCTCGCGCTGCGCAACGCCTGGCTGCTGGAGCAGGTGCAGCGGCTGGCCGCCACCGACGGACTCACCAAGATCGCCAACCGGCGCACGTTCGAGGCGACCCTCGAGCGCGAGGTGGCACGGGCGACCCGCTCGGCCGAGCACCTGTCGCTGGTGATGATCGACATCGACCACTTCAAGCGGCTCAACGACGAGCACGGCCACCAGTCCGGCGACGAGGTGCTGCGCAACGTGGCGGCCGCGCTGTCGTGCGAGTGCCGCGACTTCGACACCGCCGCCCGCTACGGCGGCGAGGAGTTCGCGGTCGTGCTGCCGGGCTGCGGCCCGGAGGAGGCGTTCGACATCGCCGAGCGGCTGCGGCGCGCCGTCGCCGCCGCCCCCTCCAGCGTGCCGATCACGGCCTCGGCCGGCGTCGCCACGTTCCCCGGGCACGCCGGCGACGCCGACACCCTCGTGCGTGCCGCCGACGACGCCCTGTACAGCTCCAAGAACGCCGGCCGCGACCGGACGTCGGTCAGCTCCGGGGTGCCGCCGGAGGCGCAGGTCGACGCCATGCTCCGCCGCGCGGTCGCGCAGCGGCTCGGCCGCGACGGCGTCGGGCAGGTCCCGGCGCCGGCAGCCTCGCCCGCCGCGGAGCGCTGAGCCAGCGCGAGCGGGACCGGCGGATCCCGCAGGTCCTCGGTCAGCCGAGCGCTGACTCCGGGCCGGTGGTCCCAGCAGGTCCTGCCGGCGCGGAGCGCTGAGTCCGGGCCGCCGGCTCAGGTCGGCTGGACCGCCTCGCCGTCCTCGTCGACCGGACCGGCGGGCGCGGCGTCCGCCAGCGGCGCCGCTTCCAGGGACACGTCGGCCAGGGGGGCAGCGTCGGCCAGCGGCGCGGCGTCGGGGAGCGGCACCGCGCCCACCGCCGCGACGTCCAGCAGCGGGGTCGAATCGACGACCGCCTGCACCTGCTCGGGCTCCTGCGCGCCCGGCACGTCCCGGGTCGACAGCCGGCGCACCAGCACCGCAGCCCCGACGGCGACGGCGGCACCGACCAGGGCGCTGCCCGTGGCCCAGGGCCAGCGGCGCACCGGCCGGCGGCGGCCGCGCAGGGCGTCCCAGGCGTCGGCGCCGCGCTCGAACGCGTCCTCGAGCACGCCCTCCAGCACCTCGGGGGTCGGCAGCATCTCGGCGCCGCCCCGCACGGCCCGGGCCACCTCGCGCCCGACCTCCCGGCCGCGGACCGCCGCGACGTCGGCGACCACACCGGCAGCGGTGCCGAGCGCCTCGGCGGCGGCACCTGCGGCGAGGCCGGCGGCGTGCG
>JAODNQ010000004.1 GCA_025464695.1 Frankiales bacterium | reverse complement strand
CGTCGACGAGCAGCTCGACGCCGTCAGCGCCTCGGTCACCCTCAGCCTCACCCCGGCCCAGACCTCCCGCGGCCGCAACGCGCAGGAGCGGGAGGCGCCGGTGCTCGCGCTCCTGGAGGCCGCCGGCTCCGGCTACCCCGCGGGTTACGCGCCCACCGGCGAGGTGGTCCGCGGTACCGCGTCCTGGTACGGCCCAGGCTTCGTCGGCAGCCCCACCGCGAGCGGCGCGCCGTACGACCCCGAGCGGCTGACCTGCGCGCACAAGACGCTGCCGCTCATGACGGTGCTGCGCGTGACGGCGAACGGGCGCAGCGTCTCGTGCCTGGTCACCGACCGCGGCCCCTACGTCGGCGACCGCGTGCTGGACCTGTCGCGGGCCGGCTCGCGCGCGCTCGGCTACGACGGCACGGCCGAGGTCGTCGCCGAGGTGCTGCTCCCCCGCTAGTCCTCCGAGCCGCCGACGGGCTCCTGGACCGCGCTGTCCTCCACCCGGTGGGGCCCGCGGCGCGGCGGCGTGTCGCCCACCGGCTCCCCGCAGGTGCGGCAGACCAGGGCGGCGTCGAGGACGTGCCCGTCGGGCCCGTGCAGGCGCACCGGCTGCTCGTCGGCGACCCAGCGGTCGCCCCACTGCAGCAGCGCCAGCAGCACGGGCACGAGGTCACGCCCGCTCTCGGTCAGGTGGTAGTCCGCGCGCGGCGGCGCCTCGCTGTACTGCCGGCGCACGAGCACCCCGACCGCGACGAGGTCGTTCAGCCGGGCCGTCAGCCGGTCTCGCGGGGCCCCCGTGCCGCGGGCGATGTCGGTGAAGCGGTGCGCCCCCATCCAGACCTCGCGGACCACGAGCAGAGCCCACCGGTCCCCCACCACCTCCAGCGCTCCTGCGATCGGGCAGGGGCGGCCGGGCAGGTCGGCGAGCCGGGGCATTGTCATGCAGTGAGTCTGGCATCCCTACCGACTCTGCGCTACCTTGCGGCTGGTCAGTCTGAAAACCCAACTCACCCGGAGCCGTCATGTCGTCTGCTCAGCGCCGCACCCTCCTGCTGGCCCCGCTCGCGACGCTCCTCGTGCTGGTCGCCTTCGTCACCCCACTGGCGACGGCGGGGCGGACGGCCGTCGACCTCGGCTCCCGCCCGACGACGGTCCCCTGGCTGCTGAGCGCCATGGCCCTCGGCCTCGCGGTCGCGCTGCTGCCGAGCGGTGCCCTCGCCGACGACGTCGGCCGGCGCCGGGTCTTCGTCGCCGGTCTGCTCGTCGTCGCCCTGGGCTCCGCGGTCTGCTCCGCCGCCGCCGGCTCGGGCGTCTTCGTGGCCGGCCGCCTCCTCACCGGGCTCGGCGGCGGGGCGGTCCTCGCCTGCGCGCTCGGGCTGGTCGGCCACGCCTTCCCGCCCGGTCCCGCACGGGCGCACGCCGCAGGCGTCTGGGGCGCGAGCGTCGGCGCCGGCATCGCCACCGGCGGGCTGCTCGCCGTCGCCGTCGACCACGGCAGCAGCTGGCGGCACGCCTACGTGGTCCTGGCCGTGCTCGCGGTCGGCGTCGGCGTCGCCGGTCACAGCCTGCTGGACGAGTCGACGTCGGGGGCGCGTCGCGGGCCGGACCTGCTGGGGACGGTCCTGCTCGGCACCGGGCTGGCCCTGCTGCTGAGCGGGCTGGTCCAGGCGGGACGGGGCCGGCTGTCGGCCGAGGCCGTCGTGCTGCTGGCCGGCGGCGCGCTCCTCGTCGGGCTGTTCGCCGTCGCCGAGACCCGCGTCGCCGCTCCCCTGCTGGACCCCGCCCTGCTGCGACGGCGTCCGTTCCTGGCCGCCTCCCTCGGGGCGTTCGCCAACGGCGCGGGCATCACCGCGGTGGCCGCGTTCACCCCCACCCTGGTCCAGCGCGGCCTCGGCGGGACCCTGCTCGCCGCCTCGCTGGTCACCCTGCTCTTCGCGGGCACCAGCGTGGTCGCGGCCCTGCTCGTGCGCCGGCTGCCGCTGCACGTCCCCGGCCGCACCCTCGTGGTCGCCGGGCTGCTCGGGGGCGCGGTGGGGCAGCTGATGCAGACCGGGCTGTCGACGTCGTCCTCGGTGCTGCGCCTGCTGCCCGGGTGTGTCGTCGCCGGGGTCGCGTTCGGCGTGCTGAACGCCGCACTCGGCCGAGAGGCCGTCGCGAGCGTCCCGCCCGACCGCACCGCCATGGGGAGCGGCGCGAACAACACCGCCCGCTACGTCGGGTCGGCGCTCGGCATCACCGTGGTCAGCGTCGTCGCCACCCGCAGCCCCGGCCCCGGCGGCCTGGTCGACGGCTGGGACCACGCCGTGCTGCTCGCGGCGGCGGTGTCGGTGCTGGGGGCGGTCGGGGTGGCGCTGCTGCGGCCCGTGGCGACGGAGGGCTCGGGTCCTGTCGTCGCGGCGCCAGTCCCTGGTGGCGTGGGGGCGGAGCCGGCCGGCCGCAGCACCGGGGTGGAGGTGCGGGCATGAGGCCCGCCGACCTGGCACACGGCTACGAGAGCCTGGTCATCGCGCAAGCGCTGGACGAGGCGGACCTCCGGAGGCGTGACGCAGGCCTGCTGCACCGGTCGCTCGGTTGGCTCTTGTCGCGCCGGTCCCTGCGTTCGCTCAGGTCGCTCACGTCGCTGACGTCGGGGGGCCGTGCCCCGGCGGCGCTGTCCGAGCCCGACGTCCTGGTCGACTTCGACGACCGCGACGCCACCAGCCCTCGCCCCCGACTGCCGCAACCGCGCCGCCCCACAGCCTGACCTAGCGCTGGGCCCAGCCCCACTCGTCGAGGTGGCGTCCGTCGCGCAGGCGCAGGGTCTTGCTGCCGTCGTGGAGGTCGTGGTGGTGGTGCTCGCAGAACGGGACGAGGTCCTTCAGGACGGTCTGCTGGGTCTTCCACCAGGGTTCGGCGTGGTGCGGGACGGTGGCGGTGAGGGTGCAGCCGTTGACGGCGCAGGTGCTGCCCCAGGCGGTGCGCATCGCTCGGCGTTCTCGGGCGCTGGCGTGCCGGTGGGTGCCGGACGCCCCGACGGGCCGGTCGCGCGCGTCGAGCAGGACGGCGGA
>JAODNQ010000001.1 GCA_025464695.1 Frankiales bacterium | reverse complement strand
GTGGATGACGTCGGGCGAGGTCTCGACGAAGCGGATGGTGCGGTTGGTCGGGAGGACGAGCTGCGCGGGCTCACCGGGCGCGCCGGTGACCTGCAGCCCCTCCTTCTCGTAGTTGAACTGCCAGTTCCACTGGAAGCCGACGACGCCGATCGCGACCGCGGGGTCCTTCGTCAGCTTGTTGACGTAGTTCTCGCTGATCGCCGTGTAGTAGAAGAGCACCGCGATGATCACGAACGGCACGACGGTGTAGAGCACCTCGATCGGCAGGTTGTAGCGGACCTGCCGCGGCAGCTCCTCGCCGCGCTTCCGGTACCGGACGACCGCGTAGAAGATCAGGGCGTAGACGAACAGGCCCACGACGGCGGCTGCGGCGACGGTGCCGAGCCACAGGTCGAAGATGCGCTTGCCCTGGTCGGTGACCGGGTCGGGCCAGCCCAGCGAGAAGCTGTCTTCGTACAGGCCGCGCGCGTCACAGCCGCCGGCCAGCACGACGGCGCCGACCACGAGGGCGGCGCGCGACAGCTGGCGGCGGAGGGGACGGCGCGCAGGGACGTGCACGGCACGACCCGGCGCAGGGGTGGGGCTCACGAACTGGCCTCTCGACGTACGACGGGACCTCTCACGGCGGGCGGTCCGGGCCGTCCCGGCGGCCCTTGACAGGGCTGCAGGAAGGGCCTGTCCCCCACCTGGGCGAGCGTATCGCAGGGCCTGTGAGCGGACCTGCCGAGGCTCGCCCGCACGGCTGTGACGTGGGCAGCAGCGCCGTCGCGGGCGCGCGGGTGGCAGGGTCGCAGGTGTGACCGTCCACCTCGACGCCGCCACCGCGGCGCCGCTGCGCCCCGCGGCGCGCGAGGCCCTGCTGACAGCGCTCGACGACGGCTGGGCGGACCCCGACCGCCGGTACGCGGCGGGGCGCCACGCCCAGCGGCTCCGCCAGGCCGCGGCCGAGACCGTCGCCGCCGCCGTCGGCGCCCGTCCCGACGAGGTCGTGCTGGTCGCCGGCGACGTCCTGGCCACCACCCTCGGCGTGCTCGGGCTGCTGCAGGCCCGTCGTCGGGCGGGCGACGGCGTGGTGCACAGCGCCGTCGAGCACTCCGCGGTCCTGCACGCCGCGGCGACCGCGCGAGCGGTCGAGGTCGGCGTCGACGCGCGAGGGCGGGTCGACGCCGGGGCGTTCGCGGCTGCCGTGACGGCACCGGGCGTGGCGCTCGCCGCCCTGCAGAGCGCCAACGGGGAGGTCGGGACGCGGCAGCCCGTCGCCGAGGCGGCCGAGGCTTGCGGCGCCTCGGGCGTCCCGCTCCTCGTCGACGCCACGGCCTCGCTCGGCCGGGCGCCGGTGCCGGCCGGCTGGTCGGTGCTGACGGGAGCGGCGCGGACCTTCGGAGGCCCGGCCGGTGTGTCCCTGCTGGTCGTCCGCACGGGCACCCGCTTCGCCCCGGTCCTCCCCGGGCAGGAGCGGGCTCCGCTGGCCCCGGTCCCGCTGGCCGTCGCGACCGCCGTGGCGCTGCAGGCGGCCGTCGCCGAGTCGGCGGCCGAGGACGCCCGGCTGCGGCCGCTCGTCGCCCGGCTCCGCACCGAGGTCGCCGCCCGCGTGCCCGGGGTCGACGTCGTCGGCGACCCGGACGACCGGCTCCCCGGGGTCCTCACCTTCTCGTGCCTCTACGTCGACGGCGAGTCGCTCACCGCAGGCCTCGACGCCCAGGGCTTCGCCGTCAGCAGCGGGTCGGCGTGCACCAGCTCCACCCTGCAGCCGAGCCACGTGCTGGCGGCCATGGGGGCGCTCACCAGCGGGAACGTGCGGGTGTCGCTGTCCCGGACGACGACGGCCGACGACGTCGAGCGCTTCCTGGTCGTGCTGCCGGGGGTGGTGTCCCGGCTCCGCCGCGAGGCTGGCGTCGAGGGGCTCCTGTGAGTGGAGCCAGCGAGGCGGACCCGGCGACGCATGAGCCGGCGTCCGCGAGCCCCGCCCCGGTCCCCGACCTCGTCGTCGACTGCCTCGGGCGGCCGTGCCCCGTGCCGGTGATCGAGCTGGCCCGCGCACTGCCGACGGTGGGCGTCGGCGAGGTCGTCGAGGTGCTGTCCGACGACCCCGCCGCGCGACACGACGTCCCGGCCTGGTGCCGGATGCGGGCCCAGGAGTACCTGGGCCCGACCGCGCAGGGCCAGCTGGTGCGACGGCTCAGCTGAGGTGCGTGCGCACCTCGTCGGCGGCGTCGGAACCGTAGGCCTCGCCGAGGCGGCCGGTGAAGTCGTCGACCGTGAACGCGTACTCCTGGGTGCCGACCGTCTCGACCACGAGCGTGGCCAGCGTGGCCCCCACCTGACAGGCGCGCTCGAGCCCCAGCCCCCAGGCCGTGGCGGTGAGGAAGCCGGCGCGGAAGGCGTCGCCGACGCCGGTGGGCTCGGCGATCGTGCGGGCCGGGCAGACACCGACGCGCAGGTCGGGCTCGCCCTTGCGCTGCACGACGACGCCGTTCGCGCCGTGCGTGGTGATGCGGGTGCCGACGAGCGCGAGCACCTCCTCGTCGCTCCAGCCGGTCTTCTCGCGGACCAGGCCGGCCTCGTACTCGTTGGTGAACAGGTAGGTCGCGCCCTCGACGAGGGCCTTGATCGCGTCGCCGTCGAGGAAGGTGAGCGTCTGCGACGGGTCGGCGGCGAAGGGCGTGCCCGCGTCGCGGCACTCGGCGGTGTGGCGCAGCATCGCGCCGGGGTCGTTCGGCGAGACGACGACGAGGTCGACCGCGCCGAAGGGCGCCAGCTCGATCTCGGCCGCCTCGGACATCGCGCCCGGGTAGAAGGTGCCGACCTGGTTCTGGTCCTGGTCGGTGGTGCAGGTGAAGCGCGGGCTGGCGAGGGTCTCGGACGTCCGGACGCCGGCGGTGTCGACGCCGTGGTCGGACAGCCACGTGACGTACTCGGCGGCGTCCTTGCCGACGCTGCCGACGAGCAGCGGGCGCTGCCCGAGCACGCCCATGCCGAAGGCGATGTTGGCCCCGGTGCCGCCGCGGCGGACCTGCAGGTCGGAGGCGAGGAAGACCACCGAGAGCCGGGCGAGCTGGTCGGGCAGGAGCTGCTCGACGAAGCGTCCGTCGAAGGTGAGCAGGTGGTCGGTCGCGATGGACCCGGTGACGGCGATGCGCATCCCGAGACCGTACCGAGCGGGCCGCGGAGACTACCGACGAGTAGGCCTCGCCTACCCGTGAGTACGTCTCTAGCGTCGCCGGCATGGACACCTTCGACGACGTCCCCGTCACCGACGACCTGGTGATCGACCTGCTCGACGACCCCCGCGAGGTCGCCGGCGTGCTCGGCTTCGGCTACCCGACCGTGCCGCCGGCGCGCACTCCGGCGGGCGACCTCGCCCTCGCCGCCGCCCGCCTCGACGGCTACGGCGAGTACGGCAGCTAGCACCCCGCCACACCCCCGGCACCAGGACGGCCCGCGGAGGGACCTCCCGTCAGCGCACCTGGACGGACCGCACGGCGCTGGCTCCGGCCGCGTTCGCCACGTCCTTCGGGGTCCGGGCGACGAAGCCGAACCGGCCCGTGCCGGTGAACGTGCGGGAGACCTCCCACAGCCCTCGCGCGCCGGTCCGCGTGCGGGCGGTCAGGACCTCGCGGCCGTCCGCCGTCACGCGGTACACGTCGACGGGAAGCCCACCGGCGCGCAGCGGCAGGCTGCTGCCGGAGAAGCGGTAGGTGCGTGCGGCAGCGGTGCGCCGCACGTCCATCGACAGCGTCGAGCGCACCGTCAGCACCGACGACGGGCCCGCCGGGCAGCCCCGCTGCTGCGCGTACAGGCGGGTGTTCGACGGCGGGGTCAGCCGCGTCGACGCGGTGCCGTCCGGCCCGGTGGTCAGGCTCCGCACGACGCGGTAGGTGGTCGACGGCCGGGTGTAGGCCACGACGTCCACGACGGCCCCGGGCGTGCCGCTCACCTGCAGGGCCGCCGAGGCGCCCGACGGGATCGTCGTCGTCGGGAGGACGACCGGTGCCGACGTCCTGCAGGGCGCCGACGGGAGCCCGGCGGTCGGCGTCGGGGTCGGGCTGCCCGGGGCGGCGGTCGCGGTGGCGGACGGCGAGGTCGCGGGCGAGCCGGGAGCGGCCGACCCTGTGGAGGGCGACCCCGTGGTGGGCGACGACGTCGACGGGGCGGGCACGCCGCCTCCCGCCGGGGCGACCGGGTCCTCGACCGGCGCCGGGCTGGTCGCCGCGGGGGTGGTGGCCGCGGGGCTGGTCGGCGCGGGGCTGGTCGCCGTCGGCGACACCGTCACGGTCGGCGAGGCAGCGGGTACCTCACTGCCCGAGGCGGAGGCGGTGGCGCTGGCCGTGGCAGCGGCACCGGTCCCGGCCGTGGAGCAGCGCAGCAGCGGCCCCGTCGGGTCGGTGTCGTAGACGGCGTACAGACCGCGCCCGCACTGCTGGCGGACGATCGTGCCGATGTCCTCCTGCGAGTAGAGCTCCGCGAACTGAGCCGCGGTGAGAGCGCTGTCGGCAGCCGGGCGGTCGGCGTAGGCGAGGTTGGTGTTGCGGGTCTGGCCCTCGGTCACGCAGCGGCCCACGCAGCCGTCGGCGAAGCCGAAGACGACCCTGCCCTGCTTGTCCAGGCTGATGTCGATGAAGTCGAGCAGGTTGCGCTTGTCGTTCTCGCAGACGGGGGCCGTGCCGGGGTCGCGCGCCGAGCCCCACCAGATGCAGCCCCGCTGCACCGGGTCGTTCGGGGTGACGTCGGTGGTGGTCCAGGTGGCGCCGCCGTCGTAGGTGAGGGCGAGGTAGGCGTGCCAGCCGCCGGCGGGGTCGTCGCCGTCCGGGTCGAAGGACAGCAGCTGGTTCTCGGGCTGGCCGGCGGCGTCGAGCGGCGCCTCTGTGGTCGTGCCGAGGAAGCCGACGGCGGCGCGGCCGGCGCTGCCCGCGACGACCGTCGGCATGGTGGCGTTCTTCAGCCCGCCCGGGACGAGGGCGCCGAGGTCGACCGACGGCGTCCAGGACACGCCCCGGTCGTCCGTCGTCGCCAGCATCATGTTGCTGGTGGCGTTCTCGTAGGCGACGTAGGCGCGGTTGCCCTCGTCGACGTCCACGGCGGGGTCGCTGTCGAAGTTCGGGGAGGTGCCGTCCGGCACCTGGCGGACCGTCCAGGTGAGGCCCTCGTCGGGGCTGACGACCACGGAGGGGCGGTCGACGTCGAGGGCGCCCGCGCTGTTGCAAGCGAAGTTGGGCAGGTAGGCGGTGCCGTCGACCGGCGAGGTGTTGAGGTGGCCGTGCAGGCCCTCGCACCCGACGAGCGGCCGGTCGGTCGTGACGAGGTCGCCCTTGAAGGTGTAGACGGGCCGGCTCGTCGCGAAGGTGAGGCCGCCGTCGCGGCTGACCGAGCAGCTCGACTCGACGACGACCTGGGAGCAGTAGTAGACGAGCCGGCCCTGGTTGAGGGCGTCGAGACGGGTGTCGATCGTGGGGCCCGTGCCGATGGTCTGGTGGTCGAAGTTGGAGCCGACGCCGCAGCCGACGAAGGGCGTGTAGCCGGTCGGGCTGGTCGGCGAGGGCTCGCCGTCGGAGTCGGTGAACGCGGCGAGGCTGCACGGCGGCAGGAGCTGGGAGACGAACGTCCGGCCGATCGTCGAGTCGGTCTCGAGGATCGGGTCCAGGGTGACCTGGCTCGTGGTGGCGCCGCTGACGTCCTTCCAGGTGGCCGTGGCCGGCGAGGTGGAGTCGTCGAAGGTGACCTGGTCGGTCTCGGTGTACGCCTGGTACATCACCTTGCCCGTCTTCCAGTTCACCCCGAGGGTCGGCTCGCCGGCGTCGCGCGCCAGGCTGCCGGGCGCCGGGTAGACGGCGAACGTGGCGGCCGGCTCCCCCGCGACCGTCGCGGCAGCGGTCGCGGTCGCCGGGAGCACGAGCCCGGCGCCCAGCAGGGCCGCGGCGACGACGGCGCCGGACAGACGGGCGGAGCGGGTGCGGGACACGGGCATCTCCTGGGAGTGCTGAGGGGGGCGTGCTGCGGGTGCGGTCACGAGGTCGACCGCGCGTGGAGGGTGAAGCGGGAGGCACCGGCGGGGCAGGTGAGGCGGGCCACGGCGAGGCCGCCCTCGCTGCTCCCGCCCAGGAAGGTGAGCTGGGCCGAGCGCCCCTCGTCCTCGTCACGGCCGACGACGAGGCCGGCGGAGGTCAGCGCCGACCGGAAGTGCGCGAGCACGTCCTGCGGCGTGCCCGCGACCCGGCCGGTGACGGTCTGCTCCCCGCCGGCGGGACCGGCGCCCAGCAGCACCGTGCCGGGGGGCAGCGGGAGGTCGACCGGGAAGGCCGGCGGCAGGGCGCTCAGCCGCGCGGGCGCCGGGCTGCAGGTGGTCGGGCCCTCGACGACGCTGGTCCCGTTCACCACCGCGGCCCGGGGCGCCGTCGCCGGGCCGGACGAGGTGCAGCCGGCGCCGGCGAGCAGGGCGACGCCGAGCAGCAGCAGCCGGGTCACCGGAGCACGACCGTGCGGACCGCGCTCGCACCCGCGGCGTTGGTGACGTCGGTGCTCGACCGGAGGACGAAGCCGTACCGGCCGGTCCCGGAGAAGGTGCGCGACAGCGACCAGGCCCCGGTGCGCGGGTCGGTGCGCGTGCGGGCGGTGAGCACCTCGCTGCCGTCGGCCTGGACGCGGTACAGGGCCACCGGGAGGCCGCCCGCGCGCTTCGGCAGGCTGTTCCCCGCCAAGCGGTAGGCGCGGGGACCCGTGCGGTCGGCGTCGAGGGAGAGCGTGGAGGTCACCGTCAGCACGGCGGACGGGCCGGCCGAGCAGCCGCGCTGGCGGGCGTACAGCCGGGTGTTGGACGGGGGCCGCAGGACGACCTCCGCCCGGCCGCTCGCCGGCAGCACCACGCTGCGGACGGTCCGGTAGGTGGTCGACGGACGGGTGTAGGCCACGACGTCGACCGTCGCCCCCGGGGTGCCCGCGAGCCGGACCGCCGAGGAGGAGCCCGAGCGCAGGGTCGGCGTCGGCAGGCCGACCGGCCCGGTCACGCACGCGGCGGACGCGGGCGCGCCGGACGGGCTCGTCGACG
>JAODNQ010000283.1 GCA_025464695.1 Frankiales bacterium | reverse complement strand
GCGAAGTAGCGCCAGATCGCCTCGTCGTCGGCGCCGGGCAGGAGCACGACCTCGGCCCGGTCGACGCCACGGCCGGCACGCCCGACCTGCTGGTAGTAGGCGATGGGGGAGGCGGGCGCGCCGAGGTGGACGACGAAGCCGAGGTCGGGCTTGTCGAAGCCCATCCCGAGGGCGGAGGTGGCGACCAGGGCCTTCACGCGGTTGCCGAGCAGGTCCTCCTCGGCCTGCCGGCGCTCCGCGTCGTCCGTGCGGCCGGAGTACGCCTGGGCGGTGATGCCACGGCTGCGCAGGAACGCGGCGACGTCGTCGGCCCCGGCGACCGTGAGCGTGTAGACGATCCCGGACCCCGGCAGCTGCGGGAGCGTGTCGGCGAGCCAGGCCAGCCGGTGGGCGGGGGAGGGCAGCCGGGCGACGGACAGGTGCAGCGACTCGCGCTCGAGCGGGCCGCGCAGCACGAGGGTGTCGTCCCCGGCAGTCCCTGCCGGTCCGGCTCCGCCGGGGGCGAGCTGCCCCGCGACGTCGTCGACCACCCGCGCGTTGGCGGTCGCCGTCGTGGCGAGCACGGGGGTGCCGGTCGGCAGCTCGGCCAGCAGGGTGCGCAGGCGGCGGTAGTCGGGGCGGAAGTCGTGGCCCCAGTCGCTGATGCAGTGCGCCTCGTCGACGACCAGCAGCCCTGCGGTGGCGGCCAGCCGGGGCAGGACGGCGTCGCGGAAGCCGGGGTTGTTGAGCCGCTCGGGGCTCACCAGCAGGACGTCGACCTCGCCGCGCTCGACCGCGCCGTAGACCTCCTGCCACTGGGTCACGTTCGTCGAGTTCACGGTCACGGCCGAGATCCCGGCACGCTCGGCCGCGGCGACCTGGTTGCGCATGAGCGCGAGCAGCGGACTCACCAGGACCGTCGGGCCGCCGCCCCGGGCGCGGAGCAGGGCGGTCGCGACGAAGTAGACGGCCGACTTGCCCCAGCCGGTGCGCTGCACCACGAGCGCCCGCCGCCGCCCGACGACGAGGGCCTCGATGGCGGTCCACTGGTCCTCGCGCAGGAGGGCCTCGGGGCCGGCCAGGGCGCGCAGGACCGCCTCGGCCTCGTCGCGAGAGGGCGCGGTCGCGGGGGGAGCGGCTGGGGTCACGGGCCAGGCTAGGCACACACTGGGGCATGGAACGCCGCGACGTCCCCCGCCGTCTGCTCGCCCTCGTGCTGCCCCTGCTGCTGCTGACCGCCTGCGGCGGGAAGAGCGAGCCCGCGCCCGCGCCCGTGGCCGCCTCCGCCTCCGCGCCCGCCTCGCTCGCGCCGTCCACCGCGCCCGGCACGCCCGAGCGGCGCACGGTCTCCGTCGGCGGCACCGCCCGGCCCTACCTGCTGGTGCGCCCGCCCGCCGGGGCCGCCGTCCTCGGGGCCGTCCTGGTGCTGCACGCCCAGAACCAGACGATGAGCCAGGCGCAGTCCACCTACGGGCTCGCCCACCTGCCCGGACGGGGGCAGCTGGTGGCCTACCTGGGCGGCTACAAGGGCTCCTGGAACAGCGGCGGCTGCTGCGGGGCGGCGAAGGCCGAGGGCGTCGACGACCTCGGCTAC
This sequence comes from Frankiales bacterium, assembly GCA_025464695.1. The sequence goes on along the minus strand of JAODNQ010000283.1, from coordinate 3,848 downwards.
CTGCGGGCCGTGCTCGCGGACCTGAGGCCGCAGCTGCCCGCCGGGCGCCCGGCGTCGCTGATGGGCTACTCGAGCGGCGCCATGCTCGCCTACGCCGCGGTCTGCCACGCCGACCTCGGGCTGCGGCTGGTCCTGAGCGTGTCCGGCACCCGCTCCTCGGGCTGCAGCACCGCCGCGCTGCCCTACCGGTTCGTGGAGCTGCACGGCGCCAGGGACGCGACCATCCCGCTCGACCCGCCGGCGAGGAAGAGCAGCCTGCTCGGCATCGTCCCCGTCCCGGCGCGCCCGGCCACCGTGACGCTGGCCAAGGCCGCCGGCTGCACCCGCACCGTCGACGGCGGCGCCCAGCGCACCGACCACGGCGGGTGCCGCGGGGGCGGCGTCGTGCGGCTGCTGGTCAAGCCCGGCGTCGGCCACTCCTACAGCGACCTCGGGGCCCCGGTCGTGCTGACCCGCGCCCTCGAGGAGGTCGGGCAGACGACCCCCTAGCCCGAGAGCATTGCCAGGTCGGCGACCACCGCGAGGTGGTCGCTGCCGGTCACCCGCGCCTGCTCGACGTGCAGCACGACGAGCCGGCCGCCCCTGCCGTCCCTGACCAGGACGTGGTCGAGCTGCAGCAGCGGCCGGGAGGCCGGCCAGGTCCGGGCCAGGCCCTGGCCGCGCGCGTCGGCAGCGTCCCGCAGCCCGGTGTCGAGCAGGTCCCGGAACGGCGCGTGGTCGCGGTCGCTGTTGAGGTCGCCCGCGACGACGACGGGCAGAGCGGTCGCCCGGACCTCCTTCGCCAGGGCCCGCAGGTCCGACCTCCACAGCGGCTCCCACGCCATCACCGGCGGCAGCGGGTGGCCCGCGAGCACCCGGACGTCGACCCCGCCCACGCGGACCGTCGCGCGCGGCAGCAGCCGGACGTCGGCGGCCTCCTCCGCCTGCTGCGAGAGCGGCAGGCGGCTGAACAGCCCCACCCCCTCGGCCCTGCCGGCCAGCCCCACCTCCTCGTGCGGGAGGTCGTCGAGCAGCCCGCTGCCCCGCAGCCCGGCGAGCCCCTTCGGGGTCAGCTCGGGGACGACGAGGACGTCGGGGTGCAGGGCGCGCAGGGAGCGTCCGGCCTGCTCCGGGTCGGGGTTGCCGACGTAGAGGTTGGCCGTCACGACACGGAGCCGGGGCGCGTCGCGGGCGGCACCGGGGACGGGCTCCGCCCCGACCGCCGGCGCGACGACCGCCAGGTGGCCGGCCACGACGACGGCGCCCAGGGCGGACAGCAGGCGGGCCCGCAGCAGCAGGGCCGCGAGCAGCAGGGGGTAGGCGGTCAGCAGGACGAGCGGCAGGGCCCCGACCAGCAGGTCGAGCAGGGTGCCGCGCTCGGCGCCGAGCAGCCGCAGCCCGAGCAGCACCAGCAGGGCGCCGAGGCCCAGGCCGGTCAGGTCCCGGGCGGTCCGCCGGGCCGGTCGCGGCGCCACGGGCGTCAGCCTGCCAGCGCGGACCCCCTGCGGCCTCCTACGGCAGCGGCAGCGCGACCCGCTCCCCGCGCTCGAGCGGCACGACGCCCTCGATGCCGCGCCGCCGCACCTCGTCGAGGAACTCCGACACCGGGCTGCGGAAGACGCCGTAGTCGCCGTGGTGGATCGGCACGACGGTGCGGGGCCGGACGAGCCCGAGCAGGTCGGCGCCGTCCCGGCCGTCCATCGTGACCTTCGCCCCGAGCCCGGCCACCCCGGGGATGCGCGTGCCCCCGAGGTGCCACAGCCCCAGATCGAGGTCGGGGTGCCGGCGGGGCACCTCGCGCAGGTCGTCGACCACGAGGGTGTCGCCCGTGACGTACAGCGACAGCGGGTCGCCGCCGGCCGGGACGTGGGTCAGGACGCTGCCCATGACCGGCGGCAGCAGCGCCTTGAGCGGCCCCTTGGCGTGCGTCCCGGGGGTCGCCGACACCCGCAGCACCTCGCCGCCGGGGCTGCGCAGCTCGTGCGCCTGCCAGGTCTGCAGCCCGACGGCCGCGGTGAAGCCCCAGCGCCCGAGCGCCCGGGCGGACGCGGGCGTGGTGAGGATCGGCACGTCCTTGCGCAGCCCCCGACGGGCGACCCGGTCGAAGTGGTCGCCGTGCAGGTGCGACAGCACGACGGCGTCGAGCGGCGGCAGGTCCTCGAGCTGGACGGCGGGGTCGGTCAGCCGGGTCGAGACCAGCCCCTTGCCGAGGTACGCCCGCTGCCCCTTGTGGAGGAAGTTCGGGTCGGTGAGCACGGTGAAGTCCCCGAGCTCGAGCAGGCAGGTCGCGGTGCCGATCCAGGTGAGCGCACGAGTCATGCGCAGGCCCTACCCGGGGCGGGGCGACGCGCTCAGGAGGTCTGCGGCTCTTTCCAGGCCTCGAAGCTCATGTTCCAGTCGCGCGAGCCGGCGTCGTAGGACAGCGCCTCACGGGTGCTGTTCTTGACCACGACGACGTCGCCCCGGCGGGCCTGGTCGAAGAACCAGGCGGCGTCGGACGGGCTCAGGTTGATGCAGCCGTGGCTGACGTTGGCGACGCCCTGGGAGCGCACCGACCAGGGGGCGCCGTGCGTGAAGGTGCCGCTGTTGGTGATGCGGACCGCGTGCTCGACCGCGGTGCGGTAGGCGGGCGTCCCCGGCGGCAGGTTCACCGTGGCGCTGTCCATGATCCGCTTGCGGAACTTCTCGAGCACGATGAAGGTGCCGTTGCGGGTGGCGAACTCCGGCTTGCCCATGGAGGCCTTCATGACCCGCAGGACCTCGCCGTCGCGGCGCACGGTCATGGTGTGGGCCGCGACGTCGACGGTGCTGACGAGCGCGGAGCCGACCGTGAACGACGACGTGCGGCCGCCCGAGCCCCAGACGCCGTCGGACAGCGCCAGGCGCTGGAGGTCGACGGACACCCGGACCTTCGTGCCCTTGGCCCAGAACTCCGCGGGGCGGTAGTGGACCGTCCGGTCGTCCATCCAGCGCCAAGCGCCCTCGACCCGGGGTGTGGCCACGACCTTCAGCCGAGCGACGACGGCGGCCCGGTCCGCTGCGGAGGTGACGTCGCGGGCGAACGACACCTGGATCGGCTTGCCCACCCCCACGACGGCGTCGTCGCCGGGGCTCAGCGCGGCCTTGAGCAGCTTGTCGGCCAGGGTCGTCTGCAGGGCGAGCGGCAGGGTGTGGACCCGGTCGGCGGTGTCGCGGACGGTCGCCGTCACCCGGTAGGTGGCGGCAGGGAACAGCGTGGCGGTGGACGTCCAGCCGCTGGGCGTGAGCGCCCCCGCCAGGCCGGTGCCGTCAGGGCCGGTGGCGCTGAGCGCCGTCAGCACGCCGTCGGCCACGGCCACCCGCAGCGGCGCCTGCCACGGCACGCGACCGCCGACGGCGTCGGGCAGGGAGACCGAGGGGACGGCCACCGGAGCGCTCTGCGCGGCCGGCACGGCGGCCGAGGAGCCGCTGGAGAGCGCGACGGCGACGCCGCCGGCGAGCACGGCGGTGGCCAGGGCCCCCGCGGCGAGCAGACCGGTCAGACGGCGTGCCCCGCCGGCAGGGGGGGTGGGGCCCTCGGTGTTCACTGCGCTCCTCCGGACGGCGGAGGTCGCCGGCACTCCGGCATCCTCTCCTGTCCCGACGCATCTGTCCCGGAAGCGCCGCCTGTACGCGCCGCGACCTCGTCACACCGCGCCGAGGAGCCGCGACCTCCGGACGGGGAGCGCTAGACGGCGACGGGCGCCCGCAGCGCGGCCTCGACCGCCGCGAAGGTGGCGGCGTCGACGTCGGTGACGCCGTGGTCGGCCGCGGCGTGCGCGACGACGGCGGCGAGGACGGCGTCGCGGGTGGCACCGGTCACCACGGACGTGCAGCCGGGGAGGACGTCG
>JAODNQ010000191.1 GCA_025464695.1 Frankiales bacterium | reverse complement strand
CGATGGCCGCGCCGGCCGCCCCGACCCCCGCCGTCGACCCGCTGGCGCGGCTGCGGGTGCCCGCCGAGCTGGCGGCGTGCCTGGGTGAGCTGGCGGGGCCGGACACCGACGTCGTCCCGCTGGCGCTCGACTACGCGCGGTACCGCGGTGCGCCCGCCCTCGCGGTGGTGCTGCCGTCGGCCCGGGCCGACCGGGTGGACGTGTTCGTCGTCGGAGCCGGCTGCACCGCGGGCGACGACCAGACGCTGTTCTTCACCCGCCAGCCGCGCCCCTGACCAGCCCCTACCTGCGCGCCCGGGCCTTCGGCGGCGCGGTCCACAGCAGGGCGCCCGCGGCGGCGCACGCGTAGGACGACAGGACGCTCCCGGACAGCAGGCCGGCGCTGCCCTCCAGCAGGAACCCCACCGACGTCCCGGCGACGGCGAGCACGGCGGCCGTCCCGCGGGTGCGGGCGTCCGGGCGCACGGTCCCGACGGCCCGCTGGGCCGCCTCTCCCGCGAGCACGCCCAGCAGGAACGGCGTCACGTAGGCGAACAGGCCGGCGCCGACGTACTCGCTGACGACGAACGCCATCCCCACGGCGGCCGCGTAGGCGGCCAGGGAGGCCCGCACGAGCAGCTCGAGCGGCGGCGCGGGGCGGGCCCGGGGAGCGGCCCCCGTGCCGAGGCAGGCCGCGCAGCCCCCGCCGGGCGCGCTGTCGGCGTCGGCGCCGCACCGGGGGCGCGCGCAGACCGGGCAGGTGTCGACCGCGGACCGGGCGGGGTGCACGGCACAGCGGGACGGCTCCACGGGCCGGAGCCTGCCACGACGGGAAGGGCGACCTAGGCTGCGGCGTTCACTCCGACATGACCGCTGAGGGGCACGACGTGACCGCCGAGAGCTCTGCCGTACGGAACGCCGTCGTGATCGGCTCGGGGCCCTCGGGCTACACCGCAGCCATCTACCTCGCTCGGGCCGGCCTGGAGCCGCTCGTGTTCGAGGGCGCCGTGACCGCCGGCGGAGCGCTCATGAACACCACCGACGTCGAGAACTTCCCCGGCTTCCCCGACGGCGTGATGGGCCCCGAGCTCATGGACAACCTGCGCAAGCAGGCCGAGCGCGTCGGGGCCGAGCTCATCACCGACGACGTCACCGAGGTCGACCTCACCGCCGACCCCAAGGTCGTCCGGGTCGGCACCACCGAGTACCTGGCGAAGGCGGTCGTGCTGGCCACCGGCTCGGCGTACCGCAACCTCGGCATCCCCGGCGAGCAGGAGCTGTCCGGCCGGGGCGTGTCCTGGTGCGCCACCTGCGACGGCTTCTTCTTCCGCGGCCAGGACATCGTCGTCGTCGGGGGCGGCGACAGCGCGCTCGAGGAGGCGACCTTCCTCACCCGCTTCGCCGACACCGTGACCCTCGTGCACCGCCGCGACACGCTCCGCGCCAGCAAGATCATGCAGGAGCGGGCCATGACCAACCCCAAGATGCGGTTCCTGTGGGACACCGTCGTCACGGAGGCCGTCGGCGAGACCCGCCTCGAGAAGCTCCGCACCAAGAACCTGAAGACCGGCGAGGAGGGCGAGCTCGCCGCGACCGGCCTGTTCGTCGCCGTCGGGCACGACCCCCGCAGCGAGCTGGTCAAGGGCCAGGTCGAGCTCGACGCCGAGGGCTACGTCGTCCAGCACGAGCCCCACAGCACCCGCACCAACCTGCCCGGGGTCTTCGCCGCGGGCGACCTCGTCGACCACACCTACCGGCAGGCGATCACCGCCGCCGGCAGCGGCTGCGCGGCCGCGCTCGACGCCGAGCGCTGGCTCGCCGCGCAGGAGGACGCCGAGAAGCTGGCATAACGCAGGGCCGCACCCCGTTGACCTGATCACCACCACGACCCCGAGGGAGGCACTCATCATGGGCGCCAACACCAAGACCGTCACCGACGCCAGCTTCACCGCCGACGTCCTCCAGAGCGACAAGCCCGTGCTCGTCGACTTCTGGGCCGAGTGGTGCGGGCCGTGCAAGATGGTCGCCCCGGTGCTCGAGGAGATCGCCGGCGAGAACGCCGAGAAGCTCTCGATCGTAAAGCTCAACATCGACGAGAACCCCGGCACGGCGCGCGACTACTCGATCATGTCGATCCCGACCATGGCCGTGTTCCAGGGCGGCAAGATCGTCAAGCAGATCGTGGGCGCGAAGCCGAAGGCCGCGATCCTCAAGGACCTCGAGGCCTTCCTGTAGGTCCTCGCTCACCGACGGCCGGGTCCCTCCCCAGGGGCCCGGCCGTCGGCGTGCCCGGCCCGGGAGCGGGCACCCCCGACCTACAGTTGGTCGGGACGGGGGCGGACGCCCCTGCCCGACGCCCCACCCAGACCCGAGGAGCCGCGTGCAGCTGTACCGACGCGGGGACACCGGTCCCGCGGTCCTCGAGGTGCAGAGCACGCTCGCCGGCCTCGGCCACCTCGACGGCGCGTCCGTCACCGGCACGTTCGACGACGCCACCGACCTCGCGCTCCGAGCCTTCCAGCAGGAGCGCGGGCTGTCGGTCGACGGGATCGTCGGCGACGAGACCTACCGCGCGCTCAGCGCCGCCCGGTGGAAGCTCGGCGACCGGCTGCTCTCGCTGGCCAGCCGCCCCTTCACCGGCGACGACGTCGCGGCGCTGCAGGAGCGGCTGGCGGAGCTCGGCTACGTCGTGGGCCGGGTCGACGGCATCTTCGGCATCCGCACCACCGAGGCGCTGCGCGCCTACCAGCGCGAGCGCGGGCTCGTCGCCGACGGCACCTGCGGGCCGGCGACCCTGCGGGACCTGAAGCAGCTCGGGCGGCTCGTCACCGGGGGCCGCCCCCACGCCCTGCGCGAGTCGGAGCAGCTGCACCGCTCGGGACAAT
>JAODNQ010000185.1 GCA_025464695.1 Frankiales bacterium | reverse complement strand
CTGCTGCCGGCCGGGGTCGCGGCCTTCGGCGAGGGCCTGGAGGTCCCGCTCGACGAGGTGCGGCTCTACCTCGCGCTGCGCGAGTGCGCCCACCAGCGGCTGTTCGCCCACGTGCCGTGGCTGCGGAGCCACCTGTTCGACGCCGTCGACGCCTACGCCCGCGGGATCGACGTCGACCTGTCGGCGATCGAGCGGGCCGTCGGCAGCTTCGACCCGAGCGACCCCGAGAGCCTGCAGCGGGCCATGGGCGACGGCCTGTTCGACCTCGAGCCGACGCCCGCGCAGCAGGCCGCCCTGGCCCGGCTCGAGACGGCGCTGGCGCTGGTCGAGGGCTGGGTCGACGCCGTCGTCGACGCCGCGGCGAGCGGCACCCTGCCGTCGTCGGTCCAGCTGCGCGAGACCGTCCGCCGGCGTCGCGCCAGCGGTGGCCCGGCCGAGCAGACCTTCCAGGCCCTGGTCGGCCTGCAGCTGCGTCCGAAGCGGCTCCGCGAGGCGGCCGCGCTCTGGTCCGCGGTGGCCGAGGCCCGCGGTGCCGAGGGCCGCGACGCCCTGTGGGGCCACCCCGACCTGCTGCCCGGCCCGACCGACCTCGACGACCCCGCCGCCTTCTTCGCCCGGCAGCAGGACGTGGGCGCCGGCACGACCGACTGGGACGCCGGCCTGGCCGCGCTCGACCCGCAGACGGGCGAGGATACCGGGGGCGGCACGGACGGCGACAGCGGCCCCGAGGGGGACAGCGGCCCGGGCGGCACCGGCGGGGCGCCCTCCGCCTGACCCTGCCGGAGGACGGTCCCGCGCGGCGTCCCCGCGGGTCGCCTGCGGGACGGGGAGCACCTCGCGACCCTAGGCGAGCACCGCCGGACCGGCGCCTCCGCCGTGCCGGTGCACGCGACCGGGCGGGACGTGTCAGGGACCTGTCCCCACAGGCGTCCCGCGGTGTCAGCCCTGCTCAGCAGGGGTCCCCGACGTCGTCCACACCGCGGTCCACAGGCCGTGGACAAGCCTGTCCACAGGGGCGCGCCACCCCGTCCCCACCCCGTCCCCAGGGGGATCCACAGCAGGCGCGCCGGGAGCGTTGACGCGGGCCCGACGACCCTCGTAGCGTCCGCCTGGACGGAGCCCTCGGGCCCGGTCGCACCGCTCGGAAGGGGAAGCCGAGCGGAGAGGCCGGGGCCGGGGGCTCCGCCTGCGTCCCGGTCCAGGAGCCGCGGCCGAGGGCCTCCCGCGGGTGCCGCGCGCGGAGCCGGCCCGGCCGCCGAGCGGGACCGGCCTCGCGCCACCTGCCAGGCCGGAGCGGCCGGTGGGGCCGACGGCCGGGAGCGACCCGTCACCCGCACGGGTGGCGACCCGCCTGTCCCAGGAGCCCGATCAGAAGGGCACGGGCCTGTGCCGGCCCGCTGTCGGACACCAGGACGGGACCGCCATGACACGCCGCTCGCTCGCCGCACCCCAGACCCCCGCCGCGGCCCTGCTCGCCCTGGCCCTGGCCGCCACCGCCTCCGTCGGGGCGCTGCCGGCCGCCGGGCAGCAGCCGGCTCCGCTCGAGCGGGTCGTCGTCCTGGGGGCGCACGCCGCCGCCGACGTCGCCCGCGCCGGGGGCAGCCTCGTCGAGGACCTCCCGCTGATCGGCGGCGTCGGAGCGCTCCTGCCCCGCGGGGCCGTGCTGCCCGGTGGCGACGTCGTCGTCCCCGACCGCCCGCTGTCGGTGTCGGCCGCCGCGACCGCCCCTGTCGGCACGCCCTCCACCGTCCGCGCCACCCTCGGCCTCGGCGCACCCTCCGGTGAGGGCGCGGGCGTCACGGTGGCCGTCGTCGACACCGGCGTCGTCGAGGTGCCCGGCCTCGCCGGCCGCGTCGACCACCTGCTCGCGAAGGACGACGTCGCGGGGGACGGCGTCGGCCACGGCACCTTCATCGCCGGTCTGATCGCCGGCGACGGCAAGGGAGCCGGGGCCGCCTACGCCGGCGTCGCCCCGGCCGCGCGCATCCTCGACGTCAAGGTCGCCGACGCGGACGGCGACACGAGCCTGCTCGACGTGCTGCGCGGCCTGCAGCGCGTCAGCACGGACGGCACCGCCGACGTCCTCAACCTCTCGCTCTCCAGCGGCAGCCCGCTGCCCACGGCCCTGGACCCGCTGACGATCGCGCTCGACCGCCTCTGGGCCGACGGCGTCACCGTCGTCGTGCCGTCGGGCAACGACGCCGACACCGTGAGCTCGCCCGGCAGCGACCCCCTGCTGCTGACCGTCGGCGGTCTGGCCGTCGGCGGCACCGCGGACCGCAAGGACGACGTCGTGGCGGACTGGTCCGGCCGCGGCCGCAGCAAGCCCGACCTGGTCGCCCCCGGCCAGTCGGTCGTCTCGACGCTCGCGCCGGGCAGCGCCGCCGCGCGGGCCCAGAGCCCGACCGCGGGCCTGCCCGACGGCTACGGCGCCGGCTCCGGCACCTCCTTCTCGACCGCCGTCGTCTCCGGGGCCGCCGCCGCGCTGCTCGGGGAGCGGGACCTGACCCCCGGCCAGGTCAAGGACCTCGTCACCGACACCGCCTACCGCAGCGGCAAGGCGCTCAAGAGGTCCGACGCCGGGGCCGGCGGCCTCGACGCGGCCGCGGCGCTGGCCGCCCACACGCCCAAGGACCGCCCGGCCGGCGTCGAGGCGGTGCCCGCCGCCGACCTCGCCGCGTGGGAGGCCTTCGTCGCGGCCGTCCTCGACGACGACCAGGCCGCGGCGGCCAGCAGCTGGTCGCGCCTGTCGCCGCAGGCCCGGCAGTGGGTCGCCCGGCAGTGGGTCTCCGTCGGCGACGAGGACCGCGCCTGGGCGGCTCGGCAGTGGGTCGCGCGGCAGTGGACGGCCCGCCAGTGGGTCGGGAACGGCGCCGACGAGCAGGAGTGGCTGGCCCGGCAGTGGGTCGCGCGGCAGTGGACCGCCCGCCAGTGGGTCGCGCGCCAGTGGACCGAGGAGGACTGGTCCGCCCGGCAGTGGACCGCGCGGCAGTGGACCGCCCGCCAGTGGACCGGCGACGACTGGACCGCACGCCAGTGGACCGCCCGCCAGTGGACGGCGCGGCAGTGGACCACCCTCGGCTGGAAGTAGGCCCGACCGCGAGGTCGCGCCGGCCGGGCGCGACACCCCGAGGGCCCGCAACCCTCCACGCACCGCCGCCAGTGCCGATGTCCTCCTCGTGACCACTCCGGGGAGGACATCGGCGTCTCCCGCCGCCGTCCGTCCGCCCGAGCCCGGGAGCCGCCCGTGAGCCGCCTCCACCGGCTGGTGCTGCTCGTCGCCGGCGTCGGTCTGGTCGCCCAGCTGCTCGCCGGCCTGGTGGTCGCGGGCGAGGGTGCGATCGCCCCGCTCGACGTCCCCGGCCTGCACCCGCTGCACGGCTGGCCGCTCGTCGCCGGGCTGCTGGTGGCCACCTTCCTCAGCGACTTCATGGGCGTCCGGGTCCGTCACGGGGACGAGCCGGTCGAGGAGCTCACCCTCTTCGAGGTCGCCGTCGTCGTCGTCGTCCTCGTGCTCCCGGGGCTGCCCGCGCTGCTGCTGCCCGTCGCCGCGACCACCCTCTGCTCGGTCGTGCGACGCCGCGGCCTCGTCAAGACCGCCTTCAACGCCGGCAACCTGGCCGCGGCGACCGCCGTCCTCGTCACCACGGTCCACGTCGTGGCCACGCCGGACGACGGGCTGTCGCCCCGCACCGTCGCCGGCGTGACCGCGGGGATGCTCGCCTTCACGGTCCTCAACCTGGTGGCGGTGAGCCGGGTGCTCGCCGTGGTCACCGACGACCACCCGTGGCAGGTGGTCCGGGACGGCCTGCGCCTGTCCGTGGTGCTGGCCTTCGGGGCCATGGCCCTCGGCAGCACCGCCGTCACCCTCGCCTGGGCCTCCCCCGCCCTGCTCCCCTTCGCCTTCATGCCTGCCGGCGCGCTGCTGTTCGCCTACCGGGCCGCCGCGCAGGAGGTCGAGGAGCGCGAGCGCAGCACCCGTCTGCTCGAGCTCTCGCAGCTGCTCGCCGGACGCCGCGAGGCCGAGGACATGCTCACCGGCTTCCTCCGGCTGGCCCGCCAGGTCTTCGGCGCCGACGTCGCGCTGGCCGTGCTCGACACCGGCGCCCAGCCGGGCGGCTCCGAGCCGCTGACCGTGCTGCACGACCGCGAGACCGGCGAGGCCCGCCGCACGGCCACCGCCGTCGAGCGACGGCTGCTCGAGCGCGCTGCGCTGGAGGGCGCCGGCGCCCTGGACGCCGACCTCCCCGAGGGGTGGATCCGCGCGCTCGTCGCGCCGCTCGAGGCGGAGGGCCGCCGCCTCGGGGCCGTCGTGCTCGCCGTCCGCGACCGCTCCCGGTCGCTCGGCCCGCGGGAGCTCACCCTCCTCACCCCGACGGCGTCCGCCCTCGCCGTGGCGCTGCGCGCGGCCGCGCACCTCAAGCGGGTCGAGGAGGAGACCGGCAAGCTGCAGGCCGTCGTCGACCAGTCCTCCGACGGGATCCTGGTCCTCGACGGCACCGGCGTCGTCCAGCTGTGGAGCCCCGCCGTCGAGCGGCTGTCGGGCCGCTCCTCGGCCGCGGCCCTCGGCCGACCGCTGCCCGTGCTGCTGGCCACCCGCGGGGCCGACGGCACAGCTTGCGACCCGTTCCTCGTCGGCCGCGACCTGCTGACGCCGGACGAGCCGCAGGCCACGGTCGAGATGACCCTGCTGCGCGAGGACGGTGAGCAGCGGGTGGTCCGCTGCGCCTTCGCCGGCGTCTTCGACGACGACGTCCTGCAGCGCGCGGTCGTGATCGTCCACGACGTCACCCGCGAGCGGCAGGTGGAGCGCCTCAAGGCGGACTTCATCGCGACCGTCAGCCACGAGCTCCGCACCCCGGTGACCCCGATCAAGGGCTACGCCGACCTGCTGCGCCGCAAGGGCGACCGGATGACGCCGGAGAAGCGCGACGAGTGCCTCGACGTCATCGTCGACCGGGCCGGTCACCTCGCCCGGCTGGTCGAGGACCTGCTGCTCGCCTCCCGCATCTCCGCCACCGAGGGTGCCTCCCCCGCCCAGGTCGAGATGGGCCACGACGACCTCGCCGCGCTCACCCGCCGCGCCTGCGCGGACTTCGGGACCGAGGGCGACCGCGTGACGGTGTCGGTGCCGGACGGGCCGGTCGGCGTCGCCTGCGACCGGCTGCGCGTCATCCAGGTGCTGACCAACCTCGTCGGCAACGCCCTGAAGTACTCGACGCCGGGCTCCCCGGTGTCGGTCCGGCTGCGCGTGCAGGACGGGAACGCCCGGGTCGCGGTCACCGACGTCGGGCGCGGCATCCCCGCGGACCAGCTCGAGCGCGTCTTCGAGAAGTTCCACCGGGTCGAGGACCCCATGCGTATGACCACCGGGGGCACCGGCCTCGGCCTGTACATCGCCCGGCAGCTGTCCAGCGCGATGGGCGGGACGCTGTCCTGCACCTCGACCCTCGGCGTCGGCTCGGTCTTCGCCTTCGTCCTCCCGCTGTCGGCGGCGCCCGACCCCGGAACGCCCCTGACCCCCGCGCCCGCCCTCCCGTCCTGGCCCGCCGGCCGTCCGGAAGGGGGCTCCGGCGGCCTGGCCGACGTCGTGCCGCGACCGCGGGGACGGAACACGCCGCCGTGGGCCACCCCGCCGCCGCGCCCGTCAGGAGCCGGGCCGGAGGACCCCCTCCGGCTAGGGTGAGCGTGAGAGAGCGCGCCAGCCGGCGCGCGGAGGCGGTGGGGCGACCCCTGCCCGTCGAGACGAGAAGGAGGCCCTCGTGGCCGAGACCTACAACGGGTACTGCGTCAAGTGCAAGGAGAAGCGCGACTTCGAGGGTGAGGTCAAGGTCAGCGAGTCCGGCCGACGGATGGCCCAGGGTCCCTGCCCCGTCTGCGGCACCAAGATGAACCGGATCCTCGGCAAGGCCTAGTCCGCGCTCCCCCGGAGGGCGGTCCCCGTACGGGGGCCGCCCTCCGGCGTGTCCGGGCGGCTCAGCGGCTCAGCGGCTCAGCGGCTCAGCGGCTCAGCGGCTCAGCGGCTCAGCGGCTCAGCGGCTCAGCGGCTCAGCGGCCGGTGTACCAGGGGGGCCGGGGCGCAGGCACGCGCGGGAGCCGCGTGGGCACCCGCCCGAACCGCTCCTCGCCCCCGGCGTCCTCCCACTGCTCGTAGGCCCGGCCGACCTCCTCGCGGCTGCGGCCGACGAAGTTCCACCACACCACCACCGGCTCCGGGAACGGCTCCCCGCCCAGCAGCACGGCCCGGGCCGGGCCGTCGGCGTCGAGCACGAGCTCGTCGCGCCCGGTGCCGAGGTACGCCAGCCGCCCCGGCTCGACGCGCGTCTCCCCCACGGCGACGGCGCCCTCGAGCACCACGAGCGCGTGCTCGTGGTCCGGTCGCAGCGGCAGGGCGGCCAGGCCCCCGTGCAGCGCCAGGTCGACGCCGAGCAGCGCGGTGTCTGCCCGCGCGGGGCTCGCCCCGCCGACCAGCGTCGTCGTCACCACGCCCGACAGCTCCTCCTGGGGCAGGTCGGTGAGGTGCTCGAAGGCGCCGCCGTCACCGCGGGTGCTGTCGGGCTGAGCGACCCACAGCTGCAGGCCGTGCAGCGGCGCTCCCGCCCCCCGCACCTGCTCCTCGGCGTGGGAGACGCCCGCGCCGGCCGTCATCAGGTTGAGCTGCCCGGGCGCCACGACCTGCTCGGTGCCCAGGCTGTCGGTGTGCAGCAGCCGGCCGCTGAGCAGCCAGGTCACCGTGGCCAGCCCGGTGTGCGGGTGGGGACCGACGTCGAGCGGGTCGGCGTCGGTCCCCGACGTCGGACCGAGGTGGTCGGCGAAGCACCAGGCGCCGACGGTGCGGCGGGCCCGGCGGGGCAGCGCCCGCCGCACCCGGACGCCTCCGACGACGGTCTCGTGGGACGGCACCAGCTCGAGCACGGGCTGGCCGTCCGGCTCCTCGCGCGCGGGGCCGGGGGCGGCGTCGGACGTCGTGACCGGGCCGCTCACGAGCGGCACCCGAGGACGGGAGCGGGGCGGGGAGGCGGCACCGGTCCAGCCTGCACCCTCGCCGCCCGTCCGCGCACCGGACCGGCGGGCCGGTGGACAGCGCCCCCGCCTGTGGACAACCCGCTGACCGGACGGAGCCGCGAGGCAGTCTCGGGACCTGCCGAAGGAGGCTCCGTGGACCCGAACGACGCCCGCACACCCCCGTCCCGCCCCGTGCTGCTGCCCGGGCTGCGCCGGTTGTGGCGCGACGCTGAGTCCCTCCAGCTGGGCCGCTCGCCCGGGGCCCTCGTCCTCGTCGGCATCGACGAGCCGGTGCGCCGGACGCTGGCGCTGCTCGACGGGACGCGCGACGCGGCGCGGCTCGAGGCCGACGCCCAGCAGGCCGGCCTCGAACCCGGACAGACCGCCGAGCTGGTCGCCCTGCTGCACGGCGCGGGCGTGCTCGAGGACGCCGCCTGCGCGCTCCCCGAGCTGCAGGCCCTCCCGCGCGAGGAGCGCGACCGGCTGGCGCCCGACCTCAGCGCGTTGTCCCTCCTCACCGGCGGACAGCCCGCGGTCGCCATGGGACGGCGGCAACGCGCCCGCGTCCAGGTCGTGGGTGCCGGACGCGTCGGCACGACCCTGGCGACCGTCCTCGTCGCTGCCGGGGTCGGCACCGTCGACGTCGTGGACGAGGGCACGACCCGCCCCGGAGACGTCGGCCCTGCCGGCCCGACCCCGGCGGACGTCGGCCGCTGCCGGGGCGAGGC
>JAODNQ010000168.1 GCA_025464695.1 Frankiales bacterium | reverse complement strand
ACCGACAGGATCTTCGCGTGGGCCATCGGGCTGCGCAGCACGCTCAGGTGCAGCAGGCCCGGCAGGGTGATGTTGTCGGTCCAGTTGGTCTGGCCGGTGAGGAGCTTCGGGTCCTCCTTGCGGCGCCGCCCGCGACCGAGCTCGCCGCCGCCGTAGGGCTGCGACATCGCGTCGGGGTGCTCGGCGATCTGCTCGGCGACGAAGCCGGCGTCGATCTGCTCGGTCATGCGGTGGCCCCGACCTTCTCCTCGGTGGGCGCGTCCTGGAACGAGCCCGGGATGGCGCCCTCGCCCCGCATCTCGGACGCCGCGGACAGCACGGCCTTGACGATGTTCTGGTAGCCGGTGCAGCGGCACAGGTTGCCCTCGAGGCCGTGGCGGACCTCGTCCTCGGTCGGGCTGGGGTTGTGCTTCAACAGGTCGACCGCCGCCATCACCATGCCCGGGGTGCAGTAGCCGCACTGCAGGCCGTGGTGCTCGCGGAACGCCTTCTGGACCGGGTGCAGCTCCGCGCCGTCCGCGAGGCCCTGGATGGTGGTGATCTCCGCGCCGTCGGCCTGCACGGCCAGCACGGAGCAGCTCTTCACGCTCTCGCCGTCGACGTGCCGGATGCACGCCCCGCAGTTGCTGGTGTCGCACCCGATCGGGGTGCCCACGCGGCCGAGCTTCTCGCGCAGGTGGTGGACCAGGAGGGTCCTCGGTTCGACGTGGTCCTCGTAGACGACGCCGTCCACACGCATGCTGACCTGCTGGGCCACAGCCACTCCCTCACCACGTGCCGGGCGGGGCGCCGTGCGGCGCTCCGCGGCAGGGCGGCGGCCGGGGCGGGCGCACGGAGGGCGGACCCGGGACGGGGTCAGCGGTCCCGTGCGACGTCGCGTGGAGACCGGACGACGCTCTGCTGCGGCCCGGTCACTGGTGTGATCCGGGCCACACAGGGGACACTGCCACGCCCTCGGAGACGAGGCAACAGCGGACTAACCGGCGTGGCGCGCGGCCCGCTGCTCGACGGTCGCCTGGACCGGGAAGTGCGCCCCGGGCGACAGCACGGTGCAGACCAGCACCACGAACCACAGGCTCCAGCGGTGCCAGCGCCACGACAGCACGACCAGCACCACGAGCAGGAGGAACAGGGTCCCGTGCAGCGCCCCGAGGACGGGCTGAGGGTCGAGCGAGCTGGTCCGCTTCATCGCAGCGCCGATCATGAGCAGCACGAAGCTGACGGCCTCGTACGCCGCGACCTTGCGCAGCGCCCGCACCACGAAGGGCAGCCGCTCCGGCTCGCTCACGCCATCTCGAGGTCGTCGAAGTCGAAGCCCGGCGACACCACGCAGGCCACCAGCACGGCCTGGTCGCGCCCGGGCTCGGCCGCCTGCCACTCGTGCGGCTGCACCAGGTGCGCGTCGCCCGGCCCGAGCTCGACGACGTCCTGCTCCTGCGGTGCGTCGCCCGTCCCGCCCAGGCGCAGCAGCAGCGGGCCGCCGGCCTGCCAGAGCCACATCTCGCCGGAGCGCACCCGGTGCCAGCGCGAGCTCTCGCCCGGCTGCAGCAGGAAGGAGATGCAGGTGGCGGGGCTGCGGTCGCCGTAGGGCGTGGGCAGCGTGCCGGGCACGCGCCACGTCTCGCGGTACCAGCCGCCCTCCGGGTGGGGCTCGAGGCCCAGGCGGGCGGGGTCGAGGATCACCCGACCCCGCCGGGCGCGTCGAGCGCCGTGAGGCCGGCGACCAGCTCGTCGGCGGCCGTGTAGGGATCGGTCTCCCCCGCCACGACCCGGCCGGCCAGCCGGGCCAGCGCGTCGCCGCCCCGCAGGTCGCCCATGCGGGCGCGGAGGACCGTCAGCGCGATCGCCTCGACCTCGTCGCCCGCGCGCGAGCGCCGGCGCTGCTCGAGCTGGCCGCTGTCGGCGAGCCACTGCCCGTGCTGCTCGATCCGGTCGACGACGTCGTCGGCGCCCTCGCCCCGCGCCGCCACGGTCTTCACGATCGGCGCGATCCACCGGCCCTCGACGCGGGCCTGCGAGGGTGCCTGGTCGCCCAGCGACTGCATGTAGCGCAGGTCCCGCACCACGGTGTCGGCGCCGTCGCGGTCGGCCTTGTTCACCACGAAGATGTCGGCGACCTCGAGGATGCCGGCCTTGGCCGCCTGGATGCCGTCGCCCATGCCCGGGGCGACGAGCACGAGGGTGGTGTCGGCCAGCGACGCCACCTCGAGCTCGGACTGCCCGACGCCGACCGTCTCGATGAGCACGACGTCGCACCCGGCCGCGCTCAGCACGCGCAGCGCCTGGGGGGTGGCCCAGGACAGGCCGCCGAGGTGGCCGCGGCTGGCCATCGAGCGGATGAAGACGCCGTCGTCGGTGGCGTGCTCCTGCATCCGGACGCGGTCGCCGAGCAGCGCGCCGCCCGAGAACGGCGAGGACGGGTCCACGGCCAGGACGCCGACCTTCCTGCCGCGGCGCCGGTAGGCGGCCACCAGGGCGCTGGTCGACGTGGACTTGCCGACGCCGGGGCTGCCCGTCAGACCGACCACCCGGGCGTGCCCGGCGTGCGGGGCGAGCAGGGCCATGACCTCGCGCAGCGCCGGGGACGCGTCCTCGATGAGCGAGATCAGGCGCCCGAGGGCCCGGGGGGAGCCGTCCCGCGCCTGCTCGACGAGGAGGGGGACGTCCAGGGCGCGCCGGGAGCGCGCCGTGGTCATCAGCCCGTCACTGCCTTTGCGACAGCCGTTCCCGTCACTGAGCTGCGCGACTCCGTCACGCGGACGCCGGCACCTTCAGGATCAGCGCGAAGCCCTGACCGCCACCGCCGCAGAGCGCGGCC
>JAODNQ010000141.1 GCA_025464695.1 Frankiales bacterium | reverse complement strand
TGCGGTCGCGCCAGCCCCCGTGGCCGCGCCGGCCCTCGGCGGGCTGGGCAGCGCGACCGCTCCGGCCCTCGCCGGTCCGCCGCTGCCGGTGGGCGCGGAGCTGCCGCTGGTGGCTCCGGTCGAGGCGCCCCCGTCGGACGACGTCCTGCAGGCGCTGCCGGTCAGCCGCACGGCGACCTCGCCGGGTCCGCTGGCCGACCTGCTGCCGAGCAGCCTCGGCCTGGCCCTCTGCGTCCTGGCCCTGCGGGGACTGGTCCGCCGCCGGACCTGACCACCGCGCTGGTGCCGGGCTCGGAGGAGCCGGCACCGGCGCAGGGTCGTCCGCGGCCCTGGCCCGGCCGCCGGTGCAGCTGCTCACGACAGCACGAAGGGCCCCCTCGTCGTGCGAGGGGGGGTGGGGTCAGCCTGCCTGCGGACGACGCCGTCCGGCGAGGACGAGCGCCGTGCCGGCGCCCACGGCACCCAGGCCGATCAGGCTGTAGAGGACGGTCTCGCCACCGGTGAACGGCAGGCTCGTCCCGCCGCCACCGTTGGCCTCGGGGACGCTGCCGCCGCCGGTCGTGCCACCGGTCGTCGCGCCGCCCGTGGTCCCGCCCGACGTGGCGCCGCCCGTGGTCCCACCGGTCGTCGCGCCACCGGGAGCGCCGCCACCGGTCGTGGCACCGCCGCCACCGCCGGGGAAGCTGGTCGCCCCCGGGCTGGGGCAGCCGCCCGAGTAGGCGTCGCAGGGGGTCTGCGCCGACGCCGGGAGGGCGAGGGCAGCGGACAGGGGGACGGCCGCGACAGCGGCGAGGAGGAGGTGGCGGTGCACGGGGGGCTCCTAGCGAGGTGAGCCCCCGACGGGGGCCGAACGGGGACGACCTGTCCAACGACGCACGGGGCGCTGCGTTGCGCCTGTGCACGTGGAGGTTTCCGGTACGAGGTGTCTCTCCCCGGTCACCCACTGTGCACACTAGACCGGAAGAGTGATCCTGCGGAAGGGGCGTGACGCAAGACTGGCCCAGTTCGTGCGAGGACAACCCGAAAGGCCCAGCGGGTCCTGCCGATGACTGGGCAGGACGCAGAGCGATGAGCAGGCGTGGGGTGCAGGTGAGCAGGTCCGAGCGGACACGCGTGGTGCCGCGGGTCGAGACGACCGTGCTGCGGGGTGCACGTGGCAGTGCGCGCTACCGCACGCTGCTGCGCTACGGGGTCCGGCCGTTCCTGGTCGTGACCGACGTCCTGGCGTGGGCGGTAGCGAGCACGGCCACCGGCGGGGTGCGCGGCGCCGACCTGGTGCTGCTCGCGCTCGTCGTCGGGCTGTACGCCTCCGCGGGCCTCTACCGCAGCCGCCTGTCGCTGTCCGTGCTCGACGACGCACCGGGCCTGTGCGGCCGCGCGATCACGGCGGCGGCGGTCTCCACCACGGTCGGGGTCCTGCTCGACGAGTCGCTCGTCGACGCCCGGCTGGTGCGCACGTCCCTGTTGCTCTCCGTGACGGTGCTCCTCCTGCGGACGCTGGCCTACGGCGTCGTGCGGAAGATGCGGGCCCGCGGGTACGTCGCGCACCCCACGCTGGTGCTGGGCGCCGGGCGGGTCGGCGGGCAGGTCGCCTCGCTGCTGCTGGAGCGCCCCTCCCACGGCCTGCAGCCGGTCGGCTTCCTCGACTCCGACCCGCTGCTGACCGAGCACGAGCGGCCCGTGCCCCTGCTCGGCGACGTCTCCTGCCTGGCCAGCGTCATCGTCGAGTTCGGCGTGCGCGACGTCGTCGTCGCCTTCGGCTCCCGGTCCGAGGCCGACATGGTCGACGTCATCCGCACCTGCGACCGGCTCGACGTCGAGATCTTCTTCGTGCCGCGGCTGTTCGAGCTCCACAGCACCGGCCGCGACATGGACCAGGTGTGGGGCGTCCCGCTGGTCCGCCTGCGCCGGGCGCCGTTCCGGTCGACCACGTGGAAGCTCAAGCGCGTCTTCGACGTCGTCCTGTCCGGCACGGCGCTGCTCGCGCTCGCGCCGCTCCTGGCGCTGCTGGCCGCGGCCGTCCGGTGGGAGGGCGGCCCCGGGATCCTCTTCCGCCAGCAGCGCGTGGGCGTCGACGGCCGCCCCTTCGAGCTGATGAAGTTCCGCTCCCTGCGCCCGGTCGACGAGACCGAGTCGGCGACCCGCTGGAACGTGCAGCACGACGACCGGCTCGGCCCGGTGGGCAAGCGGCTGCGCGCGACGTCGCTCGACGAGCTGCCCCAGCTGTGGAACGTGCTGCGCGGCGACATGAGCCTGGTCGGCCCGCGGCCGGAGCGGCCGCACTTCGTCTCGAGCTTCGCGCAGACCTACCCGCGCTACGCTGCGCGGCACCGCGTGCCCGCCGGCCTCACTGGCTGGGCACAGGTGCACGGGTTGCGCGGTGACACCTCGATCGCCGAACGCGCCCGCTTCGACAACTACTACATCGAGAACTGGTCGCTCTGGCTCGACGTCAAGATCGTGCTGCGCACGGTCCTGTCGGTGCTTCGCAGCGCGGGCGGCTAGGAGGACGCTGGCCGCTGGGGCCGGAAGTGGAGACAGACCTGCAGACGGCGGTGCTGACCCGGCGCGCGGACGTCGAGGCGCTGCGGCCGGAGTGGGAGGCCCTGGCGGTCCGCGTCGGGTGCGGCTTCGCCGGCCGGCCCTCGTACGCGTTGCCCTGGTGGGACGCGCTGGGCAGAGGTGAACTAGCCGTCTCCGTCGCGCGCCGTGCCGGGCGCCTGGTGGGCGTCGCGCCGCTGCACCGCCGGGTCCTGCTCGGACAGCCCGTGGTCCGCTGGACGGGGCACGGCCTCGGCACGGTCGGTGAGCTGGTGTGCGAGGACGCCGAGGCGGCGACGGCCGTCTGGGAGGGGCTCGCGGACAGGGGAGAGCCGCTGCAGCTGGTCCACGTCCGCCTCGACGACCCCGGGACGCTCGCGCTGCGTCGCTCACCGCGCTGGGACGTGCGCCTGGTCGTCGCCGACCGCTGCGCAGGCGTACGCCTGGCACCCGGCAGTCGGGCGGCGGACCTGCGCAGCGCCCGATCGCTCAAGCGCCTCGCCCAGTACCGCAGGGCCCTCGAGCGCGAGGGGCGGCCGTTCACCGTCGAGGTGGTGGACGACCTCGACGGGCTGCACCGCCGCTGGCCCGACATCCAGGCCGTCGCCGCGGAGGCCGACCGCGAGCGCGACCGGGAGGACCTCTGCGGGTCGCCCTTCGACCGCTTCACCCTGCCCTTCCTCGAGCAGGAGGCGCGCGCGGGGAACCTGCTGGTCGTGGGGGGCCTGGTCGGCGGGCGCTGGGTAGCCCACGAGGTCGCGCTGCGCACCGGGCGGCGGCTCGACCTGTGGCTGTCGCGCTTCGACCCCGCCCTCGCTCAGGTGGGACTGGGGCACCTGCTTGCAGAACGGCTCGTCGACCTGCACGTCGAGCTCGAGGTGGACGCGCTCGACTTCGGCATCGGGCACAACGCCTACAAGGCGGTCTGGGCTGACACCGGCTACGACGTCGGCTCGCTGGTGGCGCTGCCTGTGGGCGGGCACGGAGGACGGACCCGGGCCCGGCTGGCCACAGCCGAGCTGGTGGGCTCCTGGACCAGGCGCCTGCGACGCTGACGCGGGCAGCGCGGGCGGCGGCCCGACCGCTCCGACGCGGGCTTGACGCGGAGCGACCCGGCCAGAGTCACGGGAGGCGGACAGGCTCCCGCCAGAAGCGGGCCAGCCGACCGAGGACCGCATCGCGCACCCCAGGCGCGGCAGCCTGCACGGCGAACACGCGGCGCCCCGCCAGCGCACCTGATCCGCTCGCTGGCCCCTGGAGGCGCAGGCCGGACGCGGCGCGCAGCTCGACGCGCAGCCCGGCGTCGACGGCGAGGGGCTGCGGGACGACGTGCAGGACGTACCGCCCGTCCGTCACCGGCAGGATGTAGCGCAGGTTCCACGTGGTCTCCGCACCGGGCCCGAGCGTGATCGTGCTCGTGAGCACGCGGTGGTCCGCCTCCGGGAGCAGGTCTGTCGCGGAGGCCCTGCCGTCGCGGGTGAAGCTGCTGAGCGAAGCCCCACGAGGTAGGGCCAGCGTGACGAGCCCGTTGACCGTGCCGGGCTCGTCCAGCCCTGCGACGTAGGCCGGTAGGGGTTTCGCAGGCGTGCCGTTGCGGAGGGTGATCTCCTGCTCGACGTGAGCCTCCCGACGGCCCACGGTCGCCCGCACGGTCACCTGGCGCCGCGCGTAGTAGTCCAGCTTGTTGCCCTCGCCCTGCCCCCCGCCCAGGTTCTGCAGAGTGGCGCTGACGAGGTCACCCCCCTCGGCGGAGACGTCGCCGTCCAGGGCCGCACGGTTGAGCGCGGCCTGCTCGTCGGCCGCCGCGGACCACAGCACCAGGTGCCGCCCGGCAGCGGCGCGGGCGAGCGCGTCGACGAGGGCCACGCCGCGGCGCGTGCCCCCCTCGTGGGCCAGCAGTCGCCCCAC
>JAODNQ010000085.1 GCA_025464695.1 Frankiales bacterium | reverse complement strand
CGACGTGGCCCGCCCCGGCCCGGCGGACGGCCGCGGCGTGCGAGGCACGACGGGCTGCGGCCGCGGCGGCGTAGCGCTCGCGCAGGGCCCTGCCGGTGTGCACCTCGACCTGCCGGCCGCTCTCGGGGTCGACCAGGCGCAGCGAGCCGACGGCGGGCAGCGCGAGCTCGCGGGGGTCGACCACCTCGACGACCACCACCTCGTGGCGGGTCGCCAGCCGGCGCAGCGGCGTGGACCAGGCGGGCTCCGGCTGCGGCGGGCCGGGCTCGAGCAGGTCGCTCACCACGACCTGCAGGCCGCGTCGGCGGGGCGGGCTGGCGCAGGCGGTGATCCCCTCCGACAGCGACGGGCCGGCGCTCTCGGAGCGCGGGCTCTCGAGCAGCAGGTGCAGGAGCGCGAGCGAGGCGTCGCGGCCGGCCCGGGCCCTGACGCGCCGGACCCGGTCACCGAGCAGGACGGCACCGAGGCGGTCACCGGGCCCGCTGGCCAGGTGGGCGAAGGCCGCGGCGACCGCGATCGCCACCTCCCGCTTCTCGCAGCGCGCCGTGCCGAAGCTCATCGACGCCGTGAGGTCGACGAGCAGGGTCGTCTCCAGCTCGCGCTCGGCCACGGCGTCGCGGACGTGGACCTCCGACGTCCGGGCGGTGACGGCCCAGTCGATGCGGCGGACGTCGTCGCCGGGGCTGTAGGCGCGCGCCTCGGCCGGCTCGCTGCCCGGGCCGGGGAGGAAGCCGAGGTGGTCGCCCTGCAGCAGCCCGTCGAGCCGGCGGCTGACGTCGAGCTGCAGCGCCCGCGCCGACGATGCGGGAGCGAGCGGCGCGGACGGGAGCGTCACGCCGGGACGCGTCCGCCGTCGCGGCCGGACTCCTGGGCGGGGCTGACGCGCGGCGCCTCGATGGTCGCGACCACCCGCTCGACGATGCTCACCGCCGACACCTCGTCGGCGAGCGCCTCGTAGGTCAGCACCAGCCGGTGGGCGAGGACGTCGACGGCGAGGTCGCTGATGTCGACCGGCATGACGTAGTCGCGGCCGCGCAGCACGGCGAGCGCCCGGGCGCCCTGCACCAGCCCGAGCGAGCCGCGCGGCGACGCGCCGTAGGCCAGCAGCGGCTTGATGTCGGCCAGCCCCCAGCGCTCGGGCTCGCGCGTGGCCATGACCAGCCGCACCGCGTACTCGGCGACGGCGTGGTGGACGAAGACGTCGTCGACCAGCTCCTGCAGCTCCACCAGCTGCTCGAGGGACAGCACCTGCTCGGCGTGGGGCGGGTCGACCGACATGCGCCGGACGATCTCCATCTCCTCGGCCATGCTCGGGTGCCCGACGACCACCTTGAGCAGGAAGCGGTCGCGCTGCGCCTCGGGCAGCGGGTAGACGCCCTCGTTCTCGATCGGGTTCTGGGTGGCCAGCACCACGAACGGCCGCGGCAGCGGGTAGGTCTTCCCGCCGATCGAGACCTGGCGCTCGGCCATGACCTCGAGCAGCGCCGACTGCACCTTGGCGGGCGCGCGGTTGATCTCGTCGGCGAGCACGAGGTTCGCGAACACCGGGCCGAGCTCGACGTCGAAGCTCTCCTGCGACGGCCGGTAGACCCGGGTGCCGACGATGTCGCTCGGGACGAGGTCGGGCGTGAACTGGATGCGGACGCTCGAGCCGCCGACCACCCGGGCGAGCGTCTCGACCGCGAGCGTCTTCGCGACCCCCGGGACGCCCTCCAGCAGGCAGTGCCCGCGGGCGAGCAGCGAGACGAGGATCCGCTCGACCATGCGGTCCTGGCCGACGACGACCTTCTTCACCTCGAACAGGGCTCGCTCGAGCTGCGTGCTGATCGGCTTGCTCGTGGACAAGGCTGCTCCTGACGACTCGTGACCGACTGCCAGCACACCCCACGACGCGTGTGCTCGCCGTGTGGCGCCAGTCTGCCTGGCACTGTCTGTCCCGTGCCCGCTGTCCTGCGCCCCCGCGACGCCGACGCCGTCGTCTCCTTCGTCCGGGCCGCCCGCCCGCTGGCCCGGTCGCTGCTGCGGCTGACGGGCCCGGACCCGCAGCGGATCACCTCGCACTGGCGCAACGAGGTGGCCGTGGTGGCCGCCGCGCCCGGTCTGGGCGGGCGGCTCGCCTCGGCCGCGCAGGGCGTCGTCGCCGCCGGCGCGCAGGGCACCCTCGTGGTCGCGCTGTGCCTCGCCGCCGACGTGACCGACGAGCGGGAGCAGGTGCGGGTGGTCGCCGCCGCCGTCCTGGAGCGGGCGCTGCCGGAGAGGTGGTCGCCGGTGCCGCCGGAGGACGAGGACGAGGCCGTCCGGGCCGCCGCGGACGAGCAGCCCGACGTCGGCCTGCTGCGGGGCCTCGGCACCCGGCTGGTCGCCCTCGGACGGGTGCTCAACGCGTCGCGCCGGGTGGTCGGCGGCCGCGAGGAGGGCCGGCTGTGGCACCGGACGCTCGGGATGCTGCCCGTCGTCGGCGCGGCCGGCGCGCTGCTGGGCGAGCGGCACGCGCTGGAGAAGGTGTCCGCGCGGGCGCGCGCGGAGCTGGTCTAGCGCTTGCGGGCCGGGCGCGGGCCGTGCAGCCGGGCCTCGCGCTCGGTCTCGCTCATGCCACCCCACACGCCGTACGGCTCGCGCATGAGCAGGGCGTGGTCGGCGCACTCGGGCTGCACCGGGCAGCTCGCGCACAGCGCCTTGGCCGCGGCCTCGCGCTCGCTGCGCATCGGCTCGCGCTCGCCGTGCGGGTGGAAGAACAGGTAGCTGCGGCCGCGGCAGTCCGACAGCAGCTGCCACACCCAGCGCCACGACAGGGCGCCGGGCGGCTGGGCGGTGCCGACGACGTCGGGCACGAGGGTCTCCTCGGGTCAGGGTGCGACCAGCATCTACTACAACCCGTAGTAGGTGCAACAGGAAGACGCACCCGACCCGTCGTAGGGTTCCCCCGTGAGCACCCGACCGACCCCTGCGAGCGCCCGGACCGGCGGCCTCGAGCGCGCCGTCATGGACGTCGTCTGGGCCGCCGGCAGGCCCGTCACCGCCCGCGAGGTGGCAGACGCCCTGGCCGACCGCGGCCTGGCCTACACGACCTGGCTGACCGTCCTGGGCCGCTGCGAGCGCAAGGGGCTGCTGCAGCGCGACAGCTCGCGCAAGGCGCACACCTACACCTCGACGGCCTCCCGCGCCGACCACGTGGCCGTGCTCATGGAGCAGGCCCTGGGGCAGGCCGAGGACCGCACCGCGGTGCTGCAGCACTTCGCGCGGTCGGTCAGCCCGGAGGACGCCGAGGCGCTGCGCCGGGCCCTCGAGGGCAGGTAGTGCTCGCCGCGGCCGGCGCTCTCGCGGTCGCGGTCGTCCTGCTCGCCCTCGTCCCCGCCCGCCTTGCGGCCGCCTCCTGGCCGCTGCGGGCCCCGGTCGTGGCGCTCGTGCTCTGGCAGGCGCTCGGCCTCGCGGCCGGCCTGCTCACCCTGGAGGCGCTGGCCACCGTGGCGCTGGCCCCGTACGGCGAGACCCACCTGGGCGCCCTGCGCAGCCTCGACGCCCGGCCGCCGTGGTGGAGCGCCGTCTCAGGGATCGTCGCCCTCGCCCTGCTGGGCCGTCTGGTGCAGGTCCTGCTCACGAGCGTCGTGCGGACGGTCCGGGCCCGGCAGCAGCACCGGCGCCTGGTCGACCTCGTCGCGACGCGCAACCCCCTGGTCCGCGGCGCCAGCGTCCTCGAGAGCGACCTGCCGGTCGCCTACTGCCTGCCGGGGCTCCGGCCCCGTGTGGTCGTGTCGCAGGGCACCCTCCTGCGCCTGTCGGCGGCGGAGGTCGAGGCCGTGCTGGCGCACGAGCGGGCCCACGTCGACCAGCGGCACGACCTCGTCGTCCTGCCCTTCACGGCCCTGCGCGCGACCCTGCCGCGGGTCCCGGCCGTGTGCACCGCCTCGGACGAGGTGTCGCTGCTGGTCGAGGTGCTCGCCGACGACCGCGCGGTGCGGGGGCACGACCGCACCGTGCTCGCCCGTGCGCTCTACAAGGTCGGGGGCGGCAGCGGGCCCGACGGCAGCCTCGCGGCCGGCGAGTCCGGCGTGCTGGTGCGGGCGGGTCGGCTGCTCGACCCTCCACCGCCACTGCCCGGCGCGGCCCGCCTGCTCGCGATGACCGCGGCGACCGCCGTCGCGGTGCTGCCCCTGGTCGGCCTGCTGCTGCCCGCGTCCTGAGCCGGCACCGG
>JAODNQ010000084.1 GCA_025464695.1 Frankiales bacterium | reverse complement strand
CGCCGTGCAGCACCTCGAACGCGCTCGGCTCGTCGCGGCCGCGCGACAGCAGCGGCGCCGCGTGCACCTTGACGTCGTAGCCGGACAGCGACCGCCGGTACGCCCCGACGCCGACCCACTCGGTGGTGAGCACCCAGCAGGTGGGGTCGTCGGCGGCCCGGCCGATGCGCCCCCGCACGTAGCCGGGACGGGCGGCGAAGGCGGCGAGCGCCGTCTGGGCCTCGAGCAGGAACGAGGCGCCGTCGGCCTCGGGGACGTCGAACCGCGTCACGACCAGCATGCGGCCAGTACAGCACATGACAACCGTTGTCATGTAGCGTCGCGCCCATGCGCCTCCTGACCCCGCTGCTCGCCGTCGCCCTGCTGGCCGGCTGCACCAGCGGCGACGCCGGCGACGGCCGCCCCGAGGTCGCGACCGCGGCGTACCCGTTCGCCTGGCTGGTGCAGCAGGTCGGAGGCGACGCCGTCCAGCTCGTCGACCTGTCGCAGGGCAGCGTCGAGCCGCACGAGCTCGAGCTGGGGCCGCGCCAGGTCGCCCGGCTGCAGTCGGCCGACGTCGTGGTGTCCCTGAAGGGCTTCCAGCCCGCCCTCGACGACGCCGTCGAGGACCCGCGCAAGGTCCTCGACCTCGGGAGGGCCGTGCAGCAGGAGCAGGCGTCGTCCGACCTCGGCGACGAGGAGGGCGGCCTGGACCCGCACGTCTGGCTCGACCCCCTCCGGATGGCGGCGGCCGCGACCGCGCTGGGCGAGCGGCTGGAGCGGGTCGCCCCCGGCAGCCGGGCCCGCGCCGCGACCACCGTGCAGGAGCTCACCGCCCTGGACGCCCGCTTCCGCGACGGCCTCGCCGGCTGCGAGCGCCGCGACCTCGTCACCAGCCACACCGCCTTCGCCTACCTGGCCGGCCGCTACGACCTCGAGCAGGTCGGCGTCTCCGGGGCCTCTCCCGAGTCCGAGCCCAGCCCCGGGCGGCTGGCCGAGGTGGTCCGGTACGCCCGCGACCACGGCGTCACCACCGTCTACACCGCACCCGGGGAGTCCAAGGTGGCCGAGACGGTCGCGCGCGAGCTCGGGGCCCGGACCGCCGCCCTGTCGACGCTGGAGACCGCGCCCGCCACCGGCGACTACGTGACGGCCATGGACGCCGACCTCGCCGCCCTGCGCACGGGTCTGGGCTGCGCGTGAGCGTCTTCGACCTGCAGGGCGGCTGCGTCGACCTCGGCGGTCGCGAGGTCCTGCACGACGTCTCCGTGCGGGTCGACGAGGGCGAGTTCGTCGCCGTCCTCGGCGCCAACGGCTCGGGCAAGACCACCCTGGTGCGCACCCTCGTGGGGCTCGTGCCGCTGCGCCGCGGCACCCTGACCGTCTTCGGCACCCCGCTCGCCCGCTTCCGCGAGTGGCCGCGGCTGGGCTACGTGCCGCAGCGGCTGCAGGCCGGAGGCGGCGTCCCGTGCACCGTCCGCGAGGTCGTCGCCAGCGGCCGCACCGGGCGCGTCCGCCGACTGGGTCGGCTCGGCCGCGACGACTGGGCCGCCGTCGACCACGCCCTCGAGGACGTCGGCATGGCCGACCGCGCGCACCGCCCCGTCACCGACCTGTCCGGCGGGCAGCAGCAGCGCGTGCTCATCGCCCGGGCGCTCGCCGGCGAGCCCGAGGTGCTGGTGCTCGACGAGCCGACCGCCGGCGTCGACGCCGACAGCCAGGACACGCTGGCCGGTGCCCTCGGTCACCTGTCGCAGGCGGGCGGCAGCGTGGTGCTCGTCGCCCACGAGCTCGGCCCGCTGGCGTCGCTGATCCGCCGCGCCGTCGTCGTCGCGGAGGGGCGGATCGTCAGCGACGGCCCGCCGCCCGAGCCCGAGGGGCACCACGCGCACCCGGAGCACGTGCACCTGCACCCGCACGAGTCGTCCGCTCCCCCCGCCCGACCCACTCTGCGGATGCCCTCCTGATGCTCGCCTTCGCCTTCGTCCAGCGCGCCCTCGTGGCCGCCGTCCTCGTCGGTGCCGCCGCACCCGCGATCGGCACCTTCCTCGTGCAGCGCCGGCTGTCCCTCATGGGGGACGGCATCGGGCACGTCGCCCTCACCGGCGTCGCGCTGGGCTTCCTGCTCGGCACCGCCCCGGTGCTGACCGCCGTCGTCGTGGCGGTGGCCGGTGCCGTCGCCATCGAGCTGGTGCGTGAGCGCGGCAGCACCAGCGGCGACGTCGCCCTGGCGCTCATGTTCTACGGCGGCATCGCCGGCGGCGTCCTGCTCATCGGCCTGAGTCCCGGGGGCTCGAACGCGACGCTGGTGGGCTACCTGTTCGGGTCCCTGTCCAGCGTCAGCCCCGCCGACCTCGCCGTCATCGTGGTGCTGTCGCTGGCCGTGCTCGGCGTCGTCGCCCTGTTCGGCCGCGAGCTGTTCGCGGTGTGCCAGGACGAGGAGGTCGCGCGCGTGCAGGGCCTGCCGGTCCGCTTCCTCAACCTGCTGGTCGCGGTCACCGCCGCCGTGACCGTCACCGTCGCGATGCGCGTCGTCGGGCTGCTGCTCGTCAGCGCGCTCATGGTCGTGCCCGTCGCGGCCGCCCAGCAGGTGATGCGCTCGTTCCGCGGCACGCTGCTGCTGGCCTGCGGCGTCGGGGTGGCGGCCAGCGTCAGCGGCCTCGTGCTCGCCTTCTACGCCGACGTCGCCCCCGGGGCCAGCACCGTCGTCCTCGCGCTCGGGGTGTTCGCCGTCCTGAACGTGCTCGGCCTCGCCCGCCGGACCGCGGCATGACGAGGAGCACGCGGCAGCGCACCGCCGTGGCCCGCGCCCTCGCGGAGGCCGAGGGCTTCCGGAGCGCCCAGGACCTGCACGCCGCGCTGCGCGACGAGGTCGGGCTGACCACCGTCTACCGGACCCTGACCGCGATGGCGGAGTCGGGCGAGGTCGACGTCCTGCGCACCGACGACGGCGAGTCGGTGTACCGGCGGTGCAGCAGCGACGAGCACCACCACCACCTGGTCTGCCGCAGCTGCGGCGCGACCGTCGAGGTGGCGGGCCCGGCGGTCGAGCAGTGGGCCGACGCCGTCGCGGCGGAGCACGGCTTCACCGGCGTCAGCCACACCCTCGAGGTCTTCGGGACGTGTGCGGCCTGCACCAGCGCCTAGCGTCGGCACGTGCACCTGCGCGCCGGCCTCCCCGTCGCGTCCCTCGCCCTCGCGCTGTCCGCCTGCACCGGGACCTCCTCCCCACCGGTCGACGTCGGCTCCCCTTCGCCGTCCGCCTCGCCGTCGAGCAGCCCGGTTTCTCCAGCCCCCGCCGTGAGCACCCCGCGCTCCACCGCCCCGAGCTCCGGACCCGCGCTCGGCCGCTGCCCCGGCCGCCACGACGGCCCTGCCGCGATGCACCAGTGCGCACCTGGCCCTGTCGGTCCGCCCCAGCGGAGCCGGGCTCGGGTCCACGTACACCCCCCTGGTCCTGCAGGACCGGGGCTCCTCCCCGTGCCACCTCACCGGCTTCCCCGGCGTGTCCTTCCTCGACGACGCCGGCGAGCAGGTCGGGCAGCCGGCCGACATGGACCCGCTGCCCCGCCAGGTGGTCGAGCTCCAGCCCGGCGGCTCGGCCTTCGCGCTGCTGCGGGTGTCGAACGCGGGCACTTACGACGCCGGTGCCTGCCGCCAACGCCATGCGGTGACGGTCCGGGTCTACCCCCCGGGCGACCGGGTCCCGCCGACGGCGGCCTTCTCCGAGGACGTCTGCACCGGCTCGGTGCGGCAGGCGGGTGTCGCTCCCGTGCGACCCGGGTCCGGACCAGACCCCGGCTAGCGTCGGGCCAGCCAGGGCCCGCCGTGGCCCTGCTCGACCTCGGGTCGGCTCCCCTCAGCCCTCACAGGCGCCGGTAC
This sequence comes from Frankiales bacterium, assembly GCA_025464695.1. The sequence goes on along the minus strand of JAODNQ010000084.1, from coordinate 1,759 downwards.
CGTGCCGCGTGACCCTTCCGCGCTCCGGCGCCGTCCTGACCGCCGTCCTGAGCGGCGCCCTCGTGCTCGCGGGCTGCGGGGACTCCGGCCCGGGCCGGAGCACGGCCTCCTCGGCGCCCGCGCCGACGACGGCTCCGCCCTCTCCGACCGCCGTCCCCAGCCCGGCGCCCACCGGCAGCCGCACCGTGGCCTCGCTCGAGGCGCAGGTCCACGTCACCTCGGTCCCGCTGACCGACCCTGAGCAGCAGCGCGCAGTGGCGGACTACCGCAGGTTCGTCACCGACTTCGCCGTGCTCGGCGGCCTGCCCGACTCCACGTACGCGCCGGTCCTCGCCGGGCTGCGCCCCGACTACCGGGCCAAGGCCCTGTCGAGTGCCCGCAAGGTCATCGCCCGCGGCGAGATCGTGCTCGGCCGGTACGACGAGGAGGTCGTGCGCGTCTCGGGGGACGCTCGGGGCATGCGCATCGCCACCTGCATCGACTACAGCCGGCGCTTCGTCTACGACAGGGCGGGGCGGCGCGACCGCGCGGTCAACCCCGGGACCGTGCCCACGCTGGCGACCCTGGTGAAGCCCTCCGGCAGCGACCGCTGGCTGGTGGCGGCCTACGTCCGCGACCGAGGGCGCACCTGCGCCTAGGTCGCCGGGGTGTTCGGGACGGCGCCCCCGTAGCGGCGGTCACGCGAGGCGTACAGCTCGCAGGCGCGCCACAGGGTGCGGCGGTCGACGTCGGGCCAGAGCTCGTCGAGGAACACCATCTCCGCGTACGCCGACTGCCAGAGCAGGAAGTTGCTCGTGCGCTGCTCCCCGGACGTGCGCAGGAACAGGTCGACGTCGGGCATGTCCGGCTCGTCGAGGTAGCGGGCGAGCAGCTTCTCGTCGACCTTGTCGGCCCGCACCCGCCCCGCCTCGACGTCGAGGGCCAGCGCCCGGGCGGCGTCGGCGATCTCGGCCCGGCCGCCGTAGTTGACGCACATGGTGAGCGTGCAGACGGTGTTGTCCTTCGTGAGCTCCTCGGCCTCCTCGAGCTCCCGGATCACCGAGCGCCAGAGGCGAGGGCGACGCCCCGCCCAGCGCACCCGCACGCCGAGCTCGTGCATCTCGTCGCGCCGCCGTCGGATGACGTCGCGGTTGAAGCCCATGAGGAAGCGGACCTCGTCGGGGCTGCGCTTCCAGTTCTCGGTGGAGAAGGCGTAGGCGCTGATCCACCCGACGCCGAGCTCGATCGCCCCCTCGACGACGTCGAACAGCGAGCTCTCGCCCTCGGTGTGCCCGGCGGTCCGGGGCAGCCCGCGCTCCTTGGCCCAGCGGCCGTTGCCGTCCATGACGATGGCGACGTGCCGCGGGACGAGGTCCGGCGGGATCGGCGGCGGCGTCGCCCCTGAGGGGTGCGGCGTGGGCGGCCGGACCGGGCGGGACGGCGGGAGAGGTCGGCGGCGCACGGGCTCAGCGTTCCACGAGCGGCAGGCTGCGCAGCCCGCGCTCGAGGTGCCACTGCAGGTGGGCGGCGACCAGGCCGCTGGCCTCCCGGCGCACGTGCGGCTCGGCCGCCTCCGACGCGTCCCACTCCCCCGTCAGCAGGTCGACCATGAGCTGCAGCGCGGCCGGGCCGGGAGACGCCGCCCCCGAGGGCCGGCAGGCCGGGCAGACCGTGCCGCCGGCCGGGACGGAGAAGGCACGGTGCGGGCCGGGCGCCCCGCAGCGGGCGCAGTCCTCGAGGGCGGGCGCGTAGCCGGCGACCGACATCGCCCGCAGCAGGA
>JAODNQ010000030.1 GCA_025464695.1 Frankiales bacterium | reverse complement strand
CAGATCGTCAACGACACCCTGCTCGGCGGCATGAAGGTCGTCGGTGAGCTCTTCGGCTCGGGCGAGATGCAGCTGCCGTTCGTGCTGCAGAGCGCCGAGGTCATGAAGACCGCCGTCGCGTACCTCGAGCCGCACATGGAGAAGACCGACGACGACGGCAAGGGCCGCATCGTGCTCGCCACCGTCAAGGGCGACGTCCACGACATCGGCAAGAACCTCGTCGACATCATCCTGTCCAACAACGGCTACGACGTCGTGAACCTCGGCATCAAGCAGCCGGTCAACGCCATCCTCGAGGCCGCTGCCGAGCACAAGGCCGACGTCGTCGGGATGAGCGGGCTGCTGGTCAAGTCGACGGTGGTGATGAAGGAGAACCTCGTCGAGATGAACACGCGGGGGATGGCCTCGGACTTCCCGGTCATCCTCGGTGGCGCCGCGCTCACCCGCGCCTACGTCGAGAACGACCTCGCGGAGGTGTTCGACGGCGACGTCCGCTACGCCCGCGACGCCTTCGAGGGCCTGCACCTCATGGACGAGCTGATGGCCGTCAAGCGCGGCGAGGTCACGCCCGAGGAGTCGGCGGAGAAGGCAGCCAAGAAGGCCGAGACCAAGGCGCGGCACAAGCGCTCCGCCGACATCGCGGCCCGCCAGCGCGCCGCCGAGGAGGCCCCCGTCCAGGGCGGCCGCTCCGACGTCGCCGCCGACAACACCGTCCCGACGCCGCCGTTCTGGGGCAGCCGCATCACCAAGGGCATCCCGCTCGCCGACTACAGCTCCTGGCTGGACGAGCGCGCCCTGTTCAACGGGCAGTGGGGCCTCAAGGGCGGGCGCGGCGGCACGGGCGCCAGCTACGACGAGCTGGTCGAGACCGAGGGCCGGCCGCGGCTGCGCGAGCTGCTGAGCCGCGTGCAGTCCGAGGGGATCATGCAGGCCGCCGTCATCCACGGGTACTTCCCGGCGGTCAGCAAGGGCGAGGACCTGATCGTCCTCGACCCGGACTCCGGAGACGAGCGCTGCCGGTTCACGTTCCCGCGCCAGCGCCGCGACCGCCGCCTCTGCCTGGCCGACTTCTTCCGCTCCGAGGAGTCCGGCGAGACCGACGTCGTCGGCTTCCACGTCGTGACGATGGGCCGGCACGTGTCCGACGTCGCCAACGAGCTGTTCCAGCGCAACGCCTACCGCGAGTACCTCGAGCTGCACGGCCTGTCGGTGCAGCTGACCGAGGCCCTGGCCGAGTACTGGCACAGCCGGGTCCGCGCCGAGCTGGGCTTCGGCTCCGAGGACTCCGACGACCTGCAGGCCAAGCTCTCCAAGCAGGCCTACCGCGGCTCGCGGTACTCCTTCGGCTACCCCGCCTGCCCGAACATCGAGGACCAGGACAAGCTCGAGGTCCTGCTCGACTGGAAGCGGATCGGGGTCGAGCTCTCCGAGGAGCACCAGCTCACGCCGGAGCAGTCGACCAGCGCGATCATCCTCCACCACCCCGAGGCCAAGTACTTCGCAGCGCGGTGACGGCCGCCCTGCTAGCCGCGGCCCTGTTCGACATGGACGGGCTGCTCGTCGACAGCGAGCCGGTCTGGACCCTTGCCGAGGTCGAGCTCGCCCGCTCGCTGGGCGGCGAGTTCGGGCCGGAGCTCAAGGCGGCCATCGTCGGGACGCGGCTCGAGGTCGCAGTGCCGACGATCCTGCGCTGGTACGACGTGCCGGACACCCCGCAGCAGGTGGCCGAGACGTCCGCTCGGCTGCTGGGCCGCATGGTCGAGCTGTTCGCCGAGGATCTCCCTGTCCTGCCCGGAGCGACCGCCTTGCTCGCCGACCTGCGGGCGGCCGGGGTCCCCGTCGCCCTGGTCTCCTCCTCCTACCGCGTGCTCGTCGACGCCGTGCTCGGCAGCGGGCTCGGACCGTTCGACCTGTCGGTGGCCGGGGACGAGGTCGTGCACGGCAAGCCGCACCCGGAGCCGTACCTGGCGGCGGCCGAGGCTCTGGGGGTCGACCCGACCCGCTGCGTGGTCCTGGAGGACTCCCCGGCGGGGGTCGCGTCCGGCGAGGCGGCAGGCTGCGCCGTCGTCGCCGTGCCGAGCGTGCGGGGCGTGCGCTTCGCCCCAGCGCCGAGGCGACTGGTCGTCGACACCCTCGCGGGGCTCACGACACGGTCGCTGGCCGGTCTGCTCGCCCCGGTGTGAGCGGCCCGCCCCTGCCGGACGGGACGCTGGCCGCCATCGCCGCCCTCGTCCCGCTGCTGGTCGGGACCGGGGCCGGGGCGGTGGCGCTGACGGGCGTACGACGGCTGGAGACGCCGTCCCTGGTGCTGATGGTCCTGGCGGGCGCGGCCTGGCTGCTGCTGAACGAGCCGATCGAGGGGCCGGTGCTGGTCGTCTTCACCCCGGACCACGGTCTCACCCTCGCCGACCTCGTGGCCCTCCCCGCTGCGCTCGTCGTCTCCTGCTTGCTCGTCGAGCGAGGACGCTGCGAGGCGCGCGAGCAGGCGGTCAGGCGGGGCGGCGCAGGCTGAGCCCGGTCGTGCGCGGCTGACGGACCCGCCGGGCGTGGACGTCGCGCAGCAGTCGCAGCCAGCGCCGGTGCTCGACGTCGTCGCTCCGTGACGCGACTGCGACCTTGACGCTCAGTCCGGCCATGTTGGCGAGCGCGTATACCCGCGCTCGGCCCGCGCCCCGGCGGCTGACGTACCAGTCGTAGAGCGCGTCGAGCCACCGCTCCTCGCGGGCAGCAGCGCCGAAGACGCGCTCGCCGGCCACGTTACCCACGTGCGTCACGACCGCGGCCGGCTCCAGCCGCACCTGCCAGCCCCCCTGACGGAGGTACCAGCAGAGCTCCATGTCCTCGACGTACATGAACCAGCGCTCGTCGTAGACGCCGGGCCGCTCGACGGCGGCGCGGCGCACGCAGTGCACGGCCCCGATCGCCCAGTCGACGTCGGCCGCCCGGTCGTGGTCGGCGAAGCCCTCGAGCCACAGGCGCCGCCCCAGCCGGCCGGCCCGCAGACGCGGGGGCACCAGACCCTGGACCAGGGCGAGCCCGGGGCCGGGGAAGCGGTGCACGCTGTGCTGCAGGGAGCCGTCGGCGTTGTGCAGGACCGGGACCGCGAGGCCCAGGCCGGGATCGCCGTCCAGGGCGGCCACGAGCCGGGCGAGCGAGCCCGGCTCCGGCACGGTGTCGGGGTTGAGCGCGAGCAGGGCGCGGGCAGAGCTCCCGTCCAGGGCGCGGTTCATCGCGCGGGCGTACCCGACGTTGTCCTCGTTCTCGACGAGTCGGACGAAGGGGAAGCGGCGCGCAACGTCGCGGCTGCTGTCGCGTGAGGCGTTGTCGACGACGACGACCTCGTAGGAGCAGCCCTCCAGTGCGCTGGGCAGCGCGGACAGGCAGCGCTCGAGCTCCTCGGCGGTCTCGTAGGACACGATGCCGACGCGGACGTCGGGGGCCGTCACGCCGGCTCCGTGCCGCGCCAGGACCGGCCGGACAGCCTGCCGCGGTGGGCGGCACCCTCGACGGCGGCGACGAACTGCGCGCACTGCCGCTCGACCGTCCAGTCCTGGACGGCCCGGGGACCCTCCTCCTGCGCTGCCCGCCACGCGTCCTGGTCCTCGAGCAGCCTGGTCAGTGCTCGTACCAGCGCGCCGACGTCGCCGGGTGGCACGAGCAGGCCTGCCGCCCCCAGCACCTCCGGCGGGCCGCCGTGGTCGGTGCAGACCTGCGGCAGGCCGAGCGACATCGCCTCCAGCACCGCCAGCCCGCTGGCCTCCGGCTGCACGCTGGCCGAGACCGCGACCCGCCATCGCCGCATCACTGCGAGCGGGTCCGCCGCGTGGCCGAGGAACCGGACCCTGCCACGCAGGTCCGGACGGTCCGACCGGGCCCGCAGCGCTGCCGCGTACCGCTGGTCACCGCGCCCCGGGAAGGTCCGGCCCAGCAGCTCGACGACGACGTGGTGCGGCAGCTGCGCGACCGCCTCGAGCAGGACGTCCTGCCCCTTCCACGGCGTCAGCGCGGCGTTGCAGCCGACGAGGAACGGCGGCTCCGGGTCATCGCGGGAGGGCTCGTCCTGGGCCGGCGTCCCGTTCCGGACCACGATCGTCGGCAGGCCCGCGCGTGAGAGCGGCGCAGCGACCGCCTCGGAGACGGCGACGGCCAGGTCGACGGAACCGCTGCCGAGGGACCACGCCTTGCCGCCGGCCGAGCCGTCGGTGGGGACGTCGTGGGCGTAGTAGACGACGGCGCACCCGGGGCGGAGCAGCGGCAGCGGGAGCAGCGGCTTGTTGCCGTTCACGACCAGCGCGTCCGCCTCGCCGAGGCGGGCGAGCAGGGCGGCGGTGCGCGCGACGCGCAGGGCCAGGCCCGCCAGGGCCACCGGGCGGGGCCCCCGGCTGGTGCTGGTGCCCGGCCCGGCCACGACCGTGACGCCGCAGGCGGCCAGCCGCTGCGCGAGCTCGCCCTCGGGGACGACGCAGGTGACGTGCCACCCCGACCGCACGCCCGCCTCGAGCACGCGCAGGAGCATCGCCTCGGCGCCGCCCATGCTAGAGACCGGCGTCACGGCCACGACCCGCAACTGCGTGCGGACCGCGTCTGGCACCCTGGCGCTCTCCGCGCCCGTCCGGGCGCGGCCCGCCCCGGCGCGGGGGTCGTCGATCCGAGGGGCGTCATGTCCGCCGAGCCCGTGCCCGTCGGGCCGTCCCGAGGCCTGCGCGAGCGGCTGCTCCGCTCCCAGGGCTCCCTCGTGGGAGCCACCGCGGCGCTGACCCTGAGCCGCGTCCTCGGCGCCGCCCTCGGCTACGTGGGTACCGCCGTCGTCGTCCGGCAGCTCAGCGAGGGTCGCTGGGGCCTCTACGCCTACGTCTTCAGCCTGCTCGGGCTGGTCGGCGTGGTGGCCGACCTGCAGCTCAGCCGCAGCGTCTACCGCGCCCTCGACGAGGACGCCGACGCCGGGAGCGTCGCCGGCAGCTACCTGCTCCTCCGCGGCGCCATCGGCACGACCAGCTACGTCGTGGCCCTGGCCCTGCTGCTCGGCTCGCCCGACCGCTCGCAGGTCCTGGCCGTAGGCGTCGTCGGGGGCCTGGCGCTGGTCGGCGGCAACCTGAGCGGTGCCGTGGGGAGCATCTTCACCCTGCACAGGTGGTTCTTCGCGCTGGCCACGGCCGCGGTGCTCGGTCAAGCCGTCGCCTTCCTGGCCCTGCTCCTCGTCGTCGCGAGGCCCGGTGCACCGTCCCTCGTCGCCCTCGCGGCCACCGCCGTCCTGAAGGACCTGGTCACTCTAGTACTCCTGCTCTGGTTGGTGCGGGCCCGCGTGGCCCTCCGGTTGCGCGTGCGGCCGGCTGTCTGGCGGTCGTGGCTGAGCGAGGCCCTGCCGCTGTCGATCGGCGGCGCCCTGACCGTCGCCTACACCCGCGTCGACTCGCTGCTGCTCGGCCGGCTGGACTCCCTCGAGGCCGTCGGTCGCTACGGCATCGGCTACCGGTTCGCCGACCTCCTCGGCTTCCTCGCCGTCACGGTCGGCGGCGTCGTGCTGGCCCCCCTGGTGCGCGCCTGGCCGGACCGGCTGGCCGACTTCCACCGCACCTTCCGCCACGCCTTCGTCGTGTCGCTCGCTCTCGCAGCCGTGGGCGCTGTCGAGTTCGGGCTCTTCGCGCCCGAACTCATCCGGCTGACCTTCGGTGCGCGGTACACCGACGTCGCCGGGAGCGCGCGGCTGCTGGTGGGGAGCGAGGCGCTGCACTTCCTGACCGTCCTCTGCTTCATCACCCTGACCGCGGTCCGGCGCACCCGGGCCTACCCCTTCGTCGTCCTCGCCGGCCTCGGTCTGAACGTCTGCATCAACCTCGTGGTGATACCGCACTTCTCCTACCAGGGCGCCGCCGTGGTGACGCTGGGGACCGAGGTCGCCGTGACGGCAGCCCTGCTGGCGCTCGTGTCCCGCGTCGAGGGCGTGCGGCCCCTGCCCGTGAGGAGCAGCGTCGTCGTCGTCGCCGCCGTCCTGGTGGCGGGAGCTGCCGGGCTGGGCGTGGCGTCGGTAGCCCCCTGGCCGGCGGCCGCGGTCGTCGTCGCGGTGGTCGCGGCGCTGGTCATGCACCTGCTGCGCGTCGAGGGACCCGGTGGGCTGCCGGGCCTGGTGCGGGCCGCCCGCCTCGAGCCGGGTGCGTGAGCGGTCGCCGTAGGCTCCGGGGCCACGTCGAGCGGGAAGAGCGGGGGTGACACGGCGGTGAAGGTCCTCCACGTCCTGAACGAGTTCGGGCGTCTGGGCAACGGCATCGTCAACGTCGCCCTCGACCTGGCCTGCGGTCAGAGCGACCGCGGCCACGCCGTCGCGGTCGCCTCGGGCGGCGGGAGCTTCGTCGAGCTGGCCCAGCGGCACGGCGTCGAGCACTTCGACCTCGACCAGCGCCGCACGGCTCCGCAGCTCGCCGTGGCGTCCTTGGCCTTCCGGCGCCTCGTCCAGCAGTTCCAGCCCGACGTCGTGCACGCGCACATGATGACCGGCGCCGTGCTGGGCTGGGGCCTTCGCAGCGGCTTCCGGTACGGGCTGGTGACCACGGTGCACAACGAGTACCAGCGCAGCGCGCTGCTCATGGGCCTCGGCGACCGCGTGGTCGGCGTGAGCGAGGCCGTGGCCGAGGCGATGGCGGCACGCCACGTGCCGCGACGACGACTCCGGGTCGTGCGCAACGGGACCATCGGCTCGCCGCGGCGGCTGCCGCCGGAGGCCCAGCCGGTGGTGGCCCTGCAGCGACCGGCGGTGGTCTCGATCGGCGCAGTCTCGCCCCGCAAGGGCAGCGACCTGCTCGTCGACGCCTTCCTGTCCCTCGCAGAGGAGCACCCGGCGGCGCACCTGTACCTGGTGGGCAACGTCGACTGGCCCGAGCTGCAGGAGCGGACCCGCCACCGGCCGCACGCCGACCGTGTCCACTTCAGCGGGTTCTCGCCGGACCCCCGGGCCTACCTGGACCAGGCGGACGTCTTCGTCCTGGCCTCCCGGCGCGAGCCGTTCGGCCTGGTCCTGTCAGAGGCGCGCGAGGCGGGGGTCGCCGTCGTCGCGACGGACGTCGACGGGATCCCGGAGGCGCTCGACAGCGGTCGGGCGGGTCTCCTCGTGCCGCCCGAGGACAGCCGGGCGTTGGCGCGGGCCCTCGGGGGGCTGCTCGGCGACCCCACGGAGCGAGCGGCCGCGGCACGCCGGGCCGCGTCCGGGCTGGAGGCGCTCACGGTCGCCCGCATGCTCGACGGGTACGAGGCCGTCTACTCCGAGCTGCTCCAGGGACGCGACCGGGCCTGAGTGCCCTGCTCGTCACGGCGCGTGACGAGCAGTCCGGACGCCGCAGAACGTCCCCGCCGAGAGGTGGGACGCCGCCCCGCGACCTCCCCGCCGTTGCGCACGCGTGCGCCCCACGGCCTGCCCGGCCCTGCCGGAGTGACGCCCTGGACCGCTGCCGGTGTCGGTGCCCGCCGGCGGGCAGTCGCCCCCTCGGTCGTCCGGCCTCCTCGACTTGAGCCCGCGACGCTCCGTGAGCGGGTTTCACCCAGGCAGGTGAGCGACAGGCGTAGAAGTCCGACCCGTCCGGTTCGACGACTACAGCGAGTGGCGAACTGGTCCGACACCTCTCGTGTCCGGACGACAGCCGTCCGGTCTCGAGGGGCCCAGGACGGCCCCGTGAGCTCGTCGCCCTGGAGGCAGTCGTGGCCGCGTCCCCCCGCACGTGCAGCGCCCCCGGCGCCCGCGCGAGCACCTTCGTCGCGTCTTCCCGGGACGTGCTCCGCGCCACTGTCGTGGTGCTCCTGGCCCTGGCCCTGAGCGCCGTCGCCGCTGCCCGTCCGGTGGCTGCCCGGGCCGCTGACGCGACCCCTGCCGTCACCGTCGGTGACGTCTACGGCGGCTACTCGCCCGACGGCGGGTTCCTCTGGCTCGACGACGCCGACCTCGACCGCAACCTGGACCTCATGAAGGCGTCGGGGGCCCGCTGGATCCGCCTCGGCGTCGTCTGGTCGGTGGTCGAGCACACCCGCGGCACCTACGACTGGCGCGCCAGCGACCGGGTCATCGCCGCGGCCCGTGCCCGGGGGCTCGAGGTGCTCGCGATCATCACCTACACCCCGCCGTGGGCGTCGGGCAGCGACGACGACAAGGTCGCCCCGAAGGACCCGACGGCGATCGGCCCGATGGCCCGCGCCGCAGCCGCCCGGTACGCGCCGCAGGGCGTGCACACCTGGGAGATCTGGAACGAGCCGAACCTCAGCAGCACGTGGGCTCCCCGCCCGGATGCCGCCGCCTACGCCTCGCTGCTCCGCACCGCGTCGAGCGCGCTCAAGAGCGCGGACCCGTCGGCGCAGGTGGTCAGCGGGGGCCTGTCGCCGGCAGGGGACGCGGCCGACGGCAGCTCCATCGCGCCGCTGACGTTCCTGGAGCGCGTGTACGCCGCCGGCGCGGGCCCGTCCTTCGACGGGGTCGGGCTGCACCCGTACTGCTTCCCAGCGCTGCCGATGCAGGCCGGGACGGAGAGCTGGAACCTGTTCTCGCGCGCCCCTCGGTTCAAGCAGCTCATGGACCAGCACGGCGACACCGGCAAGCGGATCTGGTTCACCGAGTTCGGCGCGCCGACCGGCACCTCCCGCGACGCCGTCAGCGACGCGGTCCAGAGCGAGACCCTGCGCAGCGCGTTCGCGCAGCTGCCCCGCTGGTCGTGGGCGGGCCCGTTGTTCCTCTACTCCCTGCGCGACAACGGCGACAGCCTCGGAGACCGCGAGCAGAACTTCGGCCTCGTCCGTCGCGACTGGACGAAGAAGCCGGCCTGGGACACCGCCGTGGCGGTCCTGCACGGCCCCGCCTCGCTCCGGGCCGCCGCGGCCAGCGACGTCGTCCCGGCAGCTGTCGCCCCGACCGCGGCTGCCGCGCCGATCAGCGCCGTCGCCCCCGTGGTCGCGGCCGCTCCAGTTGTCGCTGCCGCTCCCGTGGTCGCCGCGGTCCCGGCCGCTCATGCCGCTCCGGTGGTGCCTGCTGCCCCGGCCGAGGCGCCCGC
>JAODNQ010000286.1 GCA_025464695.1 Frankiales bacterium | reverse complement strand
GCCGACCTCGTCGGCTGGAACACGATGATGCACCTGCTCCCCCCGGGTCACCCCAAGGGCGGCAGCGGCATGCTCAGCGAGGCGCTGCAGGGCCGCCTGGAGAGCTACGGCGGCCGGGTCAGGCTGGGCGACGGCGCCGCCGCCATCACGACCGCGGGCGGCCGGGCCACCGGCGTGACGACGACGTCGGGCGAGCACCTGCCTGCCTCGCTGGTGGTCAGCGGCGCCCACGTCCTCACCACCCTGGAGCTGCTCGAGAGCCCCCTGCTCGAACGGGCCGGCCGCAGCATCCGCACCGGCAACGGCATCGGCATGGTCGTGCGGCTCGGGACGAGCGCGCTGCCGCAGTACGAGCACGGCCGCGCCGACACCCACCGCTCCATGCAGCTGGTCGCGAGCAGCCGGCAGGCCCTGCGCAAGGCCCACGGCGAGTACAACGCCGGGCTGCCGCCCGAGGAGCCGGCCGCGCTGGCCATGACCTTCAGCGCCTTCGACGACACCATCGCCCCGCCCGGCAAGCACAACGTGACGGTCTGGGGGCAGTGGCACCCCTACGCGCTGTCCAACGGCGAGCACTGGGACGACATCGCCGAGCGCGAGGGGACCAAGCTGGTCGAGGCCGTCGACCGGGTGGCCCCCGGCTTCGCGAGCAGCGTCGAGCACATGCACGTGCAGACGCCGCTCGACCTCGAGCGCGAGCTCGGCCTGCGCAACGGGCAGGTCATGCACGTCGAGATGGCCTTCGACCAGATGTTCATGTGGCGGCCGATGCCCGAGCTCGCCGGCTACACCGTCCCCGGCGTCGAGGGGCTGTACCTGTGCGGCGCCTCCACCCACCCGGGCGGCGGCGTGTTCGGCGCGAGCGGCCGGTCGGCCGCGCAGAAGGCCCTGTCCGACCGCACTCCCCCTGCCTGGAAGAGGATCCTGAGCCGTGGCTGAGCTGTACGAGGTCCTGCTGGTCGACGGCGACGCCCGCTGGCACGTCGGCTTCCTGGTCGACGACGAGACCGAGACCGACGTCCTGCTGGGCGACGACGCCGGGAAGGTGCTGCTGTTCGCGAGCCGCCCGGCGCTGGAGCACTTCGCGCAGGAGCACGGCCTGGACCTTCAGGACGACCTCCCGGACGAGGTCGACCTCGACCTCGGCGGCTGGCTGGTGTCCGGCTCGCCGGAGCCGACCCTGGCGGAGGTGTCCGAGCTGTGGCACCTGCTCGTCGACGACCCGGACGCCAGCAAGCCCCTGCACAGCGAGATCGTCGAGGAGGCCTACGACGACCTCGTCGAGGAGACGGACGACTGGTTCGCCGTGCACGGCGGCCGGGCCCGGGCCGCCCTCGCGCAGGCCGTGCAGCGGCTGAGGGCGTCCTTCCGCCCGGCGTGACCGGTCTGTGTGACCCCGGTCTGTGAAGCGGGCCGCGGACGAAGATCACGGCCGTCCAGGGCGCTCCGAACGGCGTTCTCCACGATCCTCGAGGTGTCCGAGATGCACCCTCCAGGAGGCCCTGAGATGTCCGTCAGCACGTTCGCCGCCCCCCTCCGCCGCGTCGCCCCCGAGGGCATCCGCCTCCGCTTCGCCGACGCCCGGCAGCGGCGCGCCCTCGACCGCGTCTGGGCCTCGACCGACCACCGCGTGCGCCACGAGCTCACCGCGATCACGCGCCACAACGAGCTCTGAACGCCGCACTAGTCTCCGGCGGGTGCGCGCTGCCCCCGCGAGCTCCCGCAGCGCGCTGCTCCCCCTGCCGGTCGTCCTCGCCGGCCTGGTCGTCCTGCTGCAGGTCGCCTACCCGCTGACGCACGGCTCCGCGCGCCACCTCCTCACCGTCGTCACCGTCGTCGCGTTCTTCCTCGCGAGCGCGGTCCACGCCCTGGTGTTCCGGGGGCCCCGCTGGACCGCCGCGTTCCTCGCGGTCACGGTGCTCGGGGGCTTCGTCGCGGAGGCCGTGGGCACCGCAACGGGCGTCCCGTTCGGCGAGTACCGGTACGCCGGCAGCCTGGGCCCGCAGCTGCTCGACGTGCCGCTGGTCATCCCGCTCGCCTGGGCGATGTTCGGCTACCCCGCCCTCCTGGTCGGCCAGCGGCTGTCCCGCTCGGCCGCCGGCGCGGCCGCGCTCGGCGGGCTGGCGCTCGCGTCCTGGGACCTGTTCCTCGACCCGATGATGGTCGGGGACGGCCACTGGTCGTTCGCCTCGCGCGCCGGCGCCCTGCCCGGCGCCGCCGCGATCCCGCTGTCGAACTACGCCGGCTGGCTGCTCGTCGCCGTCCTCATGCTCGGCCTGCTGCAGGCGCTCCCCCGCGTCGACGCCGACGACCGCCAGCCCGCGGCGCTGTTCCTGTGGACCTGGGCGGGGTCGGTCCTCGCCAACGCCGTCTTCCTGGGCCGCCCGCTCGTCGCCCTGACCGGCGGCGTCGTCATGGGCCTGGTCGCCGTCCCGTACGCGCTCTCGCTGGCCGGCGGCCGGCGGTGAGGGTCACGCGCTGGGTCGTGGCCGCCCTGACCCTCCACGCCGCCGTCAACGCCCGGCTGCTGCGCGTCCCCACCGCGACGACGACGCCCCGCCGGGTCAGCGTCCTGCTGCCGCTGCGGGACGAGGCGGCCCGGGTCGCCCCCTGCCTGCAGGCGCTGCTGGCCCAGACCGGGGTGCGGGACCTCGAGCTGCTCGTCCTCGACGACGGCTCCACCGACGGGACCGCGGAGGTCGTCCGGTCCCTGGGGGTCGAGCCCCTGACGGGCGCGGCGCTGCCGCCCGGGTGGCTCGGCAAGCCGCACGCCTGCTGGCAGCTGGCGGCGCGGGCCACCGGGGAGGTGCTGGTGTTCGTCGACGCCGACGTCGTCCTCGCCCCGCACGCCGTCGCCGCGACCGTCGCCCTGCTCGACGACGCCGGGCTCGACCTCGTCAGCCCGTACCCGCGGCAGGAGGCCCCGGGCGCGACCCGCCTGGTGCAGCCGCTGCTGCAGTGGTCCTGGCTGACCTTCCTGCCGCTGCGGGTCGCGGAGCGGTCGCCGCGGGAGTCGCTGAGCGCCGCGAACGGCCAGCTGCTCGCCGTCCGTCGCGACGCCTACGACCGCGCGGGCGGGCACGCCGCCGTCCGGGACGCCGTGGTCGAGGACGTCGAGCTGCTCAGGGCGGTCAAGCGGGCGGGCGGCACGGGCGGCGTCGCGGACGGGACGTCGCTGGCGACCACCCGGATGTACGACACCTGGGACGAGCTCGTCGCCGGCTACACGAAGTCGTTGCACACCGCTCCGCTGGCGGCCACGGTGCTGCCCGTGCTGCTGTACGTCGTGCCGGTGCTGCGGGGGGACTGGCCGGCCGTGGCCTGGGGCGTCGCGGGGCGGGCGGTCACCAGCGCCCGCACCGGGTCCCGGGTCTGGCCCGACGCGCTCGCCCACCCGGTGTCGGTCAGCCTGCTCGGCTGGCTGAGCGTCCGGTCCCGGGTCGCCGCCCGACGCGGGACGCTGACCTGGAAGGGCCGGGCGCTCCGATGAGCCGGGTCGTCGTCGTGGGCGCCGGCGTCGGGGGGCTCGCCGTGGCCGCTCGGCTGGCCGCGCAGGGCCACGACGTCACGGTGTGCGAGGCGGCCGCGTCGGTCGGCGGCAAGCTCGGGCTGCACACCGAGGATGTCCCCGGTGTGGGCACCTTCCGGTTCGACACCGGCCCCTCGCTCGTCACCCTGCCGCAGGTCTTCCGCGACCTGTTCGAGGCGACCGGCGGCTGGCCCGACGACCTCGCGCTCACCCCGCTGGACCCGATCGCCCGCTACCGCTTCGCCGACGGCACGGGCTTCGACGCGCACGCCGACCCCGCCCGCCACCGCGCGTCCCTGGAGGCGTGGTCGCCGGGCGCGGGTGACGACTGGGCCGCCTTCACCGAGCGGGCCCGCCGGGTCTGGGACGCCAGCCGCGGACCGTTCCTGGAGAGCGCGCTCTCGCCGCGCGGGCTGGCCGGGCTGGCGCTGCGGCGCCCCGGCGACCTGCGCACGATCGCCCCGCACCAGTCGTTGCGGGGACTGGGCCGGCGCACCCTGCGCGACCCCCGGCTGCGCACCGTGCTCGACCGCTACGCCACCTACACCGGCTCCGACCCCCGGCGGGCCCCGGCCGCGCTCGCGGCCGTCCCGTACGTCGAGCAGGCCTACGGCGGCTGGTACGTCCCCGGAGGCCTGCGCCGCCTCGGCGAGGCCGTCCACCAGCGCGCGCTCGACCGCGGCGCCGTCGTCCGCACCGGCACCCGCGTCACCCGCATCACCACGCGCGCCGGCCGGGTCGACGGCGTCCA
This sequence comes from Frankiales bacterium, assembly GCA_025464695.1. The sequence goes on along the minus strand of JAODNQ010000286.1, from coordinate 971 downwards.
GACCGAGCAGGGCCCGCTGCCCGCCGACGTCGTCGTGGCCAACGCCGACGCCGCGCACGTCTACGGCGACCTCGTGCAGCACCGCGGCGCGATTCGGCGGCTGGCCCGTGCGACGCCGTCCCTGTCCGGGTTCGTCGTGCTGCTCGCCGTGCGGGGTACGACCCCGGGCCTCGCGCACCACAACGTGGCCTTCCCGGCGGACTACGACGCCGAGTTCGACGACGTCTTCGGCCGCCGGGCCCGCCCCGTGCAGGACCCCACCCTCTACGTCAGCGCTCCCGACGACCCCGCCGTGCGGCCCGAGGGCTGTGAGGCCTGGTTCGTCCTCGTGAACGCGCCCCGCCACGGGACCGGCCCGGGAGCGGTCGACTGGCGTGCCCCCGGGCTCGCGGAGTCCTACGCCGACCACCTCGTCGACCTGCTCGGCCGCCGCGGCCTGCCCGTCGCGGACCGCGTGCTCGCGCGCACGGTGCTGTCACCGGCCGACCTCGAGCAGCGGACGGGCGCCGTCGGCGGCTCGATCTACGGCACCTCCAGCAACGGCGCCGCGGCGGCGTTCCTGCGCCCCGCCAACCGCTCGCCGGTCCGCGGCCTGTTCCTCGTCGGGGGCTCCTCGCACCCGGGCGGCGGTCTGCCGCTGGTGACGCTGTCGGCGCAGATCGTGGCGGGGCTCGTCGGACCTGCCTGACGACTCGACGGACCGCCGCGGGAACGGGGTAGTCCGGTCCGACCAGACGAGACGGTCACATCGGGCGGTGTCGGACGCACGGCGGCAGCGGGACGCTCGACGCCTCTCCCCGCCCCCCGGAGGCACCCGTGCGCGTCGCCCGCTCCCTCGTCCCCCTCGTGCTCGCTCCGGCGCTGCTGCTCGCCGGGGCGCCCGCCGCTCTCGCGGCCCCGTCCGGCGCCGTCGTCCGGGCAGAGGTCAGCCCCGCCGTCGCCGCTGCGCAGGCCGCCTACGACTCCGCGGT
>JAODNQ010000256.1 GCA_025464695.1 Frankiales bacterium | reverse complement strand
GGCAAGTCCTTCCGCAACGAGATCACGCCCGGCAACTTCATCTTCCGGACCCGCGAGTTCGAGCAGATGGAGATGGAGTTCTTCGTCGAGCCCGGCACCGACGAGGAATGGCACCAGTACTGGATCGACCAGCGCACCGACTTGTACAAGTTCCTGGGCATCGACCCGGCGAACCTGCGGCACTTCGAGCACCCGAAGGAGAAGCTCAGCCACTACTCGACCCGCACCGTCGACATCGAGTACCGGTTCGGCTTCCAGGGCGGCGAGTGGGGCGAGCTCGAGGGCATCGCCAACCGCACCGACTACGACCTGCGGGTGCACTCCGAGGCGAGCGGCACCGACCTCGCCTACTTCGACCAGGAGTCCGGCGAGCGCTGGCGCCCCTACGTCATCGAGCCTGCCGCCGGCGTCGACCGCGCCACCCTGACGTTCCTGCTCGACGCGTACACCGAGGACGAGGCCCCGAACGCCAAGGGCGGCGTCGACAAGCGCGTCGTGCTCAAGCTCGACCCGCGCCTGGCCCCCGTGAAGGCCGCGGTCCTGCCGCTGTCGCGCAACGCCGACCTCTCGCCGGTGGCCCGTGACCTGTCCGCCCGGCTGCGCAAGCAGTGGAACACCGACTTCGACGACGCGGGCGCCATCGGCCGCCGGTACCGCAGGCAGGACGAGGTCGGGACGCCGTACTGCGTCACGGTCGACTTCGACACCCTGCAGGACCAGGCCGTGACGGTCCGCGAGCGCGACGCGATGACGCAGGAGCGGGTCTCGCTGGACCAGGTCGAGCGCTACCTGAACGACAAGCTCGGCCCGCTGTAGGTCTGCGGTCTTGGGTGATCCAGGTGCCTGTGGTGTCGCTCCCGCAGCACCAGGGCCACCTGGATCATGCGCTGGCGGCCGTCGGGCGGAGCACCCGCACGCCGGGCGGCGGCCCCGTCCGCAGGCCGGAGCGGTAGGCGCCCTCGACCTCCCGGAGCACCGCGCGGGGGTCCTGCTGCAGGCGCCGCGGTGTCACGTGCAGCACGTGCAGGCCGGCCGCCGTCATGCGGTCGTGCCTCGCGAGCGTGGCCTCCCAGTCGGCCGGCAACAGGTGCCACTGGCGCGAGTCGCACTCCACGACCAGGCCCGCGGGCTCCAGGTAGGCGTCCGGGTCCGGCGAGCCACCGCCCGTGCAGCAGGAGGCGGCAGTTCCACCGGGCCGTTGGCAGGAGCCGGCTGCTCAAGAGCAGGCGGCGCAGGGCGGCCTCCGGCACCGAGCGGACGCCGTCGGTGACCTCCTCGAGCACCGCCCTGACGAGCGCGCTCCCCGCGGAGTGCCCGGCCTCGAGCTCCTCGCGCAGGCGCTCCGGCGTGGTGCGACGACGCTGGACGCTCGCTGCGACGAGCGCTCGGACGTCGTCGGCGCGCGACAGGGCGCGGGCTGCGTCCACGACGGCTCGACTCACCGGCGAGACGGGCAGCCCCTGCAGGCGGACCGGCGGAGGGAGCCGGTGCGTGCGGTGGACCACGAGGGCGCTCCCGCCCTGCGGCTGGGTCTCGTGCGGGACGAGGACGTGCACCGGCTCGGGTCCGGCGAGGCGCAGCCCGTGCAGCGCCAGGGCGGTCTGCCCGGACAGCTGTGCCCTCGGTCCGGCGTGCAGCAGGGCGCCGAGCAGCAGCTGCGACCACGTGGGGCTGCCCGTCGTCGTCAGGTAGACGGCCGGGTGCAGCCGCTGCCAGGGCCCACCGGCACGCAGCCGGTGCCGCAGCGCGGACCGCGTGAGGTGCCGCAGCGCCTGCTCCCGCGTGACGAGGCCCTGCTGGGCACGGAGGAGGGCGTCGAGGTCCACGGACCGAGCCCACCTCGCACCGCTACCGCGAGGGAGCCCCAGCGTGCGAGTTGTGGACGGGCAGGGCCTTGGGGGCGCGGCGGACCCGCGACACCGGTACTGGGCGGTGATCCAGGTGGCCGCCCGGTCGTCCTGACGACACCTGAGCCACCTGGATCACGCAGACGGGTCAGGGGAGCCGCCCCTAGCGCTGGTCGGCGTCGGGGAGGCTCGCGGGGTCGGCCAGCGGCTCGCTCACCCCGGTCCGCCGTCCGATGGCGCGCATCACGGCGTGCCCGACGACGACGGCGAACGTCCCGAGGGCGATGCCGTTGAACGACACCCGCCCCGCCTCGAGCGTGTAGTCGGCCGCCCCGACCACGAGGGCGATCGCCACGGGGAACAGGTTCGCAGGGTCCCGGAAGTCGACCCGCGACTCCACGAAGATCCGGACGCCGAGCACGGCGATGAGCCCGTACAGCGCGGTGGTCACGCCGCCGAGCACCCCGGCGGGGATGGTCGCCACCAGCGCGCCGAACTTGGGCGACAGCGCCAGCAGGACGGCCGCCACCCCGGCCACCCCGTAAGCGGCCGTCGAGTAGACGCGGGTCGCGGCCATGACGCCGATGTTCTCGGCGTACGTCGTCGTGCCGGAACCGCCACCGAGACCGGCCAGCGACGTCGCCACGCCGTCGGCGAACAGGGTCCGCCCCAGCTCGGGGTCGAGGTCGCGCTCGGTCATCGACGCCACCGCCTTGACGTGTCCCACGTTCTCCGCGACCAGCACGACGACCACCGGCACGAACAGCGACGCCGCCTCGAAGGAGAACCGGGGCGCGGTGAAGTCGGGCAGGCCGACGAGGGCGGCGGCGTGGAAGCGGTCGACGGCGGCGTCGTCGAGGGAGCCGAGCAGGGTCGCGAGCACCCAGCCGACGACGACCCCGAGCACGATCGACAGCCGGCCGAGGAACCCGCGCAGGGACACCGTCAGCAGCAGCACCGACACGAGCGTCACCGTGGCGATCCCCGGCTGGGCGCTGTAGTTCGCCTTCGCGACGCCCACCAGGTTGAGCCCGATCAGCGCGACGACCGCCCCGGTCACCACCGGTGGCAGCACGGCGTTGAGCCAGCGCGTCCCGAAGGCCTGCACCAGCAGCCCGACGCCGGCCAGCACGAGACCGGTGACGAGCAGGCCGCCGACGGCCAGCGGCAGCTTCGCCGGGTCGGCGGTGCCGCCGGTGAACGAGACTGCCTGGATCGGGGCGATGAACGCGAACGAGCTGCCGAGGTAGGACGGCACCCGGCCGCGGGTGATGAGCAGGAACAGCAGGGTCCCGACGCCGGAGAACAGCAGCGTCGTCGAGACGGGGAACCCGGTCAGCAGCGGCACCAGGAACGTGGCGCCGAACATGGCCAGCACGTGCTGCGCGCCGACGCCGATCGTGAGCGGCCAGGCGAGCCGCTCCTCGGGGGCGACGACCTCGCCGGGGCGGACGGTGCGACCGTCTCCGTGCAGTGTCCACAGGGGCTTCACGAGGCCCGAGGCTAGCGGCGCCGCACTACGGTCGACGACGTGCGCACCCTCGTCGTCGACCACCCGCTCGTCAGCCACAAGCTCACCGCGCTGCGCGACGCCCGCACCGACTCCCCGACCTTCCGGCGGCTCGCCGACGAGCTCGTCACCCTGCTCGCCTACGAGGCCACCCGCGGCATCCGGACCGAGCCCGTCGAGGTCCGGACCCCCGTCGCCGTCGCCTCGGGGGTGCGGCTGGCGCGGCCCGTCCCGCTGGTGGTGCCCGTCCTGCGCGCCGGCCTCGGGATGCTCGACGGCATGACCCGGCTGCTGCCCACCGCCGAGGTCGGGTTCCTCGGGATGGTCCGCGACGAGACCACCCTGACCGCCACGGCGTACGCCGACCGCCTGCCCGAGGACCTCGCCGGCCGCGAGGTCTACGTGCTCGACCCGATGCTGGCCACCGGCGGCACCCTGATCGCCACGGTCGCTCTCATGAAGGCGCGCGGCGCCGGGCAGGTCACCTGCGTGTGCCTGCTCGCCGCCCCCGAGGGGGTGGCCCGGCTCGAGCAGGCCTTCCCCGACGACGACGTCCTCGTGGTGACGGCCGCCGTCGACGACCGCCTCGACGAGCGCGGATACATCACGCCGGGCCTCGGCGACGCGGGGGACCGGCTCTACGGCGTGGTCTAGACGTGCTCGGCCTCCTGCTGGCGGTCGCCACCGGCTTCGGCTCGCCGCAGGTGCTCGGTCGCGTGCCCCTCGACGAGGTCAGCGGGGTCGCGGCGGGCGTCCAGGGCACGTGGGTGCTGGAGGACAGCGGCAACCCGCCGGTGCTCACCCGTCTCGACGCCCGCGCCCGTCCGGTCGCCCGGGTCCGGCTGCCGGTGCAGGCCCGCGACTGGGAGGACCTCGCCGCGGCCCCCGACGCCCGGGGCCGCCCGAGCCTGTGGGTCGCGGACACCGGTGACAACCGCTCCGTCCGCGAACGCGTGACGGTGCTGCGGGTGGCGGAGCCGTCGGGCAGCAGCCCCGGCCCGGTGACGACCTACCGGTTCACCTACGAGGACGGCCCGCACGACGCCGAGGCCCTGCTGGTGCTGCCGGGCGCGACCCGGGTGGCGGTGGTGACCAAGGGGCTCACCGGGAGCACCGTCTACACCGCCGCCCTGGACGCGACCGGGCCGCAGGTGCTCCGCCGGGTCGCCGACGTCCGGCTGCGGCCGTCCGGGGCGACGGGCGGCCCGGCCGGGCCCTTCGGCGGCGTGCTGGTCACCGGGGGCGCGGTGTCGCCCGACGGCAGCCGGCTGGTGCTGCGCACCTACACCGATGTGCACGAGTGGCCACTGCTGCCCGACCTCGCGGCCACCTTCGCGCAGAGCCCCGTGCGCAGCACGCTGCCGACGTCGCCGCAGGGCGAGGCCGTGAGCTACACGCGCGACGGGCAGGGGCTGCTCGTGGCCAGCGAGGGCGAGGGGACGCCGCTGGTCCGGCTCGCGAGACTCGCCCCGCCGGAGACCCCCAGCCCCCGCGCGAGCGCCGGTCCCAGCGCCGGCCCGAGCCCGAGCGCCAGCGCCGAGCCGGTCGCTGCCCGTCCCGCTGCCGGCCCGTCCCGCGACCGCCGTCCCTGGTACGGCGCGGCCGCCCTGCTCCTCGCGGCCCTGCTCGCCGCGGGTCGGAGCGGCCGGCGGCGGCGCCAGGGCTGACACTGGTCGGGTGTTCGCGCTCCTGTTCTCCAAGACCGTCCGGCGGGTCCTCGCCGCCGTGGTGCTGCTCGTGCTGGCGGTCCCGGTCGGCACGGCCGCGCACGTCTGGTGGACGGCGCGGTCCGACGACCGCAGCCGCAGCGACGTCATCGTCGTGCTCGGCGCCTCCCAGTTCGACGGGCGCCCCAGCTCGGTCCTCGAGGCCCGGCTCGAGCACGCCCGCACCCTGTTCCGGGGCGGCGTCGCGCCGCGCATCGTCACCGTCGGCGGGGGGCGTGAGGGCGACCGCTTCACCGAGGCCCAGGCCGGTGACCTGTACCTGCGCAAGCGCGGCGTCGACCGGACGAAGATCCTCGCCGTCGGCAAGGGCAGCGACACCCTCCAGAGCCTGCGCGCCCTCGACGTCGTCATGCGGCAGCACGGCTGGAAGAGCGTCGTCCTCGTCACCGACCCCTGGCACTCCTTGCGCAGCCGCACCATGGCGCGCGACCTGGGGCTCACCGCCGTGACCAGCCCGACCCGCGCCGGGCCGTCGGTGCGCAGCCGCTCCACCGAGGTCCGGTACATCGCCCGGGAGACGGCCGCCTACCTGTACTACCGGACGTTCGGCAGCAGCGCGGGCGAGGGCGCTCCCCGCGCGGTATGACGCCCGACGACGTCGCCCGCTGGGCACCGGAGCCGCCGTCCGCGCGCGACCCGTACGCCCGTGACCGCGCCCGGGTCCTGCACTCCGGCGCGCTGCGCAGGCTCGCGGGCAAGACCCAGGTGGTCGAGCCGTACGGGCCGGGGGTCGCGGTCCCGCGGACCCGGCTGACCCACTCGCTGGAGACCGCGCAGATCGGCCGTGAGCTGGGCGCGGAGCTCGGCTGCGACCCCGACCTCGTCGACGCCGCCTGCCTCGCGCACGACCTCGGCCACCCGCCGTTCGGCCACAACGGGGAGGCCGCGCTCGACGAGGTCAGCCAGCCGTGCGGGGGCTTCGAGGGCAACGCGCAGTCGCTGCGGGTGCTGACGCGGCTCGAGGTGAAGGTCCCCGGGGCCGGGCTCAACCTCACCCGCGCCACCCTCGACGCCGCCACCAAGTACCCCTGGCCGCGGGTGGTGGGCGTCCGCAAGTACGGCGTCTACCCCGACGACCTGCCGGTGTTCACGTGGCTCCGCGAGGGGGCTCCGGAGGGCGGCCGGCCGCTCGAGACGCAGGTCATGGACTGGGCCGACGACGTCGCCTACTCCGTGCACGACCTCGAGGACGGCGTCCTGTCGGGGCAGGTGCGCCTGGAGGACCTGCGGCGCGACGGCGCCGAGCTCGCCGCCCTGGCGGCACGCCACTACAGCCGCGCCTCGGCCGCGGAGCTCGAGCAGGTGCTCGACGGCCTGCTGCGCGGCTTCCCGCCCTCCTACGACGCCGGCACCGCCGACGAGGCCCGGCTCAAGGCCCTCACCAGCAGCACGATCGGGCGGTTCTGCCGTGCCGCGGAGCAGGCCACCCGGGCGGCGCACGGCGACGGCCCGCTTCGCCGGTACGCGGCCGGGCTGGTGGTCCCGGCCCGTGAGCAGGCCGAGTGCGCGCTGCTCAAGGCGGTCACCGCCCGCTACGTCATGGGCCGCCCCGGCGTCGAGGAGGTGCAGGCCCAGGAGCGCCGCCTGCTGCGCGAGCTGGTCGAGGCGCTGTGGGCCGCCGCCCCTGGCGCGCTGGATCGGCCGGCGCAGGAGGCCTGGGCCCGGGCCGAGGACGACGCTG